>DQHS01000258.1 GCA_003524365.1 Cellvibrio sp. | reverse complement strand
TTTGCTGTGCGGATTGCTATCCGGAATCGGCGGTTATGTCTATCTGCTGCATACAGGGGCAGGAAACGCCAATAATGCTACCGCCGCAGAAATGCAAGCCATCGCAGCTGCCATTATCGGCGGGACATTATTAACCGGCGGCTACGGCTATATGTTCGGTACTTTGATGGGCGTGCTCATCATGGGCGTAGTGCAAACCTATATTTCGTTTGACGGAACCCTGAGCAGTTGGTGGACAAAAATTGTGATTGGATTATTACTCTTCTGCTTTATTGCATTACAGCAGTTGTTGGTGCGGGGGAAGCCGCGATAGGCTTAGATCGAACCTAGAAAATGAAAAGCCCAAGGTGAGAGCCTTGGGCTTTTTACTTTTTATGGCATAACCTACACTGTAACCATATGTCATAACCAGTTAAGAGCAAGAAGAACTAAATATGGAACCTGAATATAATCTTTCAAAATTTAAATCCCGTCAAAATCCTTACTTAACCAAACTTGGTTTATACAAACTATTTTACTACCCCCGCAACGCCAGCTGGGCACCACATATGCTGTTGGCAGAAATGCAATTGGATTATGAATTGATTCTGGTAGACCGGAAAACCGAAGCGCAGAAAAACTCTGAGTATTTAAAGCTCAACCCCACCGGCAGAATCCCCACATTAGTTTTTGATGGCGAGCCAATTTATGAAAGTGCAGCTATTTGTTTATTTTTGTGTGAACAACATCCTGAAAAAAACCTGATTCCTGAAATTGGCACTTTAGCACGAGCCAGATTTTATCAATGGTTATTTTATTTGAATGCGTCTTTACAGCCTGAATTAATGGTTTATTTCTATCCGCAAAAACACACAGCGGCGACCTCGGGGTATGAGGAAATAAAACAAGCGCAAGAGCAACGTGTTACGCAGATGCTGGCATTAATTGATAAAGAACTGGAAGGCAAAGAGTTTTTATTGGGTGATAACATCAGTGCATGCGACTTTATCTTGATTATGTTGCTGCACTGGGGTAGCGGGCTTAAACAACCACCCTTATCGTTTCCAAATTTAGGCAGATATTTGCGCGTGATGGCCACGCGTGAATCGATTAAGGATGTGTGTGCGATTGAGGGAACCAATCTTGAAATTTATGCTTAGTGGATATTAATTGCATATGCGTTCCCAAGCGGAGCTTGGGAACGAGAACAGAAAAACTGAAAAGAATAATCACTCCCCGCCCTCACCCAACTTTTGCATCTTCGCAAACCACTTCTGCGCGGTTTTTTCGTCCATATTACCGACATTGCCGATCAAGGTTTCATTGATTGGGGCTATGCCAACAAAACCTAAAATATTGCGCTCTAATGATTTTAAACTGTGCGCGCGAAAATACCACCGGTAAACCAATGCCGGCATCCCCATAGTGACTACAACGCGGGCCGAGCGGCCGGTTAGGCCTTTTTGCGCGAAGGGATTTTTACCATCGGATGTGAATGCAAAATCGGGCCGGGCGACCTGTTCTAAAAAGCCTTTGAGCACAGCAGGCATATCACCGAGCCAGAGCGGGAAAAAGAACACTATATGCTCAGCCCAATAAATATCATCTTGTGCGGGCTTCAAATTGACGGGTAGTAACCCATGTTCCCATTCCTGCTGGCTGCGCAGCAACGGAAAATCGATTGCGGCGACATTGACGTGGCGAACTTCATGACCAGCATCAGTCGCGCCTCGGGCATAGGATCGCTCCAGTTCGTTGCAGAGATGATGTTGTTGAACGTCTGGATGCCCTTGAATCAGAAGAATATTTTTACTCATGATTTTAACCTCTGATCTGTGATTGAAAAAGGCAGAATTGAGAGCTAACAGACTACGCGTAAAGCATGAAATGTTTGTTGATACAAAACAAGGTTTATTGGTTACAGCAAGCAAGTGCATGACACAACGCGCTGGGCTATGATGCAGCGGTATATCTTATAATTTGTTATTTATTTCAATATCATTATTGTTAGAGTATTTTGTCCTAACAGAAAAAATTGTATAAACATTTAGCATTATCACTCCCAATACAAGTGACACAGGATAATATTTGAAGCGACTATTACGTTCTATTTTGGCGCAGGGTTATTGGATTTCAGTAGCAGTGGCGCTTATTTTTACATATCCACAATTGGCTGTTGCATCATCGACGATTGTTGCTGCTGTCGATGAAGACATCATCACTGACTATCACTTATTTGTCGGCGAACGCGATCCACTTCTTATTGATTATTTTGGCGGACCGGGTGCGCGGCGCGATGTAATTGAAATTATCCTGTTGCAACAAGCATTGGCTTTGGGTGGATTTGAAGCGAAAGTCACACTGCGGCCCGAAAATAGTTATTTACGTGTTCTAAAGTTAGTAGCCGATGGACATGTCGCGCTGTCCGGCGCACTTATGTGGCGTGAAGATATAAAACCCTACTCCACACATTTGTTTAAAACGACAGCGGTAGTAAAAGAAGGTGAATTTATTGCCGGACTCTATACTCGCGCTGATAATCAACGTGCATTACAAGCCAATACGATTGAAAAAGTTAGTCGTCTGAGCGCTGCATCTAACAACCACTGGAATGCAGATGTAAAAACACTGACTGACCTAGGGATTAGAAAAATTCAATTTTCCACCTACTGGGTTCAAATCGTACGTATGGTAGTAGCGAAACGTGCGGATGTAACTCTTGCACCTTTTCAAGTAAATCCCGATATGAAAGTGATGGTGGACGGTTTGGAGCTGGTGCCCATTCCCGGCATTAAAGTTGCCCTGCCCGGCAGTCGCCATTGGCCAGTTAGCAAAAAACATCCACTCGGCGAAGAAATTTTTAATGCACTTGCGCGAGGAATAACCGAACTGGAAAAGAAAAACATAATTCAACGGGCTTATGAAGAATGTGGTTTTTTTCACCCGGAAGTTAGCAACTGGAAATTATTAAATCCGCCTTTATAAACCCTTCTACGCAATCCAAACCTATTTCAAACTCCTGCAAATCATTACATATTAGGACTTAACACAGACACGTTTAGTGGCTACCCTTAGCCACATCTATCCTGCTGACAACATTATTTTATGCCCGCCAGTATTGAAGCCTTAATCAATGGAATTTACCGCAGCGAGTCACGCCGTGTACTGGCGACGTTAATTCGCCTGCTGAAAGATTTTGATCTCGCCGAAGAAGCCCTGCAGGATGCATTTGCCGCTGCGCTGCAACAGTGGCCAATTGATGGCGTGCCGAACAACCCGCGCGCTTGGCTAGTATCCACGGGCCGTTTTAAAGCGATTGACCATATTCGCCGCCGCGCGCGTTTTAATACATCACTGGATGATGTCGCCGAAGAATTGGAAGAGACATACAGCGAGGAAGAAGAGTGGTCTGATGAGCATATCGAAGACGACCAATTGCGCCTTATCTTTACCTGCTGTCACCCAAGCCTCGCGCCCGAAGCGCAGCTTGCACTTACCTTGCGCGAAATTTGCGGGTTAACGACCGAGGCTATTGCGCGTGCATTTTTAACCTCGCCCAGCACGCTGGCACAACGCATCGTGCGCGCGAAAAATAAAATTCGCGATGCAAAGATCCCCTACGAAATTCCCGCACTCAGCGAGCTGCCCGAGCGACTTGACGCAGTGCTGCATGTTATTTATTTGGTTTTTAACGAAGGCTATTCCGCATCATCGGGCACGGAATTAATTCGTCAGGAACTGGCGCGGGAAGCTATTCGCCTCGGTCGACTGCTCGCCAATTTATTACCCGATCCGGAAGTGCTCGGCTTACTCGCATTAATGCTGATTCAGGATTCGCGCCGCAACGCGCGTATCGATAACAAGGGCGATTTAATTCGTCTGGAAGATCAAGATAGAAGATTGTGGGATCGCGACCAAATCGCGGAGGGTTCAGCGTTAATTAGGCGCGCCTTAGGCAGCGGTAGCGCGGATATTTATTGCCTGCAAGCCGCTATAGCCGCACTGCACGCCGAAGCACCCAGCTTTGCGCAAACCGATTGGCAGGAAATTGTCGGCTTTTACGATTTACTCCTCTACCGCAACCCCTCCCCCGTTATCGAGCTCAATCGCTCTGTCGCCATCGCCATGCGCGATGGCCCCGCTGCTGGCTTGACCCTGCTCGACGACCTGCTCGCCCGTAAGCAACTTACTGACTACTACCTGCTACATGCCGCGCGCGCTGATTTTTTAGCACAGCTGGGCAAGATTGAGGCCGCCAGTGCGGCCTATGCAATGGCGCTGGAGTTCACTGCGCAGGAACCCGAGCGCCGTTTTTTGCACAAAAAAATGACCGACCTGAAGCAGTCATTACCTCTGCTCACCTGAAACGGCCCTAAAAGTTGACTCCTTTAAGCTTCACGTAATAATTGATCGATAGAATCCAAAGCAATGTCCGTTTAACGCATCGTTAAATACGTCTTCTATCATTGCCGTGGGTGATCAATTATGTATAACTTCACTACGCCGCTGTTTGAAATAGCACCCTATGCAACCTTTTGCATCTTGCTGCTAATGGTTTTTTCCACCGCGTACTTACGCAGCGCGATCCTCCACTACGCCGAAAAAAACCTGCCCCAGTATTTTACTGAATGCAAACTCTATGAAGAACAACAGGACAATACGACAAGCTTGGCGTTATACCGCTACATAATGTCCCACTCTTTTGCACAGACTAACGATCCGATATTTATCGCTCTGTGCAAGCGATACATACGATGGGGACAATTATTTATTCTCACATTTATTATCGCTGTAGTAGATATAAGTTTTTTTATTGAAAGCTGATTAAAACGAACTTTTAACTTTAACTAACCACTGCAGTTGAGATGCATCTTCACCGCCATCAAGCGGAGTTGCCAAGTCAATATGCAATACATTATGCCCGCTATCATCGCGACTGCCAGTACGTGTACCAGAGATTCGCAGGCCAACACCGACATCACGTAACTGCCCGGTTTGGTTTTGTGGAATCAAGCTGTACCCCCATGCACGCCCCTGATCATAAAACACGGCATAACCCATATGAAATAGCGAAAACCATTCTTTCTCGCCATAAAAACGTTGCTCAAGTGTCAATAAGTAACGCTTGTCGCCTGCCTGGTAAAATGCAGGATAACCACGCAGGCCCGTATCGCCGCCCAAACTTAATTCTTTATCTCCAAACAACCGTAAACCACGCGCGCCTTCTAACAAAACATAGAATTGGCCAGCGGAGAAATTTTGCCAGTGATAGGCCATTTTTCCTTCGATGAGACCATTGTAAACGCTACCCTGATTGTAACGACCATCTATGTGTATGGAGGTCAGTAGCAAACTCGCCGGACTAAGAAGAAAACCTTGACTAAGGTCTTGGGTAAATTGATAACTTCCGTCATATTCAGGATAGGAAGAATCGGCGCGACCGAAACGCGCGCGCGACTGAAAGCCTAAATTAATATCTTCAATGCGATTAATTTGCCGGACATTATTCGCTTCAACATAACCGTCCTGGATATAGGTGTATTCAAGCCAGACAGTATTAAAATCGCGATCATTCGGCAAGCTCTGTTGGCTAGCATCGGCCAAACCGTAAAACAAATCCTCTTCTTCTGTGTATCCTATATTCCAGCGATGAATATTGTGTTTATCGCTAAAGGGCAATTTAGCGCCATAAAAAAACTCGCGCTTCTCGCCGCTATGACCGTAGGCATACATAATTTCCCCGGCATCATAAACGCTGTCCTCCCGATCAAATTGCTCGTAGGTAAGGCCGCCAGCATTGACGGTGCTGAGCGAAAAATAAGGGCGAATAAATTCAAGCTTCCTGCGCTGCCCATCACTGTTATTGTCATAGCTCAACCCTAACGTGGTTTGGTGCCAACCCGTATTAGGATCAAGGTAATCAAATGAATCACCACTGCGCTCAGCGGAACTATTGTGGACGATACTTACGGTTTTTCCGTAACCTAAAAAATTGGAATCGCGCAAACCAAAACCCGAGGATGTTTTTCCGCCACTGTGGGAATAACTTACTGATGGCAAGAGCGTCCAGACTTCACGCACATCAACGTCCACCGTCCCGTCACGCTCTTCAGCGGCGGTTACACTCGCGCTATTAAAGTAGTGTCTGGTGCGCAAGATGCGCTCACTTTCAGCGAGCAGTGCGTGATCAAGATAATCTCCGTTCTCAACCAGCAGATCGCGCGCAACCACCTTTGCATGTGTATCAATATGCAATCGATTAGCAAGCCGAAACAGGAAGTTGTTTTCTTCAGGAAGTGATTCGTCAAAAATAGGATGAATATGGATGTCGATTTTTATTGGTTTATTATTACCATCCGGATCAAGCGGCGTATTTTTTTGCTCCGCTTTTGGCATTATCAATATGCAATCAGATGTAGCGCAAGCAGTAGGCAATTCCTTTGCATTTAAATGTATCTCAGGAATAATAAACGCACAAAAAGCCGAGAATAACGAAAGACTGTTGCGTGATATATTCACGACAAATCCTAACGGGAGTGGTTATTCAATACTTTTCAAAACGAAAAATACAGCCCATGAATAACAGCCTAGCGGGCATTACTTAAGGGCTACTTAACGTACAGAATGNNGCAGGAATTCACCATATCCAACTCAGAATTGTATGCTCCGGTTTGCAGGTTTAACATTCCCATAACCGTGTGAAACAAATTATCATGGGAGTAAGCGTTGGCACTGATGTTCCGTAAGCATGCACTATCAATTTCGTTAGCAACAACATAATTAACTGAAAGCCACATAAAAAATGGAACTTGCTTTTGTTCTTTAGGTGCAATCGAATAAGGCATGCCATGCAAATATAAGCCATTCTCCCCAAGCGACTCGCCATGATCAGAAAGATAAATTAAAGAAGTATTATATTGATCATTTTTTGTCTTGANNGGTACAATTTTGTAGCTGATTGGTTTTACACACAGGGCTGAAAAATTCTTTGTCGTGGGGATAACGCTCAAAATAATCCGGCCCATGGCTACCCTTTTGATGAAGAACAATGACTTGATTACCGGCCGTCAATGCAACCCTCTCATTCAACTGGTGCAATAAAATCTCGTCAAAGCATTCGCGCCCATTACATAATTCCGGCACTTGCAGATGTTGCATTTCTTCGTACGCAACCCGATTACAAGCCCCCTTACAACTTGAATTATTATCACGCCACAAAACAGAAATACCGGCATGATTAATAACATCAAGCAAACCCTCTTGCGATTTGGCTTTGGAATCTGAATAGTGGCTGCGACCAAGCCCGGAAAACATGCAGGGCACCGACACGGCGGTTTCAGTGCCACAGGAGGTAACCTTGGGAAAATTGATAATATCTTGCTGCGCAATCAATGGGGTGGTATCGCGCTCATAACCATTAATGCCAAAGTGATCAGCGCGTGCCGTTTCACCAACCACCAAAATAAACAGCGTTGGTTTTGTTTGTGCTTTTCCGAAGGCACTAATTGCTGCATCGTTTTCAATCGGTTTGACTTCGACAACCCGGCTACTCGTCGTCGCGTAGGAAAGACCCGCGTAAATAAAGTTAAGCGGATTCGCCATTTGACGGATTTCTTTATGGTTACGAAAAAACGAGGCATAGTCCATGGACATACTCAAGATTAACACCAAGCAACCAACAAACCCAGCCGCAATAAATTTAACTTTTCGCCAGCATTCCACTTTAAAAGTACCAAAGCGGAGGTTCACTTTCAGCAATAGCAATGAGGGCAGAACCCCCAAGGCAACCAGATATAACACCAGGCTCATATTGATCAGATCACGGGTTTCCGAAGAATCGGTTTCCAAAGTACTTTGGATCATCAAGCGATGAATAACGACACCGTATGCATCCATAAAATAAGCGACACCCGCCGCGCCGACGAACAACACCGATAAAACCGGCTTAACCACATAGGGTAATGTAACCAATGCAATAACAATAGAAGTCAGCAGCCAGAGCACAAGACTCACATTGGCAATAAAAATAATTCCTCTAAAGCTGGAAAGATCAACCAAGGCGACAACATGCTCAAAAAAAGAAGCATTATAAAAAATCACAAAAAACAATGCTGCCGCTAGCGAAAACTGGGCTGAATTAAAACACTGCTCTGATTCTTTACATTCTGTAGATTTGACAATAGTTATCGACATAGTAGATCCGGCGCAGCCAATTTCGCACTGGGCGACTTAAAAAACAAATAAAACAATCCAAACGAAAAAAACCAGCACACTGCGACAGACCACACATCATGAGAGATAAAATGTGCTCCGCGAATTTGCTGCACCAGCCCCAAAACCATTCCAGCAATTAACGGAATCGCTAACCCCAGCCAACGCCATTTTGATTGATAGTACAAGCCAAAAAAGTAAGCGGATACCCATGCATAGCCAGCACTGGCGTGACCTGCCGGAAAGCACCCTTCGCCATTGCGCAAAAATAATTGCTCTATTACGCCAGAGTAAAACAGGTCACCGCCATAGCGCTCGAATTCCCACGGGCATGAAACAGCAAGAGCCGACTTCAATACACTGACAAGAAAACTGCCACCCGCAGTTGCCATGAAAAAATAGACTAGAGATTTTTTATGTGGTGATAATGAAGAGTGAAAGTGAGATAAAGCTAAAAAAGCGAACAACATCAGAGCAAGGAAAATAGATATTGTGCGGCCGCCCTTATGAAAAAATTCTTCGGCAATCCAGCTATCTTTCCAAGCCCAACTGTTACCTTGAAGGGAGTAAAAATAATCGGCGAGTGAGCGATCAACACTTCCAATCGCCATAACAGCCGATACAACAAACAGCGCAAACAAGGGTATAAAAAGGTGTGTGCGCACGAACTTACTAGGACTAACCATCTTGGTTTACATCAACTATTAGAAAGAAACTCACCAAGAGTAGGATACTTGTCTAATTCTAAGAGTAGACTAGATATTCACCACCACTTAGCTAAATTCACCATTTCTTTGCCACTCATTGACACCGATTTTAATAAGCCAAAATTAAAGGAAACTTAAGAAAAAATTTACGCCGTTCCCATTCAAGCGACATAGTGGAGTGCTCAACCTACTTTTTTACTTCGACCGGAGATGTTGCACGGACAACTCCACCGGTACTTCTCGGGTGATATGCACCTGTGAAAGTATAATCACCTGCTGGTAATGGCCCAATAAAGACAATAACCTGAGTCTTTCCCATAATTATTTTCTTAACCTTGAGGGGACGACTTTCAAACTCTTCGGGTGTCTGATCATTATTCAGAATGATAAGTTTTATTTTAGTATTGGCCGGCACCACCAAAATATCTGGGTCAACGATATTTTTAGTTATTGCGATTGTGAAGGTAGGGCAGGCATCAATTGCGCAGACATTTGATGCAAGGAAAAGCAGAAACCATGAATACTTGCCTAAACTCCATTTCATATCGTGTACATCGATTAAATCATTATTACCATCTTCTGAGCATACCAGCCAAAACTTAAGGCAGACTTAAGACACGAAAAAAAAATGGTAAGCTATTCACTAGTGATAACGGATGTATTTTTTTGTTAATGGGAAGGCGTAGCGGCCAGTATGACCCGAAGGGTTACTGGCCGAAGGAATTGAAAGGTAATCTGAATTAAAAGGAGTAACCGACACCTAGCATATAGACCAGCGGATCAATCGCCACGTCCACACTTGCTGCATGGGCACCATTTACAGAAATATCGGCGGTGGTTTCAATATCGATTTTCCACACGGCAGCATTTAAATACCAATTTTCCGCCACCTGAAAATCTGCACCTAACTGAAATGCAACGCCGGTTGAATCGTCTAAAGAAATATCGGTAGACCCACTAAGTGCTGAATCTAATGTATCGCTGGTATTGCTATCAAAAAAAGTGGTGTAGTTCAGACCGATGCCAACATAGGGCTGAAATTTTTTGTCGGTAAGTGGGTAATACTGCAACGATACTGTTGGAGGCAGATGTTTGGTACTGCCGATATCAACACCCTTAAGCGCTCCAGTCCCCACTATGTCATGTTCAAACGGCAATGCAGCCAATACTTCGATACCGATATGCGGCGAATAAAACCAGGTTCCTGAAAAGCCGAGACCGGTTGCATCTTCTACATCGACACCACCGCCCAATACGGTACCGCTACTTGCATCAGGTGCCACTTGCGCCGCACCCACGCGCACAAAAAACTCCCCTGCTTCGTGAGCTTGCGCAACACCCGCCAAACAATTCCCACCCAATAATACTGCCATTATTAATTGACGCATTTGCTTTTCCTCTGTTGTTTAACCACAGAGGTAGTGTTACCAATTTACACGGTGTTCCATTTGATTTATGTCAAGAGTGAAGCCGAGCAAGCAAAATAGTGCACTGAAGAGATTGATGATCGTCCATTAAACTGACGAATAAATTAGTCGGTGGGATTACAAACCCAACAGCTGGTCGATGGTGACAAAGGCATAACCTTTATCTTTCAGGCCTTTGATAATATCAGGGACTGATAATCTCAAAAACAATCAATAATCCCGCCCATTAAAATGAGTCACTGGAATTTTCTCTAGATCTATATCGTCGATACAGCGAATATTCACCGCCACAGAACGATTACCTTGTGGATCTTTCCCTTCTGAATATGGGCTAACACCACAGATCTGACAAAACTTGTGATCGATAACATGTTTATTAAACAGATAGGAACCCACATTCTCACCTGAACTTAACAAGGTAAATTGATCGCCCGAAAAAAATGACAACAGCGCCCCCTTGCGTTGGCAGATTGAACAATTGCACGACAAAGCCCCGTCGATATTACCTTCCGCTTCAAACTTAATATTGCCGCAATGGCAGCTACCTTGATATTTCATAGCGACACTCCTTCCAAGGTCAATGAATTCTGTTTGGGTATTTCAATAATATCCCCGGGCAATATTGCCCAGGGATTTTCGCCAAAACTCAAATCAATAGCGGCCGACGCTAACCTCGTAGCTACCAATGTTATCGCCAATCTCTGCTGGCGTAGTTTTGTCGTTAACAGCAAAAAATAATTCGCCTGCACGATCTGCACTTAATACATAATTTTCACGTGCAACCAACCAACGTCCATAAGGGCCAATTTTTACTAACAGTGCACCTAAATATGCACCCGGCAGGAGACAAAGCTGTCCACAGGGCTCAGTTCCCCTGGGAGAAGAAAGTGGATAACCAAGATTGCTTGGCCATACATTAATCAGCCCGGCAGATTTAATAATTACACGCTGACCGGCCACAACTGAAATATTGGCTGCTGTATTGAAACTTGTCCCTCGCACAACAAACCGCTTCGGCTCATAAACACCTATAACATCATGAAATTTACGCAGGGTTTTAGTTACACGGTAATAAGCTGTTGCCGTGTGAATCGGTTCGTCAAACTGTTGGATGGTAATAATTAACTCATTAACGCCTTCAACAAATGGAGAATAATCCAGGCTCTTGCATAACAATACCCGCTCATTCACCGCCGTAATCCGATGATCCTGTATGCACTCATGGAACCAGGGGCTTACATCCTTATTATTAATAGATGCCTTAATTTTAAAGGCGGATTGACCCAACTGCGTACCTAAGGCTGGTGCAGGATAGGGCAACGGATAGGCTGGTTCGAAATCCGGGCGGGACATGGATAGCCACATGTTTTCCGGAAGATAGACTGCAATATCAAACTTCTGAGTGTCCAACACATCAGCCGTCATAGGCTCTATTCGCAAAGGAATAGGCATTTCAGGATCTTGCTGCGCAAACAAATGACCACTCAAGGTTAATCCTGCAACAACACCGAATAAAGAAAATACCTTCTTAAAAGTCATACTTATATCCTATTAGTTATCCAATCAATGGTTTTTGAGCAATTCGATAATCCAAATACCTCATCCTTGCTCAAGCACTCTCTGTTATTAATTAGCACCTTATTATCGAAGGCGGAATTAACCCAGAGAAATTCATTTTAGCGGTAAATTCTCGTGGCACATAAAGTTTTTTCAGATCCTGAAGCCAGATGCATTCAAAAGAGGCAGCACCAGTAACCGCGCATGTTATGCAACAGTATGTAGATATTTATCAGATAATCAGTTTGCACCATTTCGAGAGAAATACAGCAATCCGAAAAATATTTGCAATTTTCTTCACACGGCTGTCGATTTCCCCTCTCCCCATACGACTAACTAGCGAAACCCACTACTTGTGAGTTGTGCGAGCCATTCCGCGGTCGACAACCTGGGGCAAACATTATCTGCAGGTAGCGCCGAGCAACAATGTGATCGGTGCCATGATGTAAATGCACAAAATGAATATCGCTGAACAAGAACAAGCGTATAAAAGTGTTTGATGTTTCCAAACGAATATTAACTTTGATAGGAGAAATAAAATGACTCACTATGTTGATGGTTTTTTGCTACCCCTTGCCCCGGAAAAACTTCCGGAATATCAAAAAATGGCAAATAACGCCGGTGCCGTCTGGAAAGAACATGGCGCTATTGCCTACTGGGAATGTGTGGGTGATGACCTGGATATTCAGGATATGACATCCTTTCGCACCTCGGCGGGCTGTAAAGATAATGAGACCGTTGTTATCGCCTGGATTATTTACCCTTCCCGCGAAGAGCGTGACCGCATTAATGCACTGGTGATGGCAGACCCGCGCCTGGCCGACATGTGTGACAAAGATAATCCACCATTTGACTTCAAGCGCATGGCTTACGGCGGTTTTAAAAGCATCGTCAGCTATCAATAAAAATTTCTTATTATTAACATCAAAGGATCTACCTATGCCAACTCAAGTATTTTTCAATTTCCCCGTAAAAGATCTGGAAAAATCGAAAACATTTTTCTCGCAATTAGGTTACACATTCAACCCGCAGTTTACGGATGAAAGTGCTGCCTGTATGGTTATTAGCGATACGATTTATTCCATGCTGGTAACTGAACCAAAATTTAAAACCTTTACATCAAAAGAGATTGCCAACGGCCACGCAACCAAGGAAGTTATTGTTTGCCTTTCCTGCAAAAGCCGGGAAAAAGTAGATGAAACGATTAGCAAGGCTGTAGCTGGCGGCGGTAAAGCTTGGCCTGCCGAACCACTTGATTATGGGTTCATGTATTACCACGGTTTTGAAGACCTGGATGGCCACCACTGGGAAATCATGTTTATGGACCCCAGTCACGTACAGTCGTAATTTTTTCCTATTACTGGAGCAACTATGAAATACCTGTGTATGGTTTTTTACGATGAAAATATCATTAACAATATGACTTCCAGCGAATGGAAATCATTGAATAACGAATGTGTCGCCTGTGGTGAAGGGCTGCGTGAAAGTGGAAAAATGATTGGCGGCAATGCGCTGCACCCCACCGCGACAGCAACCAGCCTGCGGATTCGCGATGGCAAAACAGTCATTACTGACGGGCCCTTTGCCGAAACCAAGGAGCAGCTCGCTGGATTTTATTTGTTGGATGCGCGCGATTTGAATGAAGCAATCCAACTCGCGAGCAAAATTCCACCTGCACGTTTTGGCACAATTGAAATTCGGCCCATCCGCGAACTGGACCCTGAAAAAGATGAACGATTCCAATAACACTTTGCTTGAGCCAAATGCTAACGCAGTGTTACAACCCCGCTTTGAAAGCAGTGGCCCATTATTGATTGCCGGTTTACGCGAACCATTAGACGAGCATGCGCAGCATAAAATCCCACAGTTATGGCAACGTTTAATGGCATGCTGGGATGAAATTCCACAGCGCGTGGGCAGTGCAGATTATGGTTTATGTATCCACTTGCAGGGTTATGAATATTATTATATGGCCGGTTGTACAGTATGGGACTTTGCCGAGCTGCCTGAAACATTCAGCCCGTTTATTATTCCCTCGCAAACTTACGCTGTGTTCACGCATGAAGGACGCATAAATAACATCAGGGACACTATCGGTTACGCATTTGACCAATGGCTACCAAATTCCAACTACCGCCACGCCTCTGCACCCGAAAATGCATTACATTTTTTTGAACGCTATGGCGAAAAGTTTGACCCACAAGTCGGCGCAGGGGATGTTGAGATATGGTTGCCTGTTGTAAGTGGGTAATATTTACGAGACATAAAAAAGGAGCCTTGCGGCCACTGCTGTCCCATAGTTTTATTCATAAAGCGAGCCTCATCTGAGGTTCGCTTTTTTTATGATCCGGAGGGTCAGGCATGAGGATGCTTTTTAAGCTTCGGCGATCAAATAAATTCAACTGAATCACTCGCAGAATCCGCTGTACTGTCCAACCTGATTTCGCACTGTGACGCGCAAATGCCAACAATAGATATGTAATCATCGCAATCCAAATTTGCGTTAACACCGCATTTCTTGAAGTGCCCACAAACGCTCTGATTTTCAGGTTTTGTTTGATCGCCTTGAAGAACAGCTCTACCTGCCAACGATCCTTGTAAATCGCTGCAATCGTGGCCGCCGCCAGCTGAAAGTTGTTGGTGAGAAATTCATAAAACTTGCCGGTTGTTGCATCACGATAGCCAATCCGACGCAACTTCGGTGCGCCGCGCTTGATTGCATGAGCACTGGATAACTGAATAATCTGATCGCTGAACACGCCTTTGCTGTGATCGGCGTAACGACGTTCTTCCACGCGATAAACGGCTTTGGCGCGCAAGCGGGTCACAAAGAAAACCCCTTTATCTGTCAGTGACTTAAACCATTGATAATCCACGTAGCCTTTATCAAAGGCGACGATGCTGCCTTTGGGAAAATCAAATTTTCGCCCCTCAATCATGTCGTTTTCCTGTCCATCACTGAGTGCCACAAACTCTGGCACTTGGGTGCCGTGATTCAGGCCAACACTTAATTTTATATTTGCTGTGTCATCGCGATGCGCCGCCCAGGGAAATACCGACAGCGATAAATCAATCGCACTGGCATCGAGGGAATACAGCGGATTTTTAAACCGGAATTTGTGATTACCCTGCATGGATTTGCAGCGGTGAAGCAGGCGAGCAAATACCTGCTTATAGAGTTCGGCGGGTTGTACTTCGTTGAGTCGTGCCAACGTTGAACGGGCTATTGGCTTGGCACCGAGATGATAAAGTTTATGCTGCTGCGCTTCGAGATTGGATTGAATATCGCGCAGGCTTTGACGGCCAGAGAGCTGTGACATGGCCATGCCGACAAATTGATCCCAGCGAGTGGCCGAGCGCAATTTTTGGCCGACATGATGTTTTTTAGCTTCCGCTTCAAATTCATGTCTCGATAAAGGTTTGAGTAGTTGATGAAATGCGGTGTTAGAATGTGACAAAGCCTGTTTTCCTTTATTTTACAGTGTGTGGTCGCACTCACATTGTATCAACTTGGAAAACAGGCTTTTCTTTTATCTACAAACTATGGGACAGCAGTGCTGTAAGGAGGCTCTTATGAGCAC
>DQHS01000071.1:61699-90330 GCA_003524365.1 Cellvibrio sp. | reverse complement strand
CTGCGCATATTTTAGGCATCGCTTTGCCCTCCAGTTTTGCCTATCGTGATGCGCAAGAAAAATTGGCCCCGGATTTTATTGGCTCAGATAAGTGCGGCGCGATTGCGTTGGATGAACTTGTCTACTGGGCAGAATTTTTATTTGCCCAAGGCCATCCGCTCATTTTTGCATTAAACATTGGCACTACGTTTAAAGGCGGTTTTGATCCGATTAAAAAAATCGTTGCGCGTTTGCCACAGGTATTTAACGACTCTTCCGCACGCCATTATTGGATTCATGTTGACGCGGCAATTTGCGGCAATACCTTGCCCTGGATCGAACAAACCCAAACGGCAGGCGATTGGCCCCTTGCATTAACCGCCGATGAATTTCCCCATTTCGATTTTCGCATTGCGCAGGTCAGTTCCATTTGCGCCAGCCCTTATAAATGGATGGGCGCTCCTTTTCCCTTTGGTGTTTATCTCACCCGTGGCCAATTTCGTTTGCAGCCGCCAGTGCACCCCAAATATATAGGTTCGCCCGACTCTACTTTTTCCGGCTCACGCAGCGGCCTTGCCTGTGTATATGCCTGGCATTATTTTTCAACTAAAACACCGGCAGATCATTGGCAGGAAGTCACAGTACTGCAACGCGTTGTTGATTATGCCTACGCCGAATTAAAAAAATTGGAAGGGCATTTGTGGATGGGTGAAACACCGTTTCAGGTATTTGCGCCCAACTACCTTGCGCCCATGATTTGTTTTACCCAGCCAGCGCAAGCCATTATCGATCAATTCTCGCTGGCCAGCGAAGACACAGCTTACGGCACACTCAGCCACATTATTATTCTGAAACAAGTGACCACTGCGGTGATCGACTGTTTTATTGCTCGCCTCAAACAAGAACATCATTATGAATAAAATTATTATTTTCTTGCTGCTCGGTTTCTTCACCCAGTTCTGTGCAGCTGCAACCCAACAACAGGCTCTACCTGATAATGTAATTGCCTTGGCAGATGCACAAACCATTGATATTCCGGTACAGGAACCAGTGAAAGATTTACCGATTGAAGTGCGTCTTGCGCTGAACATCAATAAAATTTATGACATTCGCCCGGTAGATGAAAGTTTTAATGTAGATGCTTATTTGGGCGCGAACTGGCTGGATCCACGCGCCGGAAAATTAGTTCCTGAAAATAAAACCTACATCACCCTGGAAGACTCTCATGTCGATGAGTGGCATGAGCATGTGTGGATACCCTCACTGGAAATTATTAATATCCTCGGCCCTAAAGATATTTCCAACAAACGTTTGATTATCTATAAAGATGGACGGGTGTTTTACAACGAGCGCTTTAATGCCACCTTGCAGTCCTCGATGAATTTCCGCAAGTTTCCGTTTGACACCCAGAAACTGCAAATTATGATCGAACCTTTTTCTTATTCCGCTTCAAAAATGGTGTTCTCGCCGGAGTCACGAATTTATCCCACTGAACACAACGCCTGGCCCATGTTGGAGTGGCGGGCACTGGAGCGAGCGTGCCAGATAGGTGAGGCCGAGTATGAATATCTTGCCGATAGCACAGCGGAGAAAAAATTTACCCAGTTTGCGTTTAGCCTCACCGTGGAACGCATTCCCGGTTATTTTTTGCTGCAGATTTTTTTACCGCTGGCCGTGATCATGCTCTGCGCCTGGAGTATCTTTTTTGTAAAGGATGGTGCGACCCAGCTATCGCTGATCAGTACCTTGATGCTGACCGTTTATGCGTTTAACTTTTTTATCACCGACTCAATTCCCAAATTGCCCTACGGCACCTTTTTGGGAAAAATTATTATCATTTCGTTTATTTCTATCTTCCTGCAGCTGATCGCACACTTGGTTGAACTGCGCAGCGAGCGCGAATTTACCGCCAAACAAAACTTCTGGATCGCGTTATTTTTTGTGATCGGTTTTGGTGTTGCCAACTGGGTTAACTGGCAGCACGCCAGTATGGACAGACCAACTAACACCACTGGTCCAACCACGCTCAATGTCAAAGCCTGCAGCCTCGAACCCAGCAAAGCCGAGCAGGGCAGTGTGCTAGACGAGTAATGGGCCTGGCTTGGAAGGATCAGGTGCTATAGTGAATCTGCCATTAGATACTGGAACTCGCCTATGTCCGAGGCTGTGCCCCTCTTATTCCGCCGCCCGCGCGCCTTGGCGCTGCTGGTGCTGGCGAATTGCCTCTGCTTATCGGCAGCGGTGATCTGGCAGCTGGAGGAAAACCAGCGCCACGCCACCCGCGCCGACGTGGAAAACCTGGCGCAAAATCACGCCTTTTTAATACGCGATAGCCTCGATCAGGCGCTGACACTCAATTATTCCCTCGCCGCCATGGTGCGCTTGGGGCAGGGTTCTACCAGCCGGTTTGAGGATGCCGCGCGCGAGTTATTACCCTACTTCAACAGCGTTTCCCATATCAGCCTCGCGCCCAACGGTATCATCACTCAGGTTTACCCCCTGCAAGGCAATGAGAAATCGGTTGGCCTTAACCTGCTGGAAGATTCTATTCAAAATAAAGAGGCTATACGCGCGCGCGATAGCGGCAAGCTGACTCTCGCTGGCCCGGTCAATCTAGTGCAAGGTGGCTTGGGTGCCGTGGCGCGTTTGCCGGTGTTTATGGAAGATCAGGGCGGACGCCAGTTTTGGGGTTTTACCTTGGTAGTAATCCGCATCAATCACCTGCTGGAAACCGCCAACCTGACCCAGCTTCACGATCAGGCGATTGCCTACCACCTCTGGCGCACCAATCCTGATACCGGCGCACAGGACACTATCGCAGCCAACGCCCCTGAACAACTACACGACCCGGTGCATAAATCCTTTGAGGTACCCAACGGCACCTGGACACTCAGTGTCTCACCCGTCGCGGGCTGGATTAACGTCTGGCGGTTGGGCGGCGAAATACTGGTCGCTTTGACCCTCAGCCTGCTGCTCGCTTATCAAACCTGGCTGATGGCCATGTTACAACGGCAGCGGCGGAGCTTGCAGGATGCCGTAAGTGAGCAGACGCGTGAGCTGCTGAGCGCGCGCGCGCACTTACAGGCCACGCTCGATGCGATCCCGGATTTGCTGTTTGATATCGATTTGGACGGCGTTATTCATAACTATCACACTAACCAACCCGATTTGCTCACGGTGCCGCCGGAAAAATTCCTGGGTAAAAGCTTCCACCAGTTTTTACCCGAGGACGCCTGCACCATCGTCCACGAGGCACTCGATGAAGCGGTAGAAAAAGATGTGTCTTCGGGTAAATGCTATTCGATTTTACTGCCGCGCGGCCCAGCGACGTTTGAGCTGTCGGTATCGCGCAAGGCGGGCGATCACAATGGTATTCCGCGCTTTTTAGTACTCAGCCGCGACATCACTCAACGCCGTTTGGCCGAAGAGGAACTGCGTGTAGCGGCCACCGCGTTTGAAGCGCGCGAAGGCATGATGATCACCGACCCGAACGGCATTATCGTGCGCGTCAACAACGCCTTTACTGAAATTACCGGCTACAGCCCCAGCGAGGTGATTGGCCAGAATCCGAGCCTGCTCAAATCCGGCCATCACGACAGCGAATTTTACCGCGATATGTGGCAGGCAATCAGCGCCGAAGGCAGCTGGAAAGGCGAGATCTGGAACCGCCGGCGCAGCGGGGAAATCTATCCCGAATGGCTCACCATTACTGCCGTAAAAGACCAACATGGCATCATCACCCACTATGTTTCCACGCTCACCGATATCAGCGAGCGTAAGGAAAACGAAGCGCGCATTAATAATCTCGCGTTTTTTGACCCACTTACCCAATTGCCCAACCGACGCCTGCTGCACGACCGCCTCGAACATGCCATTGCTACCAGCCAGCGCCAGCACAATCTGGGGGCGCTGCTGTTTATCGACCTCGACGATTTCAAAACCCTCAATGACAACCGTGGCCACCATATTGGCGATTTATTATTGATTGCCGTCGCCGATCGCTTGAAACAGGCCGTGCGCAATCAGGACACGGTGGCGCGCTTGGGCGGCGATGAGTTTCTGGTGGTACTGGAAGGGCTTGACCAGGAACGCGACACCGCTGCCGCACAAGCGCAACAGATTGCCGAAAAAATTCTCGCCAGCCTCAACAACGCTTATCAGTTAGAAGGCCAGGACTATTTCAACTCGCCCAGTATCGGTCTGTGCCTGTTTGGCGATCAGGAGGTGGCGATTGATGATCTACTCAAACAAGCCGATCAAGCCATGTACCACGCCAAAGCGGCCGGTCGAAACACCCTGCGCTTTTTCGACCCGGAAATGCAGGCAGTCACTGCGCAGCGTTTTGCGTTGCAAAATGAAATCCGCGAGGCACTGCAACAGCAACAATTCCAGCTCTACTACCAACCGCAAGTCGATAACGGCGGCAATGTGGTTGGCGCCGAAGCCTTGATCCGCTGGCTACACCCGCAGCGTGGCATGATCTCACCGATGGAGTTTATTCCCATCGCTGAAGAATCCGGTTTAATTCTGCCGCTCGGTCACTGGATTGTTGAGACAGCCTGCGCGCAACTGGTGCGCTGGAGCCAAACACCGTCCACCGCCGTGCTGCTTCTCTCCATCAATGTCAGCGCGCGCCAATTCCAGCACCCACAGTTTGTGGAGCAGCTGCTGGCGATTATCGAGCGCAGCGGCGCCGACCCGCGCAAGCTTAAACTGGAACTGACCGAAAGCATGCTGGTGGCCAACCCGCAGGACATCATCACCAAAATGGATGCACTCAAAACCCACGGCATTAAATTTTCACTCGACGATTTTGGCACCGGTTATTCGTCGCTCTCTTATTTAAAACGCCTGCCGATCAGCGAATTGAAAATCGATAAATCCTTCGTCAATGACATACTCTCCGACGCCAACGACGCCGCCATCGCCCGCATGATTATTCGCCTTGCGCAAAGCATAGATTTAACGGTCATTGCCGAAGGCGTAGAAACCAAAGAGCAGCGCGATTGGCTGGAAAACGAAGGCTGCTTTAAATACCAGGGCTATTATTTTGGTAGGCCGGTTGCGATAGAACAATTCCACGTCTGATGAAAAAATAGAGTACTTACACGCCACCCTGCGATATGCCCGCTTAACGCTAGTGTGCTAGCATTTGCGCCCTACAGCCATGGTGGTCAATATCCGTGGCTTGTACATCCCGAATAAATTCTTCGTTTTCTCCGCTTGTTGATTCCTTATGGAAGGGGTTTTTGTATGTCTGGAAGTTTCTCGCGCATTTTCCTGAGTAGCTTATTAAGTCTTGTGCTCGTCGCCTGCGGCGGCGGCGGAGGAGGTGGTAATAAACCCACACCACCGGCGGATACCGACGGCGACGGCTATGCCGATACCCGCGATGCATTTCCCAATGACCCTAAAGAGTGGTTAGACACCGACAAAGACGGTGTAGGTGACAATGGCGATGCCTTCCCTAGCGACGCGACAGAAACCAAAGACACTGATAAAGACGGCGTAGGTGACAACAAAGATCTCTTTCCGAGTGATGCCAGCGAAACGCTCGATACCGACAAAGACGGTGTGGGCGACAACGGCGACACTGATCCTATGGGCCAGCCCATCCCGGCCTGGACGACTTACCAAGGCAACAGTAAACATACTGGTCATGTAGACATCACCCTCACCAGCGCCAATTTTAAAGCGCGCTGGAATAAATCCGTCGAACTGACCACCCTGAATCAGGGAGCTGCAGGTGATGGCACTATTTTCTTCAATAATGCGGGCCTGCTCTATGCGTTGGATGCACGCACAGGTGCAACCCAATGGACACAATCGGTAAACAGCGGACAGTTTAATTTTAATGCCTACAACCCTCCGGCTTACGCCGACGGCGTTGTCTATGTACAAACCGGTGGTCATAACAATGCATTTCTCTGGGCATTCAATGGCACCGATGGCCGCTTGTTATTCAAATCCCCACTGGAAGATCAAAGCAGCAATCACTATGCCCCAACCATTATGGATGGCACCGTTTATATTGGCGGCGGTTACTTCGGAGGTATGTACGCCATAGATGCCAAAACCGGTATGCATAAATGGTGGCAAACACTCAACCAATCCGATCAATTTACCCCGGCAATCAGTGGTGATTACGTCATTGCTTACACCAAGGGCTACACATCCAAACTGACCTTGGCTAACAAAACCACTGGCAATCTCTACCTTGAGATTGATGACCCCGATTCCCAGGGATCCTCAAGTATGAATCTGGCGCCGGTGGTTGCCGGTGAATATGTACTCGTCAACCACTACGGCCGTTTGGTGGCGTTTAATCTGACCAGCAAACAATTGGCCTGGCAAGTAGATGCAAACTTTACCGGTGAGCCGGTTATTAAGGGTGAGCGTTTCTACATCATCAATAATGGCGTGATTGAAGCCCGTGCACTCAGCGATGGTGCTCTGGAATCCAGTATCACCGGTGCGGCCGCTTTCACCAGCAACCTTCTGCTGACCAACAACTTGTTGTTTGTCAGCGACGATAGCAACACCCACGCCTATTATCTGGATACCGGCGCGATCGCCTGGACGCTGGCCGATAAACACGGCAAGTTGCTGATGGCCGAGGGCGCACTGGTCATTTTTGGCAGTAGCGGCATCACCACACAGGATCTGGAGGGCGATATAGACAGCGATGGACTGCCCGACTGGTGGGAAAAACGCCTCAAAAAGAACGTCAATGCCACCGCTGATAGCGATAATGACGGCTTGACCGGATTGCAGGAGTTCGAACAAAAAACCAACCCCGCGGTTGCCGATACCGACGGCGATGGTTTATTGGATGGGGAAGAGGTGACGGGCGCCCAAAGTTCACCGCTCATAGCCGATACCGATGGCGATGGTCTGCTTGATGGCGCCGAGGTAAAAACCCATTTGAGCAACCCAACCAAAGCAGACTCAGACGACGATGGACTCAGCGATAAAGAAGAAGTCGCTGCCGGTATGAACCCCAACAGCAGTGCCGATGCCCTGCAAGACACCGACGGCGATGGCTACTCCAACCTCCATGAGGTACGTGCCAACACCAGTATCAGCGACGCCAGCAAATATCCCGCTATCGCGGACTGGTCTATGGTCGGTGGCAACAGTATGGGCAACAACTATGTTCCCCTGCTGCTCAATGACAGCCAGTTCAGCCAGCGCTGGAGCAAAACCAGCAATGCCCAACTGGCAACTGGGCCGGTAACAGCTGGCCATTATCTGGTTGAGCGGATCAACGACCAACTGCAGGTTTGGGATAGCGGCACCGGGCAAGAAGCTTGGCGCACCGCCATAACTGCCAATAGCTTTTCCGCTCCAGCCACCAGTGGCGATAAGTTGGTTGTATTGTCCAGTGAAGCTACCAGCACTACCCATCTCAACGTCTGGAATATCAGCTCGGGTGCAAATCTGGTCGATAAAGAGCTGGCCTCATCCGGGTATCGCTCCACTAACAACGCCCTCACCAAGGGCGACAAACTCTATCTAACCAACAGCAGCCGCAGCTTTCAGACCTATAGCCTTAGCAGCGGCAATTTGTTGTGGAACAGTGGGTTACACAGTGACTACTTCTCCGGTAATTCGCGTCATTTGGCATCGGATGAACATCTTGTCGGCATCACCAGCAGCAAGCTGGTGGTTTACTCGGCCCAAGATGGCAGCCTGCTCAATACCCTGAGTTTACCCTCTAATAACAACACACAGACGGCCATACTGGGCGGCCGTAACAATGTGATTGTGCAGCTGGGAGCAGGCCAATTCAGCAGTATCAACCTGTCTGATGGCAGCACAGAATGGAGCCGCAGCGATTGCAATCAAGCGCGCATCGCGGTGGGTAACGGCAAAGTTTACGCACTGACGGAGCAAAAACTCTGTGTATATGATGAACAGACTGGCGCCTCACTCTGGGAACTGCCGCTCACCAATAACTGGCAAATGTCCAATCCCGTCCTGACTGCCAGCCATCTCTTTTACTCGGATGGTACCAGCACCTATGCGGTCGATCTGCAACAGAAACAGGTCACCTGGTCGATCAACCAAGGCGCGAATCAGCTGTTCATTAGCGCAGATGGCACGCTCTACATTCAAAATACCTTTACAGTGACCGCGATCGACACCGCAGGGGACACAGACGGCGACGGCATGCTGCAGTGGTGGGAGCGCCGCTACGGTGGGGATTTACTGGCCAATGGCGATGAAGATGCCGATGGCCTGGCTAATCTGGAGGAGTTTACCGCCAAGTCCAATCCCCTTATGGCCGATACGGATGGCGACGGCCTCAACGATGAGCTTGAAGTCGATACCTACCAGACCAGCCCTATCAATACTGACACCGATAATGACGGGCTGACCGATGGCGCCGAGGTAAATACCCACGCGACCAATCCAACCCTGATTGATTCCGACAGCGACGGTATAGACGATAGCCGCGAGCTCGCTTTTGGCCTGAACGCCAATGTCGATGATGCCAGCGCCGATGCAGACAGCGATGGTTTCAGTAATCGCGATGAAATCTACGCCGGCACCCAACCCAATAATGCGGCCAGTAAACCCGCTTTGGGTGACTGGGTGCCCAGCCAAGGTAACGCTGCCCACAACGCCTTCCAGCCCTATCGCGTGGATACCGCCAATTTCGGCCTGCGCTGGAGCAAGAACTTAAGTCGCTACCTCAAGCCANNGCACTCAATGCAGTGGACGGCACCAGTCAATGGCAAAAATATCTAGGTCCCAATAACCGTGTCACAAGCGTGGCCTATATGAATGCCAAGGTGCTGGTCAACACCACCAACCCTATTGCGTTGCAAGGGTTTAATGCCAGTAACGGGGCATCGCTGTTCAACAATAACTATACTTCTTACAACTACTCCGAATATACGCCTAGCCTGTTTGATGATGTCGCCTATAACAATCTGGGTTATAGCGGCGGTATAGTTGCCAAAGATCTGCTCACCGGCGCCACTCTCTGGAGCAATTCCCAGCGCAACAGTTACAAGGATATTGCGGTGAACAGCCAGTATGTTTTCTCGGTCGCTGACAGCCGCATTCATGCGCTGGAGCGCGCCACAGGCAGCGATGCGTTTGCGATCGATATAGAGGGATCCAATCCCGGCGACCCGGTGCTGGGCACACGCAATAACCTGCTGCTTGCGCAGAACGTATCGTCTTCTTTCCTATTGGCCAGTTATGACCTGACAGGCCGCAAACTGAATTGGCAAGTGCCAAGCCAAAACATTGAAGGGAAACCTGTAGCAGGTAACGGCCGGGTCTATTACCTGAGCGGCGGACAATTGCGCAGTATCAGTGAGACCAATGGCGAGCTGTTCTGGGAGTGGCGCCCGGATGACCAATACCTTAGCGGCAATATTCTGGTCACCTATAGCCATGTATTCGTCAGCTCAGGATCAAAAACCTATGCGCTCGCAGCCAATACCGGAGCCTTATTGTGGACCTATAACGCCGGTGGACAACTCGCCTTGGGCGCTGATGGCGCCCTGTATATCCAAAACGAGACCCAACTAATCGCCATCAATTTGGAGGGCGATAGCGACGGCGATACCCTGCCTGACTGGTGGGAGCGTCACTACGGCCTCAACCCTGCCAACAGCAGCGACGCCAGTCAGGACAAAGACGGCGATGGGCTGACCAACTTGCAGGAATTCAGCCTCAAAACCTACGCCGATGACGCTGACTCGGATGACGATCAGTTATCAGATCTGACGGAGACCAGTACCCATAACACTGATCCGTTGCAGAGCGATTCTGATAATGACGGTATGCCCGATGGCTGGGAAATCAGCAACAGCTTTAATCCGCTCAGCGCCATAGACCGCGATGCCGATACCGATGGCGACTCAGTGCCCAACTACTTTGAGTACCAGCAGGCAACTGATCCCAATAATGCGCTGTCGCTACCGGCCTTTTTCAACCCCGGCCAGTTCTCGTTTGAAGACAGCCAACTGCCGGCCGGTTGGAGCATCTCCAATGACACCACTGACCTGAGTATCAGCCTGGGAGTTGCCAGCCATGGATCTAAAGCCCTGCAAGCGCGCAATATTGCGAAGATCGAATTCAGCGGCTTTTTTGCGGCTAGTGACCTGTCGCTGGATATGAAATATGGCTGTGCGGGAAGCACCGAGCTTGAGATCTATATCGATGACCAATTGCAGACCAGGGTTCAGGCTGGCAGCGAATGGTCATCGCTGAAGACCCTGATCCCGCTTGGGCAGCATTCAGTATCGATCCGATCAAATAGCTACAACTGCTCGCTGTATCTGGATAATGTCGTGATAGCCGCAGCCAAAACCAACACTGAATTGGCAGTTCAATTCGCCAGTTTAAGAGACAACAACCTCCAGTTCCACGACATCAATGGCATCCGCTTGCGTCAATTGGCGGCGCGTTTACCGGTTGCCAATAGCAGCGTGAGAGGCTTTACCGCCATTGGCAACGACCAGCTGGCGGTCGTCTTTGGTAGCAAACCCGTACAGGTAGGGCTACTCAATCTGGCCACCTTCAACTGGCGTTATTTTGACGGGCTGGAGGCATTGGATAGCAACTATTCCTACGGCAATATCGCCATAGCCACCACCGACACACGGGCGTATTTGGTCAATAGGGAAAGTTTCGGCAGTAGCAATAGCATCGTACGTCTCGATCTGCTGTCCGGAGCGGTAGCAGAATTTGGCAGCCATGCTTATGACTCACTTGCTGTGGACAGCGCTGGATTCATCTATGCCCACTCCTATGGTGTGGTTTACAAGTACGATCCCGCCAGCCTGACATTGGTGAGCCAGGTCAATACGGTGAATGCCAAAGAAATACTGATCGATCATCTGGATCGATTGATCGTCTTAACAACGGGTAGTGAAGTCATTCGCTACAACGCCCAACGGCTGGTGGAAGCCCGCCTGCAATTGAGTAGCATCACCTCCATGGCCATGAATGGGCGCGGCGATTTGTTTCTCAGCAAGCAGCAGGATGGCACTGTGTTGCATTACAGCCCGAATTGGCAGCGGGTGAAAACCCTGAGTGTATCGGCCACTCAACTGACCGGGTTCCCGCAGGCAGACTCGGATGGTGATCAACTGCCCGATTGGTGGGAACTGGCCTATGGTCTTGCCGCTAACAACGCGAGTGATGCCAGCAGCGATACGGATGGCGATGGCCTCACTGCACTGCAGGAGTTCAACGCGGATACTGACCCCACCAAAGCAGACAGCGACGACGATCTACTCAGCGATGGCGATGAAATCAACGACTTTGGCACCGATCCGAATAAAAAGGACAGCGATAGCGATGGCCTGACCGATGCCGAAGAGTTACTCGATCATCAGAGCAATCCACTCAAAGTGGATAGCGATGGCGACTTGGTCAGTGACTATCTGGAAGTTATCCAGTATCAAACCGACCCTTCGGACGCCAACAGCAAACCCGCTGCGCTGAGCAATTATCTTGAATCGTTTGAAGCGGGAAACGGCGGTTGGATACGCCCGTCAGGCGACGCTGATGCAGGTTGGTCTGTTGTGAGCGACACGGCATCACAGGGCACAAAAAGTTTACGCGCGGGAACCATCGGCAATAACCAAACTGCCGAGGTAGATTGGACCGCCGTTTACAACACATCAACGCTCAGCTTCGATGCGCGGGTCTCATCGGAAAGCTGCTGTGATCGCCTGTTGGTCTATCTGGACGATGAAAATCTACTCAACCTACATACCGACAATCAGTGGCAAACCTACTATCTGACAATTCCTGCCGGCGTTCATACTCTGCGTTTTGTTTACCAAAAAGATGGCAGCAGTAGCTCAGGTGAAGACACCGCCTGGATAGACAACATTCGGGTGCAATAATCACTGAGAACTTGAAACTGCACACTGCAAAACCCCACCGTGAAAAGTGGGGGTTTTGTTTTTTCACAGCGCAAAAAGTATTTAGCGATTTCTTGTCGCATAAATCATCATGCGATATTTGTGATCCACTTGGTATTTAAAAAAGAACAAGACGACAAAAAGTTTTGTGCTAACATCCTTAAAATCATAAATCGAAAAGAACTTGCCAGGGGTGTGGATTGATTCAAGCCGCCATCAATCATTTAGCGACCCAGTTAAATGCCTACCTCAAACGCACTAATAATCTCAGTGAAGATATTGTGGTCGTATCAGGTTTGATTGAGAACGATGGCAGTGCAGCACCACACACCAACAATAAATTAATATTACTGCTGACCAATATTGAAAAAGATTCTTTGCCCCAATCCAACGCTTCACGCGCAACCGGATTTGATGGCCGCGCACTGGTTGGCAGCCGTTCGGTATATTTAAATTTATATGTAATGTTGGCCGCGAATTTCAGCGGCAGCAATTACGCCGAAGCACTAAAGTTTATTTCCAAAGCTATCGCTTTTTTTCAGATGCAGCCGGTGTTTGATAAACACTCAACACCGGATCTGGACTCCCGCATCGATAAACTCGTATTGGATATCGAGAACCTGAATATTCAGGATTTAAGTAATCTCTGGGGTTTATTGGGTGGAAAATACCTTCCCTCCGTGTATTACCGTGTACGCATGGTAGCCATCAATCCCGACAATGTGGTCGCACAGTTACCGCTCGCAACACGGCCGCAAACCGATGTTCGCAGTTAATACAGGCACGCAGCAATGGCGCATTTCAAACCGATTTTCCATTTAACGGTTGCGCATTCTTTCTTTGCCAATGGCCGTTGCACCAATTTATTTTTTTCACCCACACCAGCAAGCCTGCGTTTGTTGCATCAACATCAACTGCTCGTGCGCGAAGATGACAGTGGATTTTCACTGGTCGCCGATATAGATGTGACGGCCGCATTTGATGAAGAGGATGTCGTGCGCTTTGAAGTCTTTGCACGCGATCCTTATTTTGGAATTTATACCGAAGAAATGTACAGCCGCTCGCCAACAGCGCCANNCAGCGCCACTGTATTGCTCCACGCACAATATTACAGCAGATAACACCAGTCTTGTTTTAGAGGGCCAAGTACCGGCAGAATCACAAGACGCTCGTTCCGGTCGCGCAAAACCCGGCACGCAACATCCGCTATTGGTAGTGGATATAGAGTTGAGCGATAAAAAAATCCTTGCCGCACTACAGGATGGCAGGCCGGTGGAATACCAAATCCAATTCAACACCCGTGAAGTGTATTGGAAGTACTATTTTTTTGGCGAACTTGCGCAAATGGAATTAGACATCCATGATTTAAGTCCGCAAGCGTCAGTTACATTTGACTCGAGTGATGAAGCTGTCGCTAAAAACGGCAAAGCGTTTATTTCGCAACAACCGATTGCAATGAACAGTGCGCCGAAACAGCGGTTTCAACTGCAAGATAAGAGCAACTCAGGCAAGATCCTGATCAAGCGTTTACCCAACGCAGGAGTTAACTTGATCAGCAAGAGCAAGGATCTCAGGGGGCAGCAAATCCTTGTTGCAGAAATTTATGTAAATCAATAGCACTTAAAGGAACGAATATGGCTGGCGCGTATAAAACTCCCGGCGTCTATATTGTTGAAAAAGACGCTTTTCCCAACTCCGTTGTTGAAGTAGCTACCGCCGTCCCGGCGTTTGTGGGCTACACAGAATTTGCTGATAACAAAGGCAAAAGCCTGCTCAACAAACCCTGGCGCATTTCATCCATGGCTGAATTTATCAGCTACTTCGGAGGTCCACCGCCCGCCAATTTTAAAATTGCGCGCAAAGGTAGTGCCGCACCAACGCCCGCTGTATTTTCCGCAGCAGCAGGTGCATCGGACGATGAAAAGACAATCGCCACTGAAATCAACAATGCCCGTCAAGCGGTAGCGGCTATCGCCGGTGTTGATAAAAATGACGATGCCTTTAGCAGCACCGAGGAGGATTTTTCGCTCGGAAAAGACGACAAGTTTTTTCTCTCTCTCGAAGGCGCTTATTATTTGCTGTACCGCAGCATGACCCTGTTTTTCCAAAACGGTGGCGGTGCCTGCTATGTAGTATCGGTAGGGAATTACAGCAAGGGTATCGAAGAAGGCGAATTATCTACCGCTATCCAACTACTGAAAAAAGAACAAGAACCAACCATGTTGGTTATTCCTGATGCAGTGTCACTTGAGCAAGCGGATTGCTACAAATTGCAGCAATCCATGGTGGCGCACTGCGGTTACGAAATGAAAAACCGTTTTGCCATCCTCGATGTGTACGGCGGCTTTATGGACAACCGCGACAATAGCTGTATCGATAATTTCCGCGATAAAATGGCGACCAATTTCCCCGCCTTTAGCGCTGTGTATTATCCCTGGTTGAACAGCTCGATTGTGCCGGTGACTGAATTGTCATTCCGCAACATTCACGATGACAGTCTGGCCGATCTGGTGAGCCTGTTAACACAAGAAGTGCGTGAAACAATTCCCTCGCTCAAAAAGCAGGAAAGCATTGTTGCCGAAATCAAAAAGTTGCCTGCTACACCCACTAGCAGCAGCGCCGAAAACAACGAGCTGCACAAAACCCTGAGCGCTGTTTGCCCGCTGTACAATAAAATTCTCGCAGGTATTCAACACAAGTTGAATCTTTTGCCACCGAGTGCGGCTATGGCCGGTATTTACACCATGGTGGATAACACCCGCGGTGTATGGAAAGCACCAGCAAATGTCAGCTTAAGTGCAGTTTCCTCGCCCACCGTGAATATCAATCACGAAGAGCAAGAAGACCTCAACGTCAACACCGCCGGTAAATCAGTGAATGCTATCCGCACCTTTATTGGTGAAGGTACTTTGGTGTGGGGCGCGCGCACCCTCGACGGCAACAGCCTCGATTGGCGCTACGTGAATGTGCGCCGCACCATGATCATGTTGGAAGAGTCGATCAAACTCGCCAGCAAAGCTTATGTGTTTGAACCCAACGTAGCCAATACCTGGGTGACGATCAAGAGCATGATCGGCAATTTCCTCACCGGTGTGTGGAAGCGCGGCGGCCTTGCGGGCTCCAGCCCGGAAGATGCGTTCAGCGTGCATGTTGGTCTGGGTGAAACCATGACTGCTGAAGATATTCTCGAAGGCATTTTGCGTGTAACTGTGTTGGTGGCCCTAAGCCGTCCGGCCGAATTCATCGAGATTACTTTCCAACAGCAGATGCAAAAGTCCTAAGTTTTTTATCGAAAATAATTGCATCCATAGGAACAGTCGACGCGCGCTCTATTGCAGATGATATATAAACAATTTTCACTGCAAAGACTTCGCAACATTTTTTAATCCATAGATAAATTAAGGTAGAGATTACTATGGCAGAAGACGGCTCAACACAATCAGCCAATATTTGGCCACTGCCCAAGTTTCACTTTGAAGTGAAATGGGATTCCAATGTTATGTCCTTCCAGGAAGTGAGCGGGCTGGATATCCAATCGGAAGAAATTAAATATCGCTCAGGCGACAGCAAGCAATTTTCTGTGATCAAAATGCCGGGCATGAAAAAGTTCGGCAACGTGACCATGAAAAAAGGCGTGTTCAAGGGCGATAACAAGTTCTGGGATTGGCTCAACCAAATCAAACTCAACACAATCAAACGTGTTCCCGTCACCATCAGCTTGCTCGATGAAAGCAGTGCACCCACCATGGTGTGGACACTCACCAATGCCTGGCCGACTAAAATTTCTTCTACTGATTTAAAATCCGAAGGAAATGAAGTTGCCATCGAAAGCATTGAAATTGTCCACGAAGGCTTGACCATTGCAAATGGCTAATGGTTTGGGCGGGCACTAGCAGATGTCAGCTTCGGCAAATAACACAGAAGGCGGTTTATACCCGCCTTCTGCGTTTTATTTCAAAGTAGTTTTTGGTTCCGGAAGCGAGGGTGTTGACTCCTCGTTTCAGGATGTCTCGGGCATTTCCAGTGAAATGTCTACCGAGGATGTATCCGAGGGCGGTGAGAACCGTTTTGTGCACAAATTGCCCACCGCCATCAAGCAGGGCAATCTGGAATTGAAACGCGGCATAGCGCCGGCATCATCGCCATTAGTGACTTGGTGTCAGGAGGTAATGGAAGGTGATTTTATTGCCGCCATAGTACCGCGCACCATCAGCGTGTATTTGCTCAATGAAAATGCCGAACCTATTCGTGGCTGGACTTTTGCCAATGCATTTCCTATCAAATGGGAAGTGGAAGGTTTTAATTCAACTAAAAATGAAGTGGCAATCGAAAAAATTGTATTCAGTTACACCTATTCCAATCGGGTGATGTAATTTTTATTGAACGACCGACGTTAAAATTTCTTTGCTTAACAATCACTCTGCGATAAACCCATCATGGCCATAGAAATTAAACAACTGCTGATTAAATCCAATGTCGTGGATGATGAGCATGAGGATAGCGCCGAAGAGCGCGACGCTATGAGTGCAAGTATCAAACAGGATGTGATCAATGAATGCCGGCGTTTAGTTTTGGAAATGCTCAGCGATAAAGGGTTGCGTTAAATCATGAGCATTGCCAATGGCACCAAAATAAAATTAAAAATTTCGCCCTGCGATGTCAACGATGGTATCGCCACCGTCAATGGCGACCCAGCCTTTGAAGCGCTGATCAACCCGGCTGGCTACACACATAGCTCATCGATTACTTATGCAGAAAATCAGGCGCTCGGGCCCGGCAGCGAAAAAAAATACAGCAAGTCCAAACCCGACAAAATTGAATTTAAAGAATTGGTGTTAGATGGCACCGGCGTAGTGGAAGGTACGGCTGGCAGCGTGCGCACACAAATCGCACTCTTGCGCAAAGTGGCCTACGACTACAACGGCTCCGAACATGAACCACCGGTGGTGGAAGTTTCCTGGGGACCATTACTGTTCAAAGCGCGCATGGAAGCTTTGAAAGTCAATTACACGCTGTTCAAACCCAGTGGCGAACCCTTGCGCGCCAAAATGGATTTAACGTTTACCGCGTACAAAAGTACCGAAGAAGTTTTCCGCGAAGCGAGCCTGGAATCGCCAGACCTGACCCATTTGGTAGAGGTTAAAGCAGGCGATACCTTGCCGATGCTGTGCTACCAAATTTACAAAGACAGTTCTTATTATCTCGCGGTTGCACGGCTCAACCAGCTCAATAACTTTCGCCAGCTGCAACCCGGCCAGCTGTTGCGTTTTCCTCCGCTGGTGTAATTCATGGCCGATTCTCCTCTTAAAAGCAGCGATGGTGTAGTCAGCTTTAGTGTGCTCTGCAGCGGCAACGCTATTGCAACCACTGTTGAAGTAGTGTCGATAGAAATTCAACACTACATCAACCGGATTTCAACCGCCACACTGGTGATCAATGATGGCGATATGCCCAATGCCGATTTTCCGCTGAGTGCCAGTGCCACCTTTAAACCCGGCACGGAAATAAAAATTCAGTTGGGTTATGACCAGACACTGACCGACGTCTTCAGCGGCGTCATCATCAAACACTCGATTAAAATCAGTGGTAATAATGCCGCGCGTTTGATTATTGAATGCAAAGACAAAGCGCTGGCGATGACGGTAGGGCGTAAAAACGCAAACTACATCGACAAAAAAGACAGCGATATTATGTCGCAATTAATTGGCAACTATTCCGGCCTCACCGCCAGTGTCACCGCAACCACAGTACAACATAAAGAGCTGGTGCAATTTTACTGCAGCGATTGGGATTTTATGCTTGCGCGTGCCGAAGCCAACGGCATGCTGGTAACACTCGACGCTGGCACTGTCACTGTAAAAGCACCCGAGGTTAGCGGCAGCGCCGTGCTCTCGCTAACCTACGGCATCGACATCATCGATTTCAGTGCCGACCTGGATGCACGTCACCAATTCCAAACTGTTACCAGCAATGGCTGGGATCTTGCCAATCATGCGCTGCAGCAAGGCACCGCCGCCAGTGCCAGTTTAAATACCCAAGGTGATATAGATTCCGCCACACTCGCCAGCGTCATTGGTTTGAGTGATTTCCGTTTGCAAAGCAGTGTGCCGCTGGAATCCGGTTTCCTCACCAATTGGGCTAAAGCGCAACAAGTAAAATCCGGCCTCGCGCGCATTCGCGGTCATGTCAGTTTTCAAGGCAGTGCCTTGGCCAAACCCGGTACCCTGATTGAACTCGCCGGTGTCGGCACGCGTTTTAATGGCAACATTTTTGTCAGCAGCGTTAATCATTCTGTGGTCGACGGCAACTGGACGACACGGGTGGAATTTGGCATGTCGCCCAACTGGTTTACCGAAACTGCAGAAACCATGGCTCCGAGTGCTGCAGGTCTGACGCCTGGCATTAGTGGTCTGCACATTGGTGTCGTAAAAAAACTGGATGCCGATCCCGAAAGTCAGCACCGCGTGCAAGTATCGATTCCGGAAATGAGCGCCGCTACCGATGCCTTTTGGGCGCGGCTCGCCAATTTTTACAGCTCCAACAGTTTTGGTGCGTTTTTTATTCCCGAAATCGGCGATGAAGTGGTACTCGGGTTTTTCAGTGATGATCCATCGCACCCGGTTATTCTCGGCAGCCTTTATAGCAGTAAAAATCCACCGCCTTATGCACTCGCTGCGGAAAACAATACCAAGGCCATAGTCACGCGCACCAAAATGAAAATGGAATTTGATGAAGAGAAAAAAATCATCACTATCATTACGCCGGGCGCAAACAAAATTGTGATCAGCGATGATGGAAAATCGATTTTGTTGCAAGACCAGAACAGTAACAAAGTCACACTCGATTCCGCTGGTATCACACTCGATAGCCCCAAGGATATTACACTCAAAGCGCAAGGAAAAATTGTACTGAATGCCACGGGCAATATTGAAGCCACCGCACAAATGGATATCAAACAAACCGGATTAAATATCACCAGCACCGCCAATATCGGTTTTACTGCAAAAGGCAATGCAACGGCCGAAGTTTCCGCATCGGGTACTACCACCATCAAAGGTGCGATGGTGATGATTAACTAGTTATTTAACGAACCAACACATTAACGAACGAATAGTTTTAGCGAATAAAAAGGAAATTAAAAAATGCCACCTGCAGCACGAATTACCGATATGCACGCCTGCCCTATGTTTACCGGCCCGGTCCCGCATGTAGGTGGGCCGATTAGCGGCCCCTGTGTGCCCACGGTATTAATTGGAAAATTACCTGCGGCCGTAGTCGGGGATATGTGTGTCTGTGTCGGCCCGCCCGATTCCATCGTCAAGGGTTCGGCCACAGTGATGATCGGCGGCAAACCAGCCGCGCGCATGGGTGACACCACGGCACACGGTGGCAATATCGTATTGGGTTTACCCACCGTCATGATTGGTGGATAAATAAAATTATGAGTAATAAATCGTTTCTTGGCACCGGCTGGAGTTTTCCCCCGCAGTTCACCAGCAAGGGGTTAGTGACAGTCGCAGCGGAACAAGACATTCACGAAAGCCTGTTGATTTTGCTATCGACCACACCTGGCGAACGCGTCATGCAACCGCTCTATGGCTGCGGTTTGAAAGCCCATGTGTTTGACACACTTAATGAAAGCAGTTTTGCGGTCATGCGCGATACAGTTGAAAAAGCGATTTTATTTTTTGAGCCGCGCGTTATTGTCGAACGCATTGATATGAGCGATGACGACTACCGCGAGGGCAAGGTACAAATCCATGTGTATTACCGGGTCAGGGCGACGAATAACCGCTACAACCTGGTGTATCCTTTTTATTTTAATGAAGGCAGTAATCTTGCAGGCTAAGTATTTTATTTATTTATACATACCTGCACCCTGGCAGGTATCCCCATGAGCTGGATGCAGGCCACGCCCGCCGTTGCATTGCAATTGCATGTGCGCGACGGCATGAGTCAGCAGCGTCGCGCTTTGCCGGCGCTGGAAAAAAATTATTTCAATGTCGATGAAATGTCGTTTGAGCAACTGCTCACCCAAATGCAGGAATACGCACGTCTGGTGCAATTACCCGGGGTGGAATTTTCACCGGGTGATATAGAGCAACTGCTGTTCGCCCGCGACGAAATTGTAGTGATGGCGCAAATACTCGCGCTTAATATTGATAGTTTGGAAACCCAATTTAATCTGCGTTTGCAACAGGAAATCGACAACGAAGAATGGGCGCTGGGCGAACCCAATAATCCCGCATCGGTTGTTGGGTTAGCGCGGCTTTTAGATCGCTGGTTGAATTTATTGAAGCACCCGCAAAGCAGTGCGGGCGAAAGTCTTTATGGATTGATCGAAAGTGTAGTATTGGGGCTGGCCAAAGAACTCTATCGCGTTCATGGTTTTATGCCCGACCGGGTTAAACAGACGCAGCAATTTTCAGATCAATTTATGGCGCTGATCACTGCGGGTGGCCAGCCCGATGAATTTTCTGCACCAAACACAGCACCTATTGTACTCAACATACGCTCACTCTATGCATCGCTGCTAAAAGCCGCTGACATGGTGCAAACCAGCGCGCGGCAATTGTTGCCCGATTCCATGCACAGCAAAAATCACGATCCGGCGCTGGCGCTGCGCATTGCGTTTGTCACTCTCTACCAAAAACTGCAAACTCGCCTGAATCATTTCACGCTGGATTTTATCGATTTCTATTTTACCCAAGTGCTACAAGCCAAAACGCGCCCGGTACAACCCGACCATGTTTATCTGGTATTCCAACCCGGCGCCAAAGAGCGAGAAATTCATTTACCCAAGGGAACTGAATTTTTTGCCGGTCTGGATAACAACAGCCGCGATATTGTGTACGCCACTGACGAAGATACCATTGTCAACGATGCGCAAGTTCAACAGCTTTACAGTTTATTTTTTCCGCGCACCACATTTAATTTAAAACAAAATCCCACTCCTCGCACCAGTGTCACACTTGCCGATGGCTGCTGGTTGAATGCCTTAGCAGTACAGCCTAATGCCGATAAAAAACTGCGCGATAAAATAATTGCCCAACCTTTTTTTGGCGCCGGTCGCCAGCGTATCTCCAGCGATGGCCGCGCCAGTGATACCGCCACCAGTGCACGCCTCGGCTTTGCTATCGCCAGCAATGTACTTTTGTTGCGCGAAGGTCAACGCTACATCAGCGTCGATTTAGCATTTGAAGACGTACAGCGCGAACCCTGGAGCAAGCTGCAAAAAATTCTGCGCCACTTGCCTAATATCAAAGACAGTATTGCCGATGATAAAGCCAAATTTTTTGCCTATTTCAGCAAATTATTTCAGTTGTCGCTAACCACCATCGATGGTTGGTTGGACATCAATGAATACAAACCCGCCTACAGCGATACCGATAACAGCGTCAAACCCAATTGCCTGCGTCTCGGTTTTTATTTGCCGGAAGGCTGCCCGGCCATTACTGCTTATAACAGCGCGGTACATGGCGATCCACTCACCACCTCGCTACCGGTATTGCGCTTTACGCTCAAAGAAAATTATTTGCAATATCCCTACGACATCCTCAAGCGTTTGGTACTGCGTGAAGTGCGTATACAAGTGGATGTCAAAGGCTGTCACGACCTACTGCTACACAATAATATCGGCCAGTTATCGCCGCTCGCACCTTTTGCACCCTTCGGCCCACTGCCTGATGTAGGCTCCTATTTTATTGTGGGGCACGAAGAAACACGCACTAAACAATTGCTCGACTTGAATGTCGATATTGAATGGAGCAGTTTACCCACAGCAGCGGGCGGTTTTAACAGCTGGTATCGCGGGTATGTACAGGCAAAAGAGAATCATCAATTTGTTGCCAGTGTCAGCGTGCTGGCCGATGGCCGATGGCAACCCGCTGCCAATGACTCCAGCCGCTACCAACCACTATTTGATTGCGTATTAAAAGGCGGTTCACCGTTAATCAGTACACATAAAAAATTGTCGGCCACAGCAGCGATTCCTTTTTACAAAGCGCAAGACCAACAACAAGCCCGGCGACCATTTAGTTATTCACCGCTCACGCGCGCCGGATTATTTAAATTTACCTTGCAAGGGCCGCTCGGTGCATTTGGCCACCGCGAGTATCCCAATTTGCTGGCCGATGTATTGACCCACAATGCGCGCATAAAACATCCGCGTTTTGCCAGGCCCATTCCCAATGCACCCTACACACCTGAAATCAGCGCACTGCGATTAAATTATTCTGCGGTTTCTACACTGACGCTGGCCGATACCGGACGCGATGAAGACCCGTTTTATACAGATCAATTTTTTCACCTGCATCCTCTGGGTTGGGAAGTCATATCGCCACTGCGCCATCCGCGTTTATATTTATTGCCCCAGTATCCCGATAACGGCGCGCTCTATCTTGCTGTGGCTGCGAGTGATATCCGACAGTTAAGTTTATTTTTCCATTTACAAAATAATTCACTGCCACTCGATGAAGAATTACTCACGCAAGCGCAGGATGGTTATAAACAGGGCGACAATAAGCAGCGGCCACTCACACCCGCTGCCTTGGTGAGTTGGTCCTACCTGAGTGACAATCAATGGCGACCATTAGGCCCGCGTTACATACTCGGCGACAGCACCGAAGGATTTATGACCTCAGGTATTGTCACCCTGACCATGCCGGAAAAAATTACTACGGCTAACACAATTATGCCCGGCGATTTATATTGGCTAAAAATTAGCGCCAACAAAGCACTCACCCATTTCAGTGATCTTTACAGTGTGTACGCGCAGGCAGTCAAAGCCTCTTGGGTTTCCGGCATGCACCCGGCCAGTGAACAACCCATGCAATTGCCGCCCGATACCATCAAACGCACGCGCCAGACAATCGCCGGAATCGCCGGCGTCAGCCAAATTACGCGCTCCTGTGGTGGTGTACCGGCTGAAAATCTGGCGCAGTTGCGCACGCGCATTAGCGAGCGCCTGCGCCACAAAAATCGCGCGTTGACACCACTTGATTACGAAATGCTGATATTGGAAAAATTTCCGCATATTTATAAAGTGAAGTGTTTTGCCAACCTACGCAGTGATCACCGCAACCCCATTTGCCCCGGGCATTTGTTGATCATTCCCATTCCTTATCACCCGACAAATAGCGCGCAGGATTACAAACCCTGCTTTGATGGCCATTTGATGCTGGCGATCAAAGAATTTATTCAACCACTTACGCCTGAACGTGTGCAGGTTGCAGTGGAGAATCCGGTATATGAAGAAATCCAGGTGCGCTGCGCAGTGCAATTAAAAAAAGGCTTACACACTGGTCGGCACCACAATTTATTAAATCAAGCGCTGTGTGATTATCTTTCGCCTTGGCATGCGCAGGGCAATGCTGTTCACTTTGGCTGGAGCATCAGCGAGCAGGAAATAAAATCCTTTATCCATAATCTCGATTACATCGAACACGTTACCGATTTTTCGCTCTTGCGCATTGCGCCGCAAGGCGATGGCTTTTTTATCCTGGACGATACCGCAAGCAGTGACACGCATCATTTGCAAACCCTGCATCCGACTTATGCCTGGAGTACGGCCGTGCCGCTGCAGCACCACTATATCCAAGCCCTTGACCAACCGCTCCAGATCCGCGCCCAACGTACTGGTGTGGACGAGTTGGAAGTGGGTAGTACTTTCATTATTCCCGAATAGGCCATGCGATGGAAAAACTCGACAGAAATGCGCTGAAGAATAAATTTAAAAAAGGACGTATGCCCTCCGAGCAGGACTTTTCCAATTTGATCGATTCGATGGTCAATATTCTGGAAGAGGGTTTTGATAAAACCAGCCGTGATGGTTTAAAGATTTCACAGCTCATGGGCTCTGGCCGATTGCTGAGTTTTTATAAAAATATTGCCGTCGAAAGCCCACAATGGTTTTTGGAACTGAGCACCAGCGAAAATAAATTGCATTTTGGTACACCGCAAAGCCCGCGTGTACTTAGCCTTTACAGTCAGGGCGGCGGTGTTGACGGACCCAACAATTTGCGTGTTGCGGTGGGCATCAACAAAGAAAATCCACAGACCACACTCGATGTGGACGGCACCATCGCTTCCAACGGACGTATGGGCAAAGTAGGCGATATGGCCGCGCCCGCCGATGGCGAATGGCACGATATCACCAGCGCACTTACCGGTTGCGAGGCCTTTGAAATTGTTGCCGGGGTAGGTGGGCAAGACGCCGATGGAAAATACGCACTGGTGCACGCGATTGCCTTGAATACATTTAATGGCAAAAGCAGCATCAATACCCAGGACGCACACTTCGGCAACAAATGTAATCGCCTTGAACTGCGCTGGCAGTCAGTGCCCGAGCAAGGCCAATTCCATTTCAAATTGCAAATACGTGCACAATGTTCCTACGGCAAAAATATCTGGATTAAATATCACATTACCCGTCTGTGGTTTGATCCACTAATGCTGGAAAGCAGCCAGGCACCAGAATAAGGACACTTACGATGAAAGCATCCAGCGAATTGCATTTTTATCTGACGCTTGAGCAGAGCAGCTTGTTGTTAGAAGCGCTAGTGGAGCAGCCATTTAAAAATGTGTTCGACATCATTGGTCAGTTGAATCAACAAGCGCAGCAATTTTATCAAGCGGAAGCAATGCAACATGTACCAGCACTATTTATTATTAGTGCACGCGATTTCAGTGTCTGTGTGCAAGCACTCGGGGAATTGCCGTACAACCGCGTCTGCACGCTGGTAAATTATTTGCACCAGCAATTGCAAACCCAGCATGCAACCGAGGAATCGCAGCATCCCAATCCGTTAGCATCAGGATCATCACAATGAGTTCGTCCGAAGTTATTCAGCGTTTGCAACAGGATGCAGACGGCCTCGACTTCGCCAGCTTGCGCGCCGATGCGATTGCGCGTGCACAAGAACTCGCCGGTAATATCTGGACGGATTACAACCTGCACGATCCCGGTGTCACTATTCTCGAACAACTCTGTTTTGGACTGACCGAACTCGCCTATCAAGCGCGCGTACCGGTTGCTGATTATCTTGCCAATGAGCGCGGTCTGATTGATTTCAACCACTACGCGCTTTATAAACCGCACGATATTTTCCCCACTCGCCCAATTACGGCAGAAGATTATTGCAAACGCCTGCTTGATGATATTCCGGAAATCGATGCGCTACAGGTTGCCACCCTCACTCAGGAGGGTGGCTATCAAGCGTGCTTGTACAAAATTTCTATCAAATTACTGGAACCCCTGACCGGTCCTGCTTATAGCGATGAACAAAAGCAACAAGTCTTGCGCCGTGTGCGCAATGTTTTTGTCAAAAACCGCAATCTTGGTGAAGACCTTGCAACGCTCACCATTGAAGAAAGCAAACCCTGTTTTTTACGCGGTGTGATTGAAACTAACGGCAAACGTAACCAAGCCGATATTTATGCCGATGTTTTTTTTCAGGTTGCACGTAAGATTTCATCCAACATCCGTATTGAACGCTATGAAACTATGGCGCAACAAATGGATTTGGCTGATATTTTTAGCGGCCCGCTAACACAACACGGTTACATCTACAGTGAACACCTTAATGCCCATAAAAGCACTAAAGCACTGGAAGAATTGACAGGGCTGGTCGCCGCCATTGAGGGCGTTAAAAAAGTGTATCGGCTGGAATTAGTCGATGAAGAAGGCAAACCCCTGGACACCCAGGCGATTGATAACCAATCATTTTTTTTAAAATTTCCCGCGGATGCACAACAACAAGAATGGCTCAAGATTGATTTCAATCCAGGTAAGACAACAGACCCAGCCGGTGTTGTCAAAACTCGCGGCGACAATACCGAACGCTTAATGGAAGAAACCCGACGCGCGTTGCAAAAATTGGAATTTGAATACCGCGCTTTCCGCAACAATAAAACCAATAGCACGCATTTTTATCCTCTGCCGCAAGGCCGTACACACAGGCATTCGGCTTATTATTCTATTCAGCACCATTTCCCCAGCGTCTACGGTATCAACGCTGCCGGTGTGCCCAACCATGAAACTGCCGCGCGTAAAAAACAGGCCCAACAGCTCAAAGCTTATCTCTACCCGTTTGAACAACTGATGGCCAACATGTTGGCGCACATCCAAAATCTGCAGCATTTATTTAGTTTGAGCGAACGCCCCAACCACAGTTATTTTGCTGAATTTTTGGATAACCAACATATCCCTGACTTTGCCTCGCTCTACAACAATAAGCGCATTGGGTTGAACGATATTCAGGATATACAGGCGCGCCACGACCCGGCAACTGATCGCAAAAGCCGTGCGTTAGATACATTGCTCGCCATTTATGGCGAAGAATTTTCACAAGAAGCACTGCTGCATTTTAATTATTATCATGAAGAACAACCGGGCTACTGGGCCATAGACAATAAAATTCGTTACCTGCTACATCTGGTCGAAACCAGCAGCGGGCGCTCAGCCGCATTCGATACCAGTGAAGCGCATTGGCAAGCGAGCAACCTCAGTAGTCTGCATAAAAAAATCAACATTTTATTAGGCATACAACAACTTGATAGCCTGATTCCCCTGTCGCAGTGTTTTAACAGCAATCAGATACATTTAGTCGACGACCAACTCCTCGATGAGCAGGACACAAGCGACACCAATGCACTGCGTACCGACGCTGACGCACAAGTTGTTCCGGCATTAAAAGCCAAACAGCAAGAAAAATTATTGCAGTGGAGTTATACACCTAGTAAAAGCTTAACGCTCTGCCCAGCAATGATTAGCGAAGGCACGAGTATTGATGCCTATCGGTTGCAACCGGCAGAGTCCGGTGAGGCAGTCGCGGTGTATTTTTATTCACAGCGCCTCAATCGTCGGCGCGAATTAAAAAAGGCCGACGACCGTACCCAAGCCATTTCCTATGTGCATAAATTTAAAAAGATCATTACCGATATCAATGCCGGTGCCGAAGGCTTTTATTTGCTGGAGCATATTTTATTGCGCCCACGTGGGCAGCAGGCAAACGCTACTGACAGTGATTTTTTTGATTGCCGGGTGAGTTTTATTTTCCCAAAATGGACCGCGCGTTTTGCCAATCCGGCCTTTCGCCAGTTTGCTGAAAAAACCATTGCCAACCATATGCCAGCCCATTTATTTCCGCAAATCTATTGGTTGGATCTACCTGCCATGACGGATTTTGATTCCTGTTATCAGCCTTGGCTTGAAAGTTTACAACAATATGAGCAACAGCAATTGCTGCAGGAAGACGCCAGCACTGAACAACTCGACCAGCGTGCACAGCAGCTGCGCAACTGTCTCGCGCAATATAAACCCTCGGCCGCCTACTGGATTTAAACCATGCACCCCGAGCATCGCATCGACGAATTCACCCTCGACCTGTCGTTCACCACGACCAGGCTCGCTCGTCGTGAAAAAGCCGGGTTAGTCAGTTGGATCAGCGAGGAATTATTGCCCGCACTGGATAGATTATTTTCCCACTATTCACCTGGCAATCAGGTGCTGCGTTTTGAAACCCTGGAATTTGATTTGGGCAGGCTGGATGCGCGTCACTACCAACAGCAGATCCGCGAACAATTGCTGGATCAATTCACGCGTTTGTTAAAAAGCCAGATGCTCGCGCTCGACCCTCGCGCACTGGTCGATACACCACTGGTGCCGCTGGTGCCAGATTCGCACGCTGCTTTACAGCAACTAATTGCCTATCTCACCACCGGCAATATCACGGCACACTACGCATTTAATCCCGCCGGTCGCTATGGTGATGGAAAAGACCAACCACATTATCAGGAAAAAATTCACCACCAATTATTTGAACAGGTTATTGCACAGCAGGATATTTCCGAGTTGTTGCGCCAATTTCCCGCGCGAGAAGTATTAATTGCGCGTTTGGTAAAACAATTTAGCGCCGCACAGCGTTTGGTATTATTGCGCCAACTGGCGCCGCAACATGTGACTCAAGTGCAAGCGCTATTGGATTTAATGGAATTTGTCGGACAGCAGCAGGGATTTTTTTCGACGACCATTGAGCCAGCAAACGAATTTTCAACAGCCTATGCTGCAACAGTAGCTTCTCCAACAACCTATTTTCCATCAACTGCTTCATTAACAGCAGCACAGGTATTTGCATCCAACCCGACTATATTGCAACAACAACTCTGGCAGCAGGTGTTACTGCTTGCGCTGGAATCTCCTCATGCCAGTGAAACTGTTTGGTTGGCTCACTTGCTGGACAAGCTCGCCACCAGCTTGATAATTAGTAAAATGCAACTGCGCGAATTTTTACTCGCTATCCCATTACCAGCTGCACGAGCGCATCCACTTACACAACTACAAACGCGTATTGGTCAGTTAATTCAAGCAGCTGATCTACACACGAGAACGCAACCACATAGCACAACTGAAATCAGCAATCTTGTCGCCGATAACACAGATAGTTATGTAGATACCGGGAAACCTCTTAATTATTCATTATTCCTGCGAAAGCAGGAGCCGTTAAACCAGCGCAGCTCATCCCGGTCGTTAATTTTTATGGATACCCGCATTCGCGGGTATGACAAAAAATAATAATTCAGCGCTCCATTGGCGTTTACGCAGAGGCACACGTTTATTATGCGACCTGTTTGTGTTATCAATGCCCGACCACTACAGCGGCTCAGGCAGATTTTCAAAAAACACAAAGAGGTCGCTATGAATAACACATTGTTTAATCCCCGCCGATTCGTTGCTGTTGCGCTTTTTGCAGCAGC
>DQHS01000071.1:0-61610 GCA_003524365.1 Cellvibrio sp. | reverse complement strand
CATGCACACAGCGATAAAATGAATCAACCTAACGATATTGCTATCGCAAAATCCGGCGTGATTTACGCCAGCGATCCCAAGTGGGCGGACAACACCGGCAACCTGTGGAAAATCGCCACCGATGGCGCAGTCACCTTGCTGGAAGCCGACATGGGCACCACTAACGGTGTGGAAGTTAGCACCGACGAAAAACACTTGTACGTCAATGAAAGTGTGCAGCGCAAAGTGTGGAAATACGACATAGATAAAAACACCGGCGCTGTAAAAAACAAACGCCTGTTAATTGAATTTCCCGATCACGGTTTGGATGGCATGCGTTGTGATGTGGATGGCAATTTATATATTGCGCGCTATGCAGCAGGGGAGGTAACCGTAGTATCACCCCACGGCACTGTAATCGAGCGAATTAAATTAAAAGGCCAGAAGCCAACCAATGTTGCCTTTGGTGGTGCCGATGGAAAAACAGTTTACGTTACTCTGCAAGAACGCGGTGCGATTGAAACCTTCCGCAGTGAACGCGCTGGGCGCGAGTGGTTATTGCAGCAATAAGAATCGAGGCCAATAAAAGTCGAATTTAATAAAAAGGCCGCCCCATTTATTAACGGGCCGGCCTTTTTATTACGTAACGTTTTAACTACGCAAAGTGTATCGCTCAATATTACGCAGCAGAACGTTTAAGGCTGCGCATACGGTCATGGCATTGACGCAGCGACTTGTGGATATAATTCAATGCAGTTTTGATGTCGATTGACACGGCTTCATGCTGTGCTTTTTGAATGTACTCCAGTGTGCGGTCTTCCAGCTCTTCCAATTCCGCGATGTACACTTGTGACTTGTTGCTCTTGATGGCGGCCAGTATATCAGCGTAGGTTTTGTGCAAGCTGCCGCTGAGAGTTTTTCCTGATTCGGTTTCGCCGTCGCGGATAAATACCAGTGGTTGCAAACGTACCAGCGCTTGTTGGCGTGCATCAATCATATCTTGCAGCGCAGATTCATAACCGGAACCTTTCAATTCCACTTTTGCGTCGGTATAAAAATTTACCCCATCATGCAACACTTTGATGAGATCTTTTACGGCTGAGGTTTCATCGCTAGACATAAATTTCTCCTGAACATAAAAATAAGTTTCGTGGTTTATGTTGCACATCAACATTGATAATGCTCAGGAGGGGTGTTGCATCATCTGTGCCAGTGGGGGATAACCGTGGAAAATCAGGCCTTTTGAGGATAGCGGTGCCAGTTTCTCGATGTTTGTATGTATTTTTTACAAAAACAGCGGGCATTCAGGTGTTTAAATATTTTTCATAATGCAATATTTATAACTTTTTCATTTTAATTGAAAAATAATTCACTCTTTCTCAAACTTCTTTTTACTGTGACTGTGCATTGTTTTCTTTTTGGTGGGCTTCCCATATTTCACGTGCATCATAGCTTTCTTTTTCTGGCCTAACACCGCGCCCCATGCGAATCTCCATTGTGGCGAATGTTTCAGTATCCGGTACGTCCATTGGTTGAGCTGGTAGCTGAGTTTGAGTGCGGCAACCTAATAAGCCACAATTGCGTGTGGCGATTGGGCTTGGTGTCGACTCAAAAAGATCAGGTTCATTCAATGTGCGAAGGGTGCGGTTTTCGACAACAAACCAATCGTAACCCTGCGCGATTGTCAGTTCGCTAGCGCGCACTAGTGCATATTTCTGTGCAGCCTTGCGTGCAGGGCCATTTATTTTAAATTGTACGCGGTAGTGGTTTTCAGCCAGCGCAACATCTTTGTAGCCTGAACCCTCGCCTTTGGCGGCTCTATAAGCTGATTGCTGCGATGTGCAACCACTGAGTACCGTTATAAATAAAATGCTGGTGATAACTTTCATTTCAAACATTTTCTGCAGATATCCGATAATTTTTGTTGAATTAATGTTAATCATTTTTCCAGCCGCGTTGAATAACCTGTGATTCTGCCTGCGCATCAAATGCATCGCCCTGCATCATATTATCCAATGCTTGATCCAATACCGACCCGCCATTGGTTGCGGCTTGGTAATCACCATCACGCGCTACCGCTTGTGCGTAAAGGGTGATGCTGGGTTCCCACTTATCGTCGATACGACAGGCAATAGTTTCTGTGCTGATGTTCGAATCACTTACGCGGAACTGGCGACAGAAATGCCCCTGTTCGTTTACAAAGGTTAATCGCGGTTTGATTCGTTTGTCATCCGCTAGCGCATGCTCTGTGCCGCTCGCTGCCGTATCGAGTGCAGCCGTAATCGCATTCCAATCACCCAAAGGTGAATTCTGGGACCCGGGTAGTAATTGCGCGAGGCCAAAGCCCAGCACCAAGGCAGTACAGGCTGCAACCGCTGCATGTTGTTGCAATCCACGCTGGACTTTTTTCCACAGTGGAAACGGGATGATAGTTGCGGTCGTCCCTACAGCGGCCGTCGTTGTAGCAGGCGCAGAAGCCAGAAGATTCGCGATAGCATCTGGCAGTGGGCGCGCGTCTATCGCCGCATAGTGTTGTGCGACCTGCTCATCGACTATCGCTAATTCAGCGAGGCGATTAGCCAGAGTTTCGTCTTCGCTAATGCGTTGGCGAATAGATTCCATTTCACTTTCCGGTAATTCTGCATCAAGGAAGGCTGATAATTTTTCGTCGGATATAATCATTTTCATTTCCTCACACACCGGGCTTTACGGAGCTAGTGATTGATGGCGGATTTAAAAAATTGGCCAGCGCGATTCGTGCCCGCGCCAAGCGGCTCATTACAGTTCCGGCGGGAATTCCCAGCGTTTCCGCCACGTCCTTGTACGACATGCCTTGGAGCGCGACCAATGCCATAATGGAGCGCTGATCGTCGGGCAGTTTATCCATCGCTGCGTTAACTTCCCCAAGGGTGATCTGGTCGAAAATCGTTTGTTCGCCGTCGACAGCCGGCTCTTCTATCTCTTCCAATGAATAGGCATTGCGCTGGCGAATTTTGCGCGCGCGGTATTCATCAATCCAGATATTGCGGCACACGCGGAACGCCCATTTTGCCAACTCCACATCCGCAGGAACTCCACGGCTTAACAGGCGTTCCAGCGTGTTTTGTAACAGGTCGTCCGCGTCGTGGGCCGATCCGGTGAGCGAGTAGGCAAAGCGCCGCAACATAGGCGCCAGCCGGATTAACTCTTCTTTCATAGTAAAGGATTCATCCCAAGTGGTTCGTTGCGCAGGGCGCTGGTTCAGGTTGTCGAGTGCACGGGAAATCACGGTCTCTCATCAGGTAAACGTTCGAGCCTGAAGTTTATTCCCGCCGTCGTGGAATTTTTATCGTACTGAAACGTTTTCATTAAAGTGAGACTCTATTTCGTGTTACATCTGCTCAATTGTTTGAGGAGGGAGTTTATGAAGCCTATTTATCTTAGTTGTTTCTTGTTAGCCAGTCTGGGTTCGTTCAGTTACGCCCAGCTGCCGGTTGATTCGGTGTTGGATCTGAATCAGATAGAAGATCAGATTCAGGATCAGGTCCAGGACCAAATCATCAACTCCGGTGTGATTGAAAACCAGGTGATCGACAGCCAGATTCTTGATAGCCAGATATTGGATGACCAGATACTGGGCAATGATGTACTGGGCGCCGACCTATTGGATAGCGACGCGCTGAGTGCGGGAGCGCTTGACCAAGACCTTATCTCCGGCACTTTGGGTGACTTGGACGAGACCGGTCGGTTGGTGCGCGACGCGCTGGAACCTATAGTTGACGCCGTTTCGCTGGATGCTTTAGCGAAAACGCTGCCCATCTTAACCCGAGCCGGTGAAACTGCGTTTGTAGATGTTGAGGTCGAGAATGGCTNNGCGTTTGTCGATGTTGAGGTCGAGAACGGCTGGCGCGCGGTGGAGTACGAATGGTTGATTATGTTGGATAAAACCGATGTAAAACTGCTGCAGCCGTTGCAAGCCGATATTATCGAGCAGACTGATTTTGCCGAGTTGGACATGGTGCTGGTGCGGTTTCGGGTGCCCGCAGAGTGGGATTCGGCGGCCGCGTTAAAACAGCGGCTGCCAGTGCGGTTACACGGGCAACTGGATCGCAACCATATTTACGATGCGCAAGCCGAAGTTCCTGCGGCAGCTACTTCCACACCAGCTTCTTTCACTGCCGTTTGTGATGCCCCTGTCAAAATCGGCATGATCGATACAGCGATCAACACTGAACACCCGGCCTTCGCTCCCGACCGGATTATTCTGCGCGATTTTTTAGGCGAACAATTTGATGCGCCGCGCGCCCATGGCACTGCGGTGGCAGGGTTATTGGTTGGCAGTGGCGCAAGTTTGCAACCGCTGCTGCCCAAGGCGCAGCTCTATGCCGCATCGGTTTTTTATCCTCGCAATCAATATTCGCAAGGCGCCACCATGATGGATTTGGTGCGCGCGTTAAATTGGTTGGCGGGCGAAAAGGTGGGTGTCATTAACATGAGTCTGGCTGGCCCCGACAACCAAATCTTGCGTAGTGTCATCAGCCGGATCGCAGAGCAGGGCATTGTGGTTATCGCTGCTGCAGGTAATGAAGGTCCGGCGGCGCCAGCTATGTACCCTGCGGCTTATGCAGAAGTGATTGCGGTCACCGCCGTGGATCGCACCCAAAAAATTTATCGCTGGGCAAATCGCGGTGATTATATTGATTTTGCCGCGCTTGGCGTTTCGGTGACTACCGCACGCAGCGACGGTGGCTTTGGGCGGGAGACCGGCACATCAATGGCGACGCCGGTGATCTCGGCGTTTGTGGCTTGTGAACGGGACTTGCGCGATGAAAAATCGGCAGCGCTTATTGAGGGTCTGGCGGGGAAGGTAACTGACCTTGGTGCGCCAGGCCGCGACCCGGTTTTTGGGTTCGGCCTTTTGGATGCTACGCAGTAAGTTGAAGCGAAGAATAAATCAGAAGGTCACGGCGAAGGTAATTGAGCCGAGTGTTTCTGAATAATCTGCTGCCGCAAAATTGGATTCATAGTTGCCGCGTTCGATTTTGCTGGTGGCGATAATTTTCGGCGTAAGATTAATTTCCCATTCAAGCGTAGTTACACGATGTGTGTCGGCGCGGCGGCGATCAACTGCGGAAGTGACATCGGAATAATCGCGGTCGTTATAGCGCATGCCCAGTTGCACTTTGCTGTTCTTGCCCCAGACCGGAAACTTGTGGCTGATGCTCGCGCGCAGGCTGGTGCCGTCATAGTCGTATTGGGCTTGGTTGGCATCTTCCTGATCGCGGGTAAAACCGGTGGCGATAAGCGTGGTGCCTTGGTTGAAAAACACAAACATATCGCCAGCAAAACCATTGTTGGTCGCATTGCGCCCGCCGTTGCCGGGAAAGTCTTTATCCTGAAAATTAATGGCGCCGCGCAGGAACACTCGTTTGTTGNNAAAGGCTGGTTTGTTGCAAGGTTAATAAATCTTTGTCAGCGAGTTCTGCATCGGCGTTGTGAAAACTTGCACCTATAGTTACCGGCTCAAATTGGTAACTCACGTCGGCAGACAATTGTTGGATTGCCAAATCAAAATTCTCATAGTCTTGATACGTTTTACTTAAATAAGAATAGCCACCTTTAAGTTCGAGTTTGTCGGTCGCTTTCCAGCGTCCATTTAAACGCGCGTTTAACAGTGCGGCCCAATCACTTTGGGTTGAAAATTGATCCAGTTCTATCACGCTCAAATTGGAATCGTATTCGGTACCGGCTTCCAAGTGGATGGTGCCCTTTGGCGTTGCGGCCTGGAGCGTGTTAGCCAAACCGATCGCACCTACAATTAACGTTAACGATAAATAATGTTTCATGGTGGTTTACTCCGCCGGAGAGAAAATTTAGCAGGAAAAATGTGCTAACAAGTAGGGCAGAAAAAAGGCGCCGAGGCGCCTTCCAGTTTAGATCCCCAAGCCAAGGCTGTTATTCAGCGCGGTGTTGACAGAGTTTTCTACAGTGGACTCTAGGGTATCGTCAATGGTTGTTTGAATGGTGTTGTTAATGGTGCTGTCGATAGAATTAGTCACGGCACTATTTACTGAATCATCAACCGAGTTGCCCACTGCAGTATTAACGGTGTTATCAATGGTGCTGGAAACCGCCGTGTTGAGTGTGTTGTCGATTGAATTGTCGATTGAATTGTTCAGGGTGCTTTGCACATTTTGCTGAATATTTTGTTGCACAGTTTGCTGTGCTCCAATTGCCATCAGCGCGTTAACTTGATTGCTTGCTACATCGACTACTGCAGCGTTAGTGCTCGCGATATTGTTTTGCACTTGTGCGCCGAGGTTGTTGGTAGCGCTGGTTGATGCATTAAGTGTTTGGTTCACGCGGCTGTCCAGGGCAGCAGATGTTTCGTTGGCAGTTTCAGCAACTTGCGTAGCGCGGCCATTCACACTATTTAATGCTTTTTGTGTTTCCACTTTTGCATTTCCGGTGAGCGCGGTGGCGCTGGTCAAGCTATTGCTCGCGGTGGCGGTAGTGCTGTCAGCGGCTGATTCTCCATCGGCAGCGACAGGAGTTTCAGTGTCTGAATCTTCTGCGGCGGGAGTTTCGCTAGCGTCGCTCGCCTCGGTGTTGATGCTGCCTTGGTTGTTCACTGATTGTTGCTGTTGCAGTGAACCGCCGAGTGCGATAGATCCGCTTTGTGTATCAGCTTGAGTACTCAATGAAGTTTGCGAATTCACATTGGCATCGACACTGTAGGAAACCTCGTTCGCCAAGCAGACAGATGACGCCAGAGTGCAAACAGTGATGAACAACATTTTGCGGTTGAAAGTTTGGTTTTTCATGATTAGTGCCTCTTGGTTGTTTAGGGAGTTAGTCACTGAGTTAGTTGACTTACAACCTGTTAACGTTTGAGGCTCTGGTTTTATTCCCATCAATAAAAAATATTTTCAAAAAAATAAANNAGTTCGCTAGATGCTTGTTTGTTAACTATTCATTTCCAGTTGTTAACAACCCAAATTACCAGGGCCAGCGCTGGTGCCCAAAATATTCAGGAAGCGCTGGTATTCGTTAATCCGGCTTTGCACTTGCGCGGGGTTGCCACCGTTGCACTCCAGTGATCCGTTTATGGTGCGGATGGTTTCACCAAAACCGAAGCCGCCGACCATGGAGTCATGAGCGGGGCGCGAACCGGCACCTGATTGCGTCATCCAAAACCAAATGGCGGTTTGCCATGCGACCGTTGGGTTTTGTGATACCAGATCCGGGTTGGCGCGCAGATCCAATCCTAAAGCGGCGCCCGCTGCGCAGTAATTACCGTTCCAGCTGAGTTGGATCGGCCCGCGACCAAAGTAGCGTTTGCCCGGCGCGCAAGGGCAGGTGTTGGGGTTGTTATCCCAGTCGCCGCAATATTCGCCCTGGGCGATTTCAGTCACGTATACCAAGCCACCGGTTTCATGGGAGAAGTTGGCCAGTGCTGCAGCTGCTTCGCGTTTTTTCGCAGCCAGATCGCCAGTGCCCGCAAAAGCCGGATAGGTTTGGGATGCGGCAACCAGGCCGGCATAGGTATAGAAGCTATTGCGACCGGGGAACATCTGGTTGAATTGGGTTTCATTGACTACGGCCGCGAAGCCGGTGCCGGTGTTGGTTATGGGGCGCACGATAATCGATGAAGTACGATCGTTGAAATTGCTCAGGCAGGTGTTATCGCCTGATACCACAACCGATGCGCCGCTGTAGTCCCAATTGTCGAAGAGTACAGCTTCATAGCCCGCCGCGACTTTAACCGAGGAGATGGCGTCGTTGCGCGCGCCCATTGCGGTCATCACGTTGCCGTCAAAGGAGCCGGTATTAAAGCCCCGGAACCAGCCGCCATAGTTGCAGTGCTCATAAGCGGTCAGCAGGCCGGTTGTGTTGCCGCCACCGCCATTGGCTACCACTTCAATCCAGTTGAAATTCCAGCCGGTGGTTTTGGCGAATACGCCAAGGTTATAGGTACCGGCGTTGATATTCAGCGTGCGGGTCACGGTTGTCCAATTCTGCCAGCCGCCAGTGGCGGGGATGGCAAAATCGCCCAGTTGGATACTGCCGCCGTTTAAATCGACCGATGCAGTTGCACCCGATGGGCTGGCGACGCGCATACGGATGGTGTAGCTGCCAGAGGTGGGGATCGAAAGGCCGCCGTACACCAACCACTCGTTCGCATCAATCCAGCCGACGTTATAGCCACCACCCGAATCGGTAGTGCCTTCGATATCGACTGCATCGTTGCGAAATGCCCCGCCGGTGTTGCCAGCGGTAGTGTCAAAAAAGTTGGTGTAACTTTCGGCTTGGTAAACCACTGCCTGACTGGGGCTGGCCAGAGCTACCAGCAGCAGGCAGCCGGGGATGGTCAGGTGTCGCGCTTTGGTAAAACCGCTAAATAAGTTGATCATTGTTATTGTCCTCATCGGAAAGATGCTATTGGCCAGGTGTTCCGGTCGCTTGGGGGGAGGGGCGATGAATCCTGGTACTTAAAGAACGCGGATACGGTGGCCGGATGTTAGCGGCTGTTATTGTGTGATCTCTTTATAAAGTGATCTTGGGCGTATCCGGCTGGACAAAAATCCGCCCTAGTGGGGGAGACGGAACGCTGTTCTTGCCAGTGGGGCGATCATTAAACAAGCGGCGAACGATTGAAAGTCCCAGTTTGGGTTTACCTTTAACTGCCACTTGGGGTAGCAGGTGTGACTTTTTTGGTGGCATCAAGCCAAGGTGAGGGAGCGAAAAATCGAACATTGACGACTTTTCTCTAGTGGTCGTTGGTGTGTGCGGCTTTCGGATTGGCTGTGACAGGAGTAACAGTTTGTAATAATTAAAAATTGACAGATGGGGGCGCGAAAAACTTTCACAATTAGGTGGAATAATCTGCCATTTATGTAAATTATTTTCTTTTAAGTGCCATTATTTAGTGTTAGCCTAGCAAAAATGATCGTTTTTTCTGCTTTTGCTGGGAAAAAAGCATGCATAAAGAAAATAATTTACAAAAAATGCTAACAGAACGACTACTTAGCCCTGTGGGTAAGGGGCTGGGTGACGTCAGTTTACAGCCCTCTATTGGTTCTACCAATGAATTAGGTTGGAACCTGTTGAATGAGCAGGTGAGCCTGCCGGTGGCCGTGCTTAGCCAATCTCGCTTCCAGCATAACCTCCGCTGGATGGAATCCTTTATTAGTACCTATGGACTAAAACTCGCACCTCATGGCAAAACTACCATGAGCCCCGCACTCTTTCATCAACAGCTCGACCATGGCGCTTGGGGCATCACTCTGGCGACGGCGCCGCAAGTACAAGCTGCCTATTATTTTGGTGTGCGTCGCGTGATCATGGCCAATCAATTGGTCGGTCGCGCCAATATGGCGATCATCTCTCGCTTGCTGCAAAACCCGGAGTTCGAGTTTTTTGTGATAGTGGATTCAGCAGCCAACGTTGAGCAGCTGGGGCAGTTTTTTGCCCAAGCCGGGCAGCGTTTGAACTTGCTATTGGAATTGGGTGTGGAGGGCGGCCGCACCGGTGTGCGCGATGAACAATCCCGTGTTGCTGTGCTCAGTGCCATCGTCCGCTACCCCGAGTCCCTCGCCCTGGCTGGTATTGAGGTTTACGAAGGCGTTCTTAAAGATGAAACTTCCATCCGCGAATTCCTGCGCCGTGCTGTACAGGAGTTGATGGCACTTGAAGCGCATAGCCTGTTAACGGCGGAGCGGATTATTCTCACCGGCGCCGGTTCTGCCTGGTTTGATTTGGTGGCCGAAGAGTGGACGGGGCTCGATTTGGGGCGCCCGCTCGATATCATCCTGCGCCCCGGCTGCTACCTCACCCACGATGTGGGTATCTACAAGGCCGCGGAAGCGCGTATCCACGCCAGCAACCCCGTTGCCCGCTCCATGCAATCCAGTTTGCTGCCAGCGCTGCAATTGTGGGCCTACGTGCTTTCTATCCCTGAACCCGGTCTCGCCATACTCGGCTTGGGCAAACGCGATGCCGCGTTTGATGCAGGACTGCCTATCCCCGCCATGCACTACCGCCCCGGTACCGAAGCGCCCGTTGTTGCCCCTGCGGATTGGCAGCTTACCGCGATGATGGATCAGCATGCGTTTATGAAGATAACGCCCGATGCTGATCTGCAAGTGGGCGATATGCTCGCGCTGGATATTTCCCACCCCTGCCTGACCTTTGATAAGTGGCGGCAGCTGTTGGTGGTCGACGATAACTACACGGTGATCGATGCCGTGGAAACGTTTTTCTAGGGGGCCCTTATGGAATTTGCATTGAGCCCCGGTCATTGGCTACTGGTCTACGCTGCCATCAGTATTATCGCGCTGGTATTGCTGATCGCCCGTTATCGCCTTAACCCGTTCATCACGCTCACGCTGGTTTCGCTTGGTCTGGGTTTGATGGCGGGCATTCCCGCAAAAGATGTGGTGTTTGTTTACGAGGCGGGTGTAGGTAAAACGCTTGGTCACATCGCACTGGTGGTAGCGCTTGGGACTATGCTCGGAAAAATGATGGCTGAATCAGGCGGCGCCGAACAAATTGCACGCACTATGATTCGCTGGTTCGGCGAAAAAAATGTGCACTGGGCGATGGTGTTTATCGCCTTTCTTGTCGGCTTCCCGATTTTTTTCGAAGTCGGTTTTGTGTTATTGATTCCTATCGCCTTTAATGTCGCGCGCCGCACTGGCACCTCCATGTTGTTAGTCGGCTTGCCGATGGTGGCGGGTTTGTCTGTTGTGCATGGACTGGTGCCACCCCATCCTGCTGCGATGATTGCCGTGGGTGAATATCAAGCCAACGTTGGGCGCACGATTTTTTATGCGCTGCTGGTGGGAATTCCTACGGCGATTATTGCAGGACCCATTTTTGCGAAGTGGATTGCGCCCAAAATTCAGTTGCCTGTGCACAACCCACTGGAAGAACAATTTATTCACGCCGATGCTGAGCGTCAGCTGCCGGGTTTTGGCATTACGCTCGCGACAATTTTATTTCCGGTATTTTTAATGCTGCTGGGCGGTTGGGCCAATTTAATTGCCGCACCCGGCACATCGCTAAATGATTTTTTATTATTTATCGGTAATTCGGTTGTGGCTTTATTAATTGCAACCCTCGTGAGTTTTTACACACTCGGAATTGCGCGCGGTTTTAATCGCGATTCAATTTTGAAATTCAGTCACGACTGTCTTGCGCCAACAGCGGGTATCACCTTATTAGTGGGGGCCGGCGGTGGTTTGAATCGTATTTTAGTGGAAGCCGGCATCGCTAAAGAAATTGTGAATTTTTCGTCCGATATGGCATTAACGCCCTTGATGATGGGTTGGCTAGTGGCAGCATTAATGCGCGTCGCAACAGGCTCCGCAACAGTTGCGATGAGTACCGCAGCGGGAATTGTCGCACCCATTGCTTTGGCCGCCGGCTATCCGCATCCGGAATTATTGGTGATTGCCACCGGTGCTGGCTCGTTAATTTTGTCGCATGTAAATGACGGCGGTTTTTGGTTGATCAAAGAATATTTCAATATGACCGTGACCCAGACCTTAAAAACCTGGACGGTATTGGAAACTATTATTTCAGTTGTTGCGCTTGGCTTCGTGTCATTGATCGCGGCATTTATTTAATAAAAGGCTAGTTTTTTTTCATGCCTGCCAGCGCAGGGATAGGAAGGTTTTTTGTTATGGATACTCGCGTTCGCGAGTATGACGAAAAACGAATATGACGGAAAAAGAATTACGCCAAATCAATTTTGAGAAATGTTATGACGGCTCTGTTTGATATTGTGTACCACATGCGCGCCAGCCGCGATCGACTTTCGGCGACTGAGCAAAAAATTGCCGATGCCATATTGGATGATATCGCCTTCGCTGCTGCAGCGAGCATTGATCAGCTCGCTTTAAAAGCGGCCGTGAGTATCGCCACTATTTCGCGTTTTGCCAAAGCGGTGGGTTGCGAGGATATTCGCGATCTCAAATTAAAATTGGCGCAGGCCAGTGCTGTGGGAACCCGCTTTTTGGCGGAAATGCCGGCAGTGGAAGAAAGCGCATTTTATTCACAAATTTGCAGCGAAGTGGAATCTACCCTGCGCGCAAATTTAGCGAGTTTTGTGGAAGAAGATTTTCGCAAAGCGGTCGCACTACTTAACAGTGCGCGTTTGATTTATGTCGGTGGTATGGGTGGTGGCTCCACCATGCTGTCCGATGAAGTGCAATTCCGTATTGCGCGTTTAGGGTTGGCAGTAACTGCTTATCACGACCCGGTATTACTGCGCATGTTCGCCGCTACCCTGACAGAAAAAGATGTATTGATGTTGTTATCGGTAACCGGCGTAACACCGGAGTTATTGGAAGTGGCGGATATAGCGCGCGAATACGGTGCGCAGGTGATTGTATTTTCCGCGCCGGCATCACCCTTGGCCGCCAAAGGCACTATTTTTATTCCGATCATTACTGAAGAAACGGATTTTATCTACAAGCCTTCAGCGTCGCGTTACGGCATGTTGTTGGCGATTGATATTCTCGCTACCGAGTTGGCGCTCGCACGCAAAACCGAAAGCAAAGAATTGCTACGCCGGGTGAAATTTGCTTTGGATGAGTACCGTGGTGGCGACAACCGATTACCACTGGGTGATTAATAGAAATTTAAAAGCTGGCAGTACAACTGTGCCGGAATGTTTACAGGTGTGAGTAGGGAGCAGTGGGTGAAGTTCGATTTGATTATCCGCAATGCGCAGATTATTGATGGCTCTGGTGAGCCAGCCTATCGCGCTGATCTTGCGGTAAGTGCAGGGCTTATAGCGGCCATCGGCACTCTTGCTGCTGCGGACGCTTATTCTGTGCGCGATGCGCAGGGTCTGGTTGTTGCTCCGGGTTTTATCGATGTGCACACTCATGATGATTTGCAAGTTATTCATGCTCCAACAATGTTGCCGAAAATTTCGCAAGGTATTACCACGGTGATTGTAGGTAATTGTGGTATCAGCGCTAGCCCGGTAACGCTCATGGGTGAATTGCCTGATCCGATGAATTTATTGGGCATGTCAGAAGATTTTTGTTATGCCGATTTTGTCAGTTACAAAAAAGCGGTGAATGCTGCACAACCTGCGGTGAATGTCGCCGCATTAGTTGGTCATACAGCGCTGCGCAATAATCACATGGATTGTCTCGATCGTGTGGCTACAACTGAAGAAATTGAATTAATGCGTGTGCAATTGCGCGAAGCACTTAACGAAGGTGCATTGGGTTTGTCGTCGGGCTTAGCCTATGCCTCGGCCTCGGCCAGCACGACTGAAGAAGTGAAATTGTTGGCTGAAGTGCTCAATGAAACCGGAGCACTTTACACCACCCATTTGCGCACCGAATTCGATGAAATTATTGCAGCACTCGATGAGGCTTTTGATATTGCGGATCATGCCAAAGCGCCTGTCATTGTGTCGCATTTAAAATGTGCTGGTGCGGGTAACTGGGGGCGCAGCAGTGAAATATTACAGCGTTTGGAATCTGCCGCAATATTCCATCAAGTTGGCTGCGATTGTTATCCCTACAGCGCCAGTTCATCCACGTTAGATCTGCAACAGGTCACCAGTGATTTCGATATTGTTATCACCTGGAGTGAACCGCACCCCGAACTGGGTGGAAAAAAATTAGTGGATATTGCTAATGAATGGAACTTGAGCCTGCAAGATGCTGCAAAACAATTGCAACCCGCGGGTGCTGTATATCACGGTATGAGTGAAGCCGATGTGCAAAAAATTCTGGCGCATCCACTGACGATGGTGGGCTCCGATGGCTTGCCCGTAGATCCGCTACCGCATCCTCGTTTGTGGGGGGCATTTCCGCGCGTACTCGGCCATTACAGTCGCGACTTAAAATTATTTAGTTTGCCCGAAGCGATTCGCAAAATGACACGCATGTCCGCTGATCGTTTTGGTTTGGATGATCGCGGCCGCATTGCCGTAGGTGCCGCTGCTGATTTGGTGTTGTTTGACCCGATAAAAGTAAAACTNNCAGCGTGATTTAAGAATTGGGTTTTACTAATGCATCGCGTGACGCAAGCTTCGGTATTCCCTCTGTGACACGCCGTAAATACGTCCCTGTAGGCTCGACTGCGACATCCATGTCGCAGACGGTCACAGAAGAAACACCGAAACTCGCTTGCAAGTTGGTCAGTACATCAACATAGACAAAAGAGACTTATAAAATGTCAGAAATAAAACGTTACGGCGTCGAAGGTGGAAAAGGTACGGGAGGGCAGCATTTGCCCTTTGCGCGTGCAGCAGGTGCGGATGGTTGGTTATTTGTATCTGGCCAGGTTCCTATGGTCAACGGCGAAATTATTGACGGTGGAATTGTTGCGCAATCCCATCAAACCATTAAAAACCTGCTCGCGATTTTAGCCGAAGCTGGTTATGGCCCCGAAGATGTTGTGCGCTGTGGTGTATGGCTCGATGATCCGCGCGATTTTATGTCTTTCAATCGTGTTTTTATGGAATATTTTGGCGCTAATCCGCCCGCACGTGCTTGTGTTGTTTCCAGCATGGTGGTGGATTGCAAAGTAGAAGTGGATTGTGTTGCTTACAAAAAACCTTAAACGTTAAAAAATTGTTATGAATAAACACTTGCTGCTAATTGCCTGCCTGTTAATTTCTGTTTGTGCTAGCGCCCAGACGGAGCGGCTACCATTGATGCCCTATCCACAAACGGTAGAGCGTCAGCAGGGACAGTTTGTATTAGGCGATACAGTCAGTTTTGCAGTAGAAGGTAAAACATCTGCCGCAAAAAATCGGCTAGTAAAAGAACTGGGCCAACGAATTCAGCGGCAAACTGGCAAGACTTTACACCTGAAAAAAACAGGGTCGGCGAAAGCGCAATTGATTATTCGTATCGATAATGCGCAGCCAATATCAAACCATATCGATGACTGGAATGAATCTTATCAGCTCAATATCACCGCAGCGAAAATCGAATTAACCGCCAAGCAGTTGGTGGGGGCCCAGCGCGGCCTGGAAACTCTATTGCAGTTGATCGGTACGGAACAAAAAATCACATTACCTCTAGTGAGTATTAGCGACCATCCACGGTTTAAGTGGCGCGGTTTATTATTGGATACCTCACGACACTTTTTCTCAGTCGCCACCATCAAACGCCAGATAGATGCCATGGCGGCGGCAAAATATAATATTTTTCATTGGCATTTAACTGACGACCAAGGCTGGCGTCTTGAGTCAAAAAAATATCCAAAACTCCACAAGCTTGCATCCGATGGTGAATATTACACGCGTCGACAAATTCGCGATGTGGTTGCCTACGCGCGCGAACGCGGCATTCAAGTGCTGCCAGAAATTGATATGCCCGGCCATGCCAGTGCTATTGCAGTGGCTTATCCTGAATTGATGTCAGCACCCGGCCCTTACGTGATGGAATATCGCTGGGGTGTACACAAGCCTACATTGAATCCCGCAAATGAAGATGTGTATAAATTCGCCGACGCGATTATTGCTGAAGTGGCTGAGTTGTTTCCATTTGAATATTTACATATTGGTGGTGACGAAGTTGATCCGGAGCATTGGAATACCAATCCGGAAATACAAGTCTTTATGCTGCAACAGGGTTTAAAAGACCATCACGCGTTGCACGCTCACTTTAATCAGCGCGTGCAGAAAATTTTGCAAAAGCATAAGCGCAAGATGATTGGTTGGGACGAAATACAACATAAAGATCTACCCAAGGATATCGTTATCCATTCCTGGCGTGGCCCGGATGGTGTGAGCGACGCGGTGAGTCATGGTTTTCAAGCCATTTTGTCTACCGGATATTATTTGGATCAGCCACAAACGTCGGCCTATCACTATCGCAATGATCCTATTCCACCCCAACCGGTAATGATCGAAACTCTTGATGCGGCCGAAACCGCTTCGTCTAACGAAACAATTGCTAGTTGGCGTTTTGCAATGCCGCGTAAACGCGGTAAGCCGGTGACGGGTACATTTACGTTTATTGGCGATGATAAAAAAATTGCGCACGCATTTATTGATTTTACCGGCAAGTCGCGGCGCGAGGTTTTGCTTACTCACCACACAAAAAACCACGCGGTATTTTCATTGGATACCTGGATGGGGCCAGTTGAATTCCACGTGAATTTTGACTCGGACAAAATTCACGGCAACGCCATTGTGGGCAACACGCCCTATACCATTAGCGGTGAAAAAATCGCTAATAACTTTTCTTTACAGGGCAGTCAAAAATCGGCGGTAAATAATGCCCAAAAACAGTTACCCAAAACCGAACCAGTGGCACATTTGAGTGCACAACAAGAGTCTTTAATTCTGGGTGGTGAAGCTGCACTTTGGGCTGAAATAGTGGATGAACACAGCATTGACCTACGTTTGTGGCCGCGTGCATTTGTTGTTGCAGAAAGACTCTGGTCGGCGCGGGATTTGCAAGATGAAAATAGTATGTATGCGCGCTTGAATTTGGTTGAGCGTTGGGCAGAAAAATCCACAGGATTATTGCATCGTCAGCAGCAACTTACTGCATTGCAAAAGTTAGCGGGTGAAAATGAAATAACACCGGTGAAAACATTTGCTCAAATGCTGGAACCAGCGCATTACTACCATCGTCAACATGAAAAATCGACTTACGAAACCTATTCCAAGTCTGATCCGCTGAATCGATTGGTTGATGCATTACCGGCGGAAAACGTTGGCATACACCAATTAAATATCGTGTTGGATCGGTGGTTAGAAAACCCGCGTGATAATGCTGAATATCGCGCATTACGTGGCCAGTTTGAGCGTTGGGCAGATAATCGAAATAGGTTGCAGCCTCTGTTGGAGCTGCATCCGGAATGGTTATCACTGGCGAATAAATCAGATCTGGTTGCGCGCACGGGTTTAGCGCTGCTGGATAAGCGCGTAAAAACTACTTTTCTTATGCAAAGTGAGCGTAAAAAAGTAATGGAATTGATTCAGCAAGCACGAATGTTGGATCAGGAATTGGTGATTGCAGCAGCCTCTTCGTTGGAAAAAATCCTGAATTCGTTTACACAACCCTGATCACCGCATGACGTTGGTCGGGAAAATTGTAAATAGGATTGACAACGTTGTCCTGCTGGATGTAAGTTGGTGAAGCCAAAAGCTCGAGCTTTTGGTTCAGGTGACGAACAATAATTTAAGGTGCGCAGAAGTAATAGCCCCAGGATGTGGTGCATAACGCAGGACTCATGAAAGCGATGATCAGGATGAGGATTATCGGAGCGGGCGGCACGGGGATAGATTACAACTGCGTTAAATATAAATACGTTATCTATGATGACCTGCGCTATCGGTAGACTGATATGGTTGAAGTAGCCCTGTTTAATATTAATGATATTTCGCTGTTATTCAGCGGATTTCTTGCATTGGTTCTCGCATGCCTGTTGTTTTTCACCCAACAGCAGGGGCGCATCAAACAAATTTATTGGCAATTGTTGGCGCTGTTTTTTTTCCTGGGCGCAGTGCGTACCTTGGATACATTGCTGTATTGGAATATCAACGTGCGCGATACCTTGTCATTGGTATCGGCTAATTTTTTCTTTCTGTTTGGCTTTGTGTTTTTTTTGCAGGGGCCACTGTTGTTTTGGTTTACGCGTGCGGCCATCTTCCGCGATTTTGCACTTGGTCGACGCGACTGGCTGCACCTGCTGCCTGCTGCCTGCTATCCATTTTACATTTACCAGATTTTTCACCGTCTGGAACCCGAACAAAAATTGCAATACATACACGACTGGGCGCATGTGATTGGCGATCCGTATTTTGAAGGATTAATTTGGGTGCAGCGGTTGATGCTTTTTGGTTACAGCGCGCTCTGCGCTTATCAATTGCACCAGTATAAGCATCATCTGCGTGCGCACCATTGCGCATTGAACAAGGTGGATTTGCAATGGCTGAAGCTATTGGTTGTCGGTTTTTTCCTGATCAATTGCTGGACGTTGTTAACGCTGCTCGATACCCGTTTTATCAACCTGTTGAGTGCGGAATTTCTGGGTGAGTTTGAAAGCCATTTTCTGCTGATCTATATGAGTGTGCTGGTGGTGTATTTACTGAAAAACTCGCACGGTTTTTCTGATATTCAAATAGAACACACTATAGCGCCCGAGCCAGCACCAGAAGAGCCGCAGCAGCAGTTGGTGGAAAAGTTGACCGATTTTATGGTGCAGAGCAAACCTTATCTTGAGCCACATATTACGGTTGAGCGGTTGGCGATTAAATTAAATGTCTCGCCCAAGTTGCTGTCCTGCACCATCAATAATCAAATGCATATGAATTTTTTTGAATTGATTGGCACTTATCGCGTAGCAGAGGCAAAAAAGCGTTTGGCCGATTCGGAGCTGCGCCAGAAGCCGATCAGCGAAATTATGAAAAGTTGTGGCTTCAATAGTAAATCGGTCTTTAATCAGGCGTTTAAAAAAACCGTTGGTGTAACGCCAAGTCACTATCGGCAGCAGCATTTACATTAATACAGCAGCGACAAAGTAATACTTTTGGTAGCTCGGGTTTTAGTTTGGGTTCGCCCGTAGCGCAAGTTTTGATGAGGCTGTTACTAATTCAGCTTCATTACAAATAGGTGTAATGAGTTAAGCGGTGGAGATAACTGTGAAAGACATCATCAAAAACTCGATTATCGTTATAGCGCGGCGTTTTGCGTTCGCGTCCGGCATTTTTTTGCTCTGTTTGTGCTCAATCAATTTGTGGGCCAGCAGCGTAGCGGCTGAAACTAAAGTGATTGGTTACATCGCCAGCTTTACCGATATGAAAGCCGCTATCGACAAAACCGATTTAAGCAAGCTCACGCATATCAATTTGTCGTTTACGAATCCTGATGCTCAGGGAAAATTAGTGAACAACGGCGTGATGACCTGTATGCCCGGCATGCAGGGTGGCAATGTCAGTGTGGCAGAGGTGCGCTATGTGATTGATAAAGCGCAGGCGGCAGGTGTGAAAGTCTTGGCTTCTGTTGCGGGCGGTGTGATTCCCGCGTGCTCGGGTAATTGGCAAACCTTGTTGCAACCTGCCAGCCGCCAGATGCTGGTCGATAACTTGATTGCATTTATGGAAGAGCTTGGTCTTGATGGTATCGATGTTGATATCGAAGGTGTGCTGCTGACGAATATCGATAACGCGGGCAATTACACCCCGTTTATCCAGGCGCTCTCGGCGCAATTGGTTGCGCGTAATAAATTGCTCACCTGCGCTACTGCCAGTTATGTGGGCGGCATGATTCCGGTGTCGTCGATTCCTTATTTTGATTTCGTCAATATCATGTCGTATGACGCGATTGGCCCAAGCTGGGGGCCAGCGGGCGCACAACACTCCCCGTATTCGATGGCGGTTGATCATGTAAATTTGTGGAAAAACCGGGGCCTTACCAAAGAGCAACTGGTGCTTGGAGTTCCTTTCTACGGTTATGGATTTGGCACCTATAAATCCGATTACACCTACGCCAGTATCCTCTCCGAATTCGGCGCTGAGTCAGCGAATAAAGATTTAATCGGTAACGCATGTGCCGGGTGCAATTACATCACTTACAACGGCGCAGCAACGATCAAAGCAAAAACCAAACTCGGCCTGGAGCAGGGCTCGGGAATTATGATTTGGGAATTGTCACAAGATGCTGCCAGTGCCAATAGTTTGTTGAAAGTAATTGACGATGAAATTAATCAATTATCAAGTTCTTCTTCATCCAATCAATCCAGTGCAGCGGCGTCTTCAATTGTTCCTGTGGCAAGTTCATCTGCAGCTTTATCGTCAGTTGCCCCTGCATCTTCTGCTCCGGCATCTTCTGCTCCGGCATCGTCTGCAAAAGCGGCGGGCGGCCAGACATCAGGTGGTGGTGGCGCAATAGGTTTGTGGGAAATGTTGCTGCTTTCCCTATTTGTGCTCGCATTGCAAGTGGGCCATCTCTTTCGCAGTGAGAAGCAAAAAAATAGTTAATTTTAAGCGTATGTTAATTTAAAAAATATTCCAAATTAGGGGGCTGTAAGTGAAAGTTTTTACAGAAAAATGCGCCGAGGTTTCGAGCGTAAAATCATTTTTAAGTTTTTGCATATGTAGCCTCGATTTCTAGTTGCGTGGCACAAGAAGTGCGACTTTTGGTAGTGCAGCGTTCGATTTTTATTTACATATAGAATCGATAAAAAGTGGATGTTAAATTCGGATATTGCTCCGTTTTTAATAATTTGAGTGATGCCACAGTGTTGCTGTGTTTTTGCTTGTGCACTACTACAAGCAACCAGTGAGCTGGCAGGATAAGTAGTAAAAATGCAGTAAATGGAGTGCTCAGTTAGGTGCGCATAGAAATTTCCAGCAATGCGCTTCCGTGGGTTTAATACGAGAGAAAACAACTAAGGGGTTGGATATGTTTAAAAGTAAAAACAATATGACAGAAATGTCAGGCAAACGATTTAAAAAATCCTTGCTTGCGGTATCAATCGTTGCGTTGAGCGTACCAACGTTCGCGCAAACAGCAGCCTCTCAAGAGGAAAATCTTGAAGAGGTTGTTGTTACCGGTATGAGAAGTAGCCTTGATACGGCGCAAGAGTTAAAACGTAATGCGGATACCGTTAAAGATGTAATTACTGCATCTGATATCGGTTCATTACCTGATAAATCTGTTACTGAAGCTTTGCAGCGTGTTCCCGGTGTAACCATTGAACGTTTTGCATCTTCTGATGATCCCAAGCACTATGCTGACGAAGGTACTGGTGTATTGATTCGCGGTCTGGATCGCGTACGTTCAGAAATTAATGGCCGTGATGCATTTAGCGCTAACCCTTGGGGTGGACTGAGTTATGAGGACTTCCCTGCAGAATTGTTGGGTGCTGTTGAAGTTGTTAAAAATCAAACTGCAGACCTGATCTCTGGTGGCATTGCGGGCACTGTTAACCTGATTACCCGTAAGCCATTTGATTCTGATGAGCGCCTGCTGTCGTTCAATGCAAAAGCGAACTATGGTGATTTCCGCGAAGAACTTACTCCTTCGTTCTCTGCGCTATTTGCCGATAATTGGGAGACCAGTGCCGGTAAATTTGGTTTCTTGATTGCGGGTTCCCAATCTGAATATAAATCGCGTGGTGATGGTGTTGGCTTGGGTAACTTCCAGTCGCGCGGGGTTGATAACACCGTCGTTTATGATGAATGGGGTACTCCTTCAGTAGGTATTACACCCGGCACTTTCTCGCATCCTTGTGTTCCTGGCGACACTGGTTGGCGTGCTTGTGGTACTACATACCCTGACGCTGTTAAATACACTGCTGCTGATGCGCTTTATGAAGGCTCGGCACTTACTGGTCAAGAGGAAGGCGTAACTTGGTACACGCCTTCACAGTATCATATGAGCACCGCTGAGAATGACCGCGAGCGTACCGGTTTTACCACCTCGCTACAGTGGGCTAACACCGATGAAACCGTTGTTGCAACTCTGGAGCATATCAACTCCAAAGCCTCGCTGGAGTATGATGAGCGCCGTGTCGGTCAGGCTGCCCAAGGCTTCAAGGGCTTTATGGGTGGCTCACACAATTGGCTGGATCAAGCAAGTGAGGGGCGCCCTAGAACCTTTGATGCCAATGGTCACTTGACATCGGGTGTGGGTGTGAGTGCCAGTGCTGAAGTGCCACTCTTTTATATTACTCGTTGGAATTACAACGAAAATACGGTTGAAGATACGTCGTTCAATCTGGCGTTGACTCCTAGTGATAGTCTGAAAATCGATCTTGACTATCAGCACATTGAGTCTGAAAAATTAGTGCATAACTACAGTCTGTCCGGCCAGACGCGCGGCGGCGCAAATGCTTCGGGTACGCTGTTGCCCTTCTTCCTCGATGTGCGTGGTGATCTCCCTACTATCGAGTACCTGAATAATACGGATTATACCGGCTGGATCAATGAAAGCGCGCTGGAGCCGGAGGTGTTTATCGGTTCGGGTATGCAACAGGAAGAGCTCAACACCGCTAAAGCAGACAGCTTTAAAATTGACGTGGAATACGCGCTGGATGGCACTTTCACTGCGGTCAAGGGTGGTGTTTATGTCACCGATAAATCTCTGACCGTACGCGATACTGAGTATGCTGGCTGGTCACCCATTTCTACCGCGTGGGTCAATGATCAACGCTCTGCTTCAGCTGCGGTAAACCATCCTGAACTGTACGAGAGAATTGACTTCTCAGATTACTATAACGGTGAAGTTCTGCAGGGCGATTTACAGAGCTTCCTGTTCCCTCGCGTCGATTTGGTAAAAAACTACGCTCAAACACTGCGCGACGGTTGTGCNNTGAAGATATGGAAGGTCGCATCAGTCATTTTGCGCCCTATGATATAAGCGAATCGAATGAGAAGCGTACAGAATTTTACGTGCGTGGTGATTTCGAGTTTGCGGATCTGGCCGTACCTATTAAAGGTAATATTGGTCTTCGCCATGTTAACTATCAGCTGGAATCTACCGGTTACACGGTGATGCCGCCCGAAGCCAGTCGCGGTAGTGCGCAAACGGCTGCAGCCCTGCAGGCTGCATACCCGAGCGTTTATAACCTTGCGGGTAGTGAGTCGCAATTAAGTACTGTTGACGGTACAGACTACGATGCTGTTTTGCCGAGCCTGAACATGACCTTTGGCATTACTGATGACCTATTAGTTCGTTTCGGTGCATCCCAAGGCTTGTATTACCCAAGCCTGGTGGATACTCGCAACCGGGTGATCCTCGGCTTGGATGTCGATCCGAAGCTTCAGGATGAGTCTCTGCCGCCGGATGATACCACCAACCCGGTTGTTGGTATCGAAAGTGTTGCTCTGACCGCTCAGGCCAGTAACCCCTTCCTGGAACCGGAAGAGTCGGTCAACTTCGATTTGACCACTGAATGGTACTTCGCTCAGGCGGGTTCAGTGACTGTTGGTCTGTTCCACAAAGAACTGGACAACATCATCCGCAACAAGCAATTTGATCTGAGCTTCACTCAGGATGGTGCAGAGAATGTTGTCTCTGCGTATGGTCCGGCTAATACCGGCTCGGGTACGATCCGTGGTGCGGAGTTCTCCTACTCACAGTTCTACGATATGTTGCCAGGTGCCTGGAGTGGTTTAGGTTTGCAGTTCAACTATACCTATATTGACCAAAATGGTCTGGAAGACCCAAATGGTGCAGTACCTCCGACCTCTCGCTTTAACGCCGCTGGTGAGCCGATTATTGATGATCGCAATACCTTCCGTGTGTTTAGCGGTTTGCCGTTACAAGGTTACTCTGACGAAAACTTGAACATTGTTGGTATGTACGAATACAACGATATCTCGTTCCGTCTGGCTTACACCTGGCGTTCTGAGTACCTATTGACTCTGCGTGAATCTGAGGACTACACCCCAGTGTTCGCCAAGGCGTCAGGCATGATGGATGCGAGCTTGTACTACTCCATTAACGACACTTGGAAAGTTGGTATCGAAGGCAGCAATCTGCTTGGTACTGATACCGAGACGGAATATCAGATGAACCAGGAAGGTTTAAGAACTGATGCGTTAAGCTTCACCACTGACAGTCGTTACGCCTTGAGTGTCCGTGCAACTTTCTAATAGGTGTTTCATTGAAATACGCTAATAGATATGTGTGAAAAAAACGCGCCGCAGTAATGCGGCGCGTTTTTTAGTTAAAAACTATTTTGTAATTTTCTCTTTAGTAAGATATAGCTACAACAAACCATGACAGTGGATGGTGAAGATTTTATGGATTCGATTTTACTATGCAAAATAATTTGAACTCTATTTGTATTGTCGGTGGTGGAACAGCAGGTTGGATGGCTGCCAGTTTGTTGTCTTCCTCGCTGCAAGGCACGGGTATAAAAATTACCGTTATTGAATCACCTGATATTGCCATTATTGGCGTAGGTGAATCTACCGTACCCTCCATACTGGAGTTTTTGCGTGTCTGTCGAATTAACCTGAAAGAATTTGTTCAAGCAACATCGGCGAGTTTTAAACTGGGGATTCGCTTTGAGGATTGGCTAAAACCTGGCGAGCATTATTTTCATCCTTTTGGCCGAGTGGGGCAGGATCTGCATGGTTTTGAATTTTACCAGGCATGGTTAAAAACCTGTGCTGATGGACATGCGTCCCGTTGGGTCGATCATTCACCTTGCGCAATCATGGCTGAAAATCATCGCTTTATGCTGCGCCCTCCCCAAGATCAGAATTGGGTATTGCGTAATACCGGCCATGCGTTGCATTTCGATGCGGTTTTGGTTGCTCGCTATTTGCGAGAATTTTCATTAAGCCGTGGCGTAGAGCGAATTGAAGCAACGGTAGATAAGGTGGTAGTTGATGAGCGCCAGTTTATCAGTGCATTAGAACTCAACAATGATACGACGATTACCAATGATTTTTTTGTGGATTGCACAGGTTTCAAAGGATTGCTAATTGCTGGTGCCCTTAATGTTGGTTACGAGGAATGGACGCATTACTTACCCTGCAATCGTGCAATTGCGGTACAAACCTCGAATACTGGGGAGCCACCCCCTTATACGACGGCTACTGCTCGTGAAGCGGGTTGGACCTGGAAAATTCCATTACAGCATCGCACTGGCAATGGCTATGTTTTTTCCGGCGACCATTGTTCTGATGACAAGGCTATTGATACTTTGTTAAAAGCAGTTGATGGTGAATTGCTTATTGAGCCGCGTGTAATTCCATTTACCACGGGGCGCCGCAAAAAAATCTGGCACAACAACTGTTTGTCGGTAGGGCTTGCTTCCGGTTTTTTAGAGCCACTGGAATCTACAGCCATTCACTTAGTGTATAAAATACTACTTCGTTTTATTAGCCACTTTCCCGATCAGGATTTCGATCCGCAAGTAGAACAAGCGTTTAACCAAAAGATCAATCTTGATTATCAAGAAGTGCGTGACTTTATTATTTTGCATTACTGCACCACTAAGCGTGATGATACGGAATTTTGGCGCTGGTGCCAGAATATGCCTATACCTGATTCATTGAATGAAAAAATCCACTTATTTCGCGAGCGCGGTGAGTTAGAACACAGCTATGGCCAATTTTTTAGTCAGGACAGTTGGTGTTCAATTCTGGAAGGCATGAATGTACGTCCGAAAAAATATCACCCATTAATGGATGGATTCGACAGTCAGGGGCTGGCAAAAACATTGCAAGAAAATGTACAGGATATCTACTCAACTGTAATGCAAATGCCAAAACACGGCGACTATATTCGACAACACTGCGCGGCAAAAAAAGTGCTGTAAATGTTGGAACATTTTCATACGAGTAACTAAAGATATGACGGCCTATAAGCAGATCCCTGAATATCGCGGGCTTCAAGCTCAACAATTTTTCGAGCAAATTGCTGTGGAGCAAAGACCTGCGGTTATACGTGGTTTTGCTCAGGGCTGGCCATTAGTGGCAGCAGCAAAAAAATCGCCGCAAGATTTTGCTGCTTATCTGGTGCGTTTTTATACCGGTAAAAAAGCCAGAATTTTTGTTGCGCCGCCTGCCGCTAATAAACGCTTTTATTATAACGATGATATGACCGGTGTGAATTACCTTAGCGGTGAGGAGCGTGTGGATTTATTTTTGGGGCGACTGTTGGAGTTGATAGACAGGGAGGTGTATCCCGCCATTTCCATGCAAAACTCCTTGCCCAGCGAATTACTTCCCGGATTGAGGGAAGAAAACAGATCCGACTATTTCCCCAATGTGGAGCCGCGCCTGTGGGTAGGCAATGAAGGCATCGTCAGCGCCCACTATGATGGCTCTGACAATATCGCTTGTGTTGTCGCAGGTCGTAGACGTTTTGTGCTATTCCCGCCAGACCAGACCGGCAATTTATACCCCGGCTCGCTCAATTTTACTCCAGCGGGCGCTCCTACCAGTATGGTTAACCTAAATGAACCGGACTTTGATCGTTATCCGCGTTTTAAAATAGCGCTGGATAATGCTTATTCAGCAGAACTTGAACCGGGCGATGCGATTTTTATTCCCATGCTCTGGTGGCATCATGTTGAATCTTTAGCAAAAGTGAATGCGTTGATGAATTATTGGTGGAATGGTTCTTCCGCAAAAGGCGCTACATCTCCTAGTCCTATCGACAGTTTGAATATTGCACTACTCGCGATGCGCGATTTATCTCCAGCACAACGTAACGCATGGCGCTATATGTTCGACCATTATTTGTTTAAGCAGGGCGTTGATCCGGCCGCTTATATTCCCGAACATCAGCAACATGTACTGGGCAAATTGTCGCCAGAGTATATCAGGGCGGCCAAAGATTCTTTTATCGAAAAATTAAAGAAATAATAACTATGCAAAAGCCTAAACGAATTCTGATTGTTGGTGGTGGTACGGCTGGCTGGATGGCAGCAAATTTACTTGCATCCCGCTGGAAAGATATAGAGGTCTGCCTGCTGGAGTCTACCGAAATTGGCATTATTGGCGTGGGGGAAGGAAGTACACCACATCTGAAGTTATTTTTTGATGAAGTAGGCATTGCAGAATCAGAGTGGATGCCCCGTTGTAATGCGACCTATAAAAATGGAATTTCATTTTTTGATTGGTCATTCCTTCCTGGATTTAAAAGTTATTTTCATCCGTTCCCGGCACAAACCGATGATATTTTTACAGTGCCAGCTTTCTTTAGCAACATCAGTGCGCGCATGCAGGGTTACAGCGCGAATGTACATCCGGACCATTATTTTTTAGAGACCTATATCACCCAGCAAAATCTTGGGCCTATACCTACGGAGAATTTCCCCTTTGGTGTTGCCTACGGATACCATTTTGATTCAGGGTTGTTGGGCCAATATCTTGCTGAAAAAGCGGTGAGCAGCGGCGTTAAACGCGTTTTTGGCACAGTGACAGAAGTGCTAATGAATCAAAACGGTGAATTAGCGTCGGTGCGTTTGGATGATGACAGCCTTTTACCTGCGGATTTTTTTATTGATTGTTCGGGCTTCAAATCTTTATTGTTGCAGGGAGCATTAAAAGCCACCTATACCAGTTTTAAAGAAAACTTGTTTAATAATGCGGCGGTAGTCATGCCGACGCCAATGTCTGCAATCATTCCCCCTGAAACTAAAGCAACTGCACTCTCAAATGGTTGGGCATGGAAAATTCCGTTAACTAATCGTTATGGTAATGGTTATGTTTACAGTGCGGATTACATTACACCAGAACAGGCAGAAATGGAGTTAAGGCAACACTTGGGCATGCTTGACAGTGATGTCACTGCCAGGCATCTGCAAATGACAGTGGGGCGAGTAGAAAAACATTGGGAAAAAAATTGCGTAGCCGTAGGCCTGTCACAGGGGTTTATTGAGCCACTAGAGGCGACTGCACTTGCGTTGTCCTTTAATACGATATCGGGGTTTATAAAAGCGTACGAAAAAGGCGCATACACCAATCAATTCGAAGATGCATTTAATAAAGAAATTAATGCCAGATTTGACGGAGTCAGGGATTACATCGTGTGTCATTACAAGGTTAATCAAAGAAAAGACACCGACTATTGGAAGGATAATGCTGCGAATCCACATGTGTCAGAAACACTAAACCAAATTCTTCACTTCTGGCAACGAGGCGGTGATTTTGCAAAAAACATGTATATGAATAATTTGGTGGGAAGCTATCAACCCAAGTCGTGGGCTTGTTTACTAGCGGGTTATGGTGTTTTTCCACCCATCGAATCGACTGCAATAAATACCCAGTACAAGTCCCCGCATGATATGAATCAGTTGGCCGATTTTATCCGCCGATGCGGGTTGAACTTTAAAAGTCATAATGAATTGCTTGCCCAATAGTAGTTCTTTGTGGCGACGAGGTTTGATGTTTGGTTGCCAAGTTCGACTTTCATCCACACCTAAACTATACATTGCCGACGCTTTAGCCCGATGTTAGCTTCACAATACAGTTCGCGTGTTAGGGCTTATTAATATTATGAGTGTCATCTTGAGTTCAAAATGCGATTTGGTCGATCCAAGGCGCAATCCCGATCAAAAAGCCAAATGGCTAGCATTATTTTATGTTGTCAATTTTTGCTTGTTTATTGTGTTTGTTGTAATGCTGTTTGGTATCTAAATAAGTTGTAGTCCCCTTGATTTTGGTTTCTTTTGTTTCCCGTGACTTGCCAGAACCTAGTTCTGGCTTTTTTTTGCGTGTGTGATTGGTTGGAATTGCTTGTCATTTTCACTGTGATCCATGCCGCGCTATTCCATCCCACTCTTTATCGGCCAAAGTGGTGCGTTTGCTTAACAACAATCCACTGATCAGCCATTCGTTTCACTAAACCTAATCAATGAATCCCACTTTATAGCGCAAAGTGTGACTTTATGGCGTTGTGGTGCGAGTTTAGGTCCGTTGTTATGAGTGTGTTGCGAGCGTTTTTGGTGGGTGCTAGTTTGCTTGGGTGATGATTTTATTTCGCAGAGGTTTTAATCGGTCGCTCACCACTAATAACGTTAAAGAGGTTAATCGCAAATGCGCGCACGTCATCAAACTAATTATAAATCGAGTTTTATCTCCACAACGGTTCGGAACTGGCTCTGTGCCAGTCTCGGGCTGCTTGCGTTGACGAGTTTTTCGTCCATTGCCCAAGCACAAACCAAAGTTGTCGGGTACATTCCGTCGTACAAAAATATGCCAGCAGTGATTGATCGCACTGATCTGAGCAAGCTTACGCATCTCAATTTGTCGTTCTTAAACCCGAATGCGAGCGGTGCAGTCACTAGCGGTGGCAATCCGGTGTGTATGGAAGGAGCGAGTGCGAGTGACATTAATTACGTTGTCAATAAGGCACATCAAGCGGGTGTGAAAGTATTGGTGTCCGTTGCTGGTGGCGTTTTGCCACCTTGTTCGGGAAATTGGCAAACGCTGTTGCAGCCAGCAAACCGCGCGACCATCGTCAATAATCTGCTGCAATTTGTAAGCACGTTTAATCTCGATGGCTTGGATATTGATATCGAAGGCGTAGTACTCACTAATATTGATAACGCCGGACATTACACGCCGTTTATCCAAGCACTGCGCAATGGTTTACCTGCCGGAAAATTATTAACTTCGGCGACTGCCTCTTATGTTGGCGGAATGGTGCCTACGTCATCGTTGCCGTATTTTGATTTTGTAAACATTATGTCGTACGACGCGATTGGCCCAGGTTGGGGACCGGCCGGTGTTGAACACTCACCCTATTCGATGGCGGTTTCGGATATTAATATCTGGAAAGCGCGCGGCCTCACCAAACAAAAAATGGTGTTAGGTGTTCCATTTTACGGTTATGGATTTAATGGTTATGCCGCCGCTTACGATTTTAATTCCATCGTCAGCCAATTTGGTGCGGGTGCTGCGCAGGCCGATGTGATTGGCACTCGCTGTGCCGGTTGCAGTTACATTACCTATAACGGCATTCCCACCATTCGTGCCAAAACCCAACTCGCATTGCAAGAAGGCTCGGGTGTGATGATTTGGGAATTGTCGCAAGATGTTGCCGGTGCCAATAGTTTGCTTGCAGCAATTCACAATCAAATTGGTAGCGGCGGCGGCTCAAGCTCATCAACGTCAACCGGTTGCCCTGCGTGGGTCAGCGGCCAAAATTATGTGGTCGGTAATAAAGTCACTTATCAAGGTGGTTACTACATCGCCGAATACGACAACCCGGGTTACATCCCGAATGTGAGCACTTATTTCTGGGAGCCAATTGCAGCATCGGCGTGTGGCGGAACATCGTCTTCAAGTTCATCGACTGCCGCATTCACTCGCTTGATTCAAGCAGAAGCCTATACCGCGATGAGCGGTGTGCAACTGGAAGCCACAACTGACACTGGCGGTGGCCAAAATGTGGGTTGGATTGATGCGAATGATTGGATGGCTCATACCAATATTAATTTCCCGAGCAGTGGCACTTATAGAGTGGAATATCGTGTAGCGAGTGTAAGCGGTTCACGTGCGTCACTCGATTTAAATGCCGGTGCAATTCAATTGGGGCAAGTGAATATTCCTGCAACTGGCGGTTGGCAAACTTGGGCTACGGTTTCGCAAAACGTTTCTATTAATGCAGGTACTTACAGTGTCGGGATTTTTGCACCGCAGGGTGGTTGGAATCTTAACTGGATTAGATTCACTAAATTGTAATCACATCATTCCATTGATTTATTTTCTGTTTTCTCCCCGGATTTGCGGATCTTTTTAGATCCGCTTTTTTGTGAGAGTAACTAACGAAAATCGATAGTGAGAAAATAAAAAATGGGGCTGCAATTGCAGCCCCTTTCTCAGTTGTTATCGAGTGCTATCACTTCACCCGAATATCATTCTTAACTGATTGCACACCTTTTACTTCTCGGGCGACTCTACTGGCTTTGCTGACGTGAGATGCGTTGGCTACAAAGCCGCTGAGTTGCACTACGCCTTTAAAGGTTTCGACCTGGATTTCAGTTGCTTTTAAATCGTCGTCTTCAACGAATGCAGCTTTTACTTTGGTGGTAATCACGGCGTCATCGATATATTCTCCGGTACTTTTTTCTTTTGATGTTGAAGAACATCCAGCCAGCAAAACAAAAAAGGACAGGAGTACAGCGGTAAAATAATGGGTAAAGGTTTTCATAGTTAAATTCCTTTGATTGAATAAAATGTTAAATCCGGGTTTAAAAATTTACGTTAATAAAGACAATAATTTAAAGAGCTCAATATAGTTTGCTATATATGGCCCAGTAGTAGCAGGATGATTAAAATCACCACCACTAGCCCCAAACCGCCACTGGGTCCATAACCCCAACTGCGGCTATGAGGCCACGCGGGAATAGCACCGATGAGCATCAGGATCAGGGCGATTAATAAAATTGTGCCAAGAGTCATAGGTTTCTCCTTACGCTGTTCAAACAAATTTCCCTGACTATCCTCTCAGTGCTATCCATTGCGGAGGGGTGAAGCTGGCAATTACCAGCTTCTGGTTATGCCACATTTATTGGCCGGCACTTGCTTGGCCAGGAGTGGCAATAATGACTTCAACACGGCGATTCATTTGTCGGCCGGAAGAAGAATCGTTACTGGCGACCGGTGAGTTTTCACCTTTGCCAAAGGCGGTTATACGATTCGACGCAACGCCTTGGTTAAGTAAAAAAGCTTTTACTGAATCAGCGCGATTTTGCGAAAGCACTTGGTTATAACTTTCACTGCCGACACTGTCGGTGTGGCCTTCAATAACCAGTGAGCGATCAGGATGTTGTGTCAGGAATGCGGTCAACTTAGCCAGGTTCGCTGTTGCTGTACCTTTCAAGTCGGCTTTACCGGTTTCAAACAATACATCGCCCAAAGTAATTACCAATCCACGTTCGGTTTGTTTCGCATTGAGTTCAGCTAATTGGCGACGCAAGGCATCCGCTTCCTGAGTGCGCGATGCGAGTTGAGCTTCGGTTGCCTGGTCATTGATATCTTTGCGTTTATCTTCCAATAAACGGGCGGTTGCCAAGGCGACTGCGGTATCTACTTTGCGATCAGCGAGGTAAACCAGATGTTGAGAGTATTTAGTGTCTTTGCGCGGTTCTTCTGCACGGCTTACCGCCGCTTCGGCATCTTTAATTGCGACCGGTGCAAGGGTTGCCAGTTGCGAATCCGATTGTAGTTGAGTCAGTTTGGCGCGAACTTCAGCTGCGCCATCAGGTGCTTTAGGTGTAGAACTACATGCCGCTAAAAGGATGCTGGTGATCAGCGCTGACAAGATGGGGGCGATGGCTTTTATACGCAGGTTCATTGGACACCTCCTGAGTTACGTTGCAATTCCTGTTCAAGGGTATTGACGCTTTTTCCCAGTTCATCATTTATCGCTTGAGCTTTCGCTGCCTCTGCCTTAGCTATTGCCAACTCGGCATCGGCTCTCGCTTGTTCTGCCAGGCGCGCAGCAGTAGTCATTTCTTCTTTTGCGACGGCAGTGCGAGCCGCTGTGAGTTTGTTACGTGCCTCGCCCAATTCAGGAGATGCATAGTCGGCGACACGTGCTTGTTCGGCAGTTGCGATGGCAAGTTCTGCGGCTTGTAATGCCTGATCGGGCGCTTTTGGTGGTGAACTACAAGCTGATAGAAGCGTCCCGCTCACAGCCAGGATTGCTAAACAGGACGCGACCTTGCCGCGCTTTTCATGGTTGATTAATGTGATCATAGTGGTGCCCTCGGTAAAAAAGACAGTTCACTTAACCGGTTTATAAAAGCAAAAATTGCAAGCGTTATAGCCTGAGGTTATCGCTTTAACAAAATGCCGATTCAGTGTGACAACTTCAGCTTAAGCAAGATCAATTGTTGTATCAGTGCGTTATCACGCATAGAAAACGGCGATGATAGAAATACCAAGCCAGTCACAAAAACGATAAGAACCCCCCCAATTTAATTTCCCCGAAAAATCTTATTCCCTACCGCAGTAAACAGGTTCGAGTTTTTTTATGTTGTAGAACCCCAAAAATGCGAGTGCTAGATTCGGAAATGGCTTTATTTGCCGATTTTTTAAACATTCGACAAAAAATAGGGGTTAGGCATGTTCAACAGTGACAATACAAATGCAAAAAACACGAGCAGGATTTTTAAAAAATTCCTACCGTGAAATTTTTAGGCACCAATGCGACGGGTGGTGTACCTGATTGGTGTCCTGCCGGAACAAATCCCGGCACAACCGATTTGTCAGATCCTGCGGGTGCTTGTGATTATTATCAAGTATCGATTATGGATACCAATGTCGATGCAGAAGGAAGTATGGATGCATTCACTGCCGATGTGGAATATCAAATCGAAAGTGGCTGGTTAAAATCTATTGCGGGTGGTGCGTATTTTTCAGATATCGATCGCACTACACAAGATGATGAATATATTAACTGGGGCGCTGTGTCGCACACCTGGGGCACAGCACCGACTGCAGGAATGGCAGGCAATCCGGAATTGTATGAAGGCGTTACCTTCGGCAATGATTTTATGGGCGGTAAAGGCCTTGCTGGCGATAACCGCACGTTTTTATTTCCACGCATGAGCAATACAGAAGAGAAAAATTTATTAGCCTATGATTAATTTCTTATGGGCAACGGCCTGAACAATGGCGGTTGGCGCAATCGAGGTGCGCGAGTAAGTATTGATGGCAAACCGACAAAAGCGGTAATTAACCGCGCTGCCGATGCTATGCCAACGCATATGGAATATATGAATAAGCACTGCGCAGCAAGCCTGCGTTAAAGAACTTCTGAACAATACACATGTTGTCATACTCGCGAATGCGGGTATCCATCACATGGATTAGCTGCGCGGAATCTAGCTTCACTTTTTTTCGCAAAGTTCGACTTTAGTTAGTGCAGGTGTGACTTTTGCTGGGCGCATTGTTGTGGATTTTGGCCAGTGCTAGCGTGGTAACTGAGCCTTGGGTCTGGTTAATGGTCATTATCCGGGGCGGGAACTTCAATGAATATTTTGAGAGCGAACAATAATGAACTTTATCAATATTAAAGCGTGGAAAAGCCGCTGCACCGGTGCCGCCAGTTTGCTGGCGTTGTGCTTGTGTGCGCAACCTGGTGTTGCACAAACAGAACAAATTTTATTTGATGACTTTAGTTACACAACAACAACGCAGCTCGCCAATAACGGTTGGCGTTTGCGCACCTGGGAAGGCGGCCCGGGTTTGGCTAACGGTACCTGGAGCACCAACAATATTTCATTTGTGACTGATCCTGCATCACCAGCCAATAAATTTATGCGCCTGAAGGCGAGTACCAATATCAACGGCAGTACGATTGTGAATAATCGTTCCACTACTGGTAGCGTGTCGCAAGCGGAAGTGGCACGTGTCGAACAGATTTATAAAAATGGCACTTGGGCGGCACGCATGTATTTTAATGATGCCCCAAGTACTGGCCCTGATGGTGACACCGCAATCGAAACATTTTTTGGTTTGACGGATTACATTGAAGGGGCTGAGCCTTACAGTGAAATCGATTTTGAATATTTGCCCAACGGCGGATGGTGGACGGGATCGGCTACACCGAGTATGTGGTCGGGCACTTACCGTATTGTCGATTGGTCAGACGAAAGTAATCACGGTGTTACGCGCACGCAGGGTAGTCTGCAAGGTTGGCATACGCTCGTTATGCAAGTGCAGGATGGATTAATTACGTTTTATATCGACGGTGTTTACCAAACATCATTTAGCGGTGCTGTTGCACCCGATTATCCAATGTATTTAATGTTTCAGTTGTGGTTTAGCAACGACTGTTTTGACGCAGCCTGTAATACTCGCGGTTACATCAACAACAGCAACTATCGCGAATATTTTGAAGATGTAGATTGGGTGTATTTCGAAAAAAATAACATAGTGCCCGCGACAGAAATCCCACAAAAAATTGCCAACTTGCGTGCGGCGGGTACCAGCTATGTGCAAAATATTAATGGCAATAGCACCAGTTCAACACCGGCGGCATCATCGCGCCCGAGCACTTCCAGTAGCTCAACTGCAGCGGCGCAACAATGTAATTGGTGGGGCACAATTTATGCTATTTGCACCCATATAAATTCTGGCTGGGGTTGGCAAAATAATGCGGACTGTGTCGGTATCCAAACCTGTCAAACTTTATCACCGCCCTACGGTGTTATAGGTTCAACTGCCTCCAGTAGTTCGCGTTCCAGTACGCCACTGAGCTCCAGCCGGTCTTCATCCAGCGCGCCTGCCGCATTTTCCCGTTTGATTCAGGCAGAGTCCTACTCGGTAATGAGTGGTGTACAGCTTGATGCTGCGAATGATGGCGGTGCGGGGCAATATGTTGGTTGGATTGATGCGGGTGATTAGATGTCTTACGCCAGTATTAATTTTCCTTCCAGTGGTACTTATAAAGTGGAGTACCGCGTCGCCAGTCCAAGCGGTTCGGTTTTGTCGCTTGATTTAAATGCCGGAGCAATCCAGTTGGGGCAAGNNCGTTTCGCACAACGTCAATGTCAGTGTGGGCACTTATGGTCTTGGTATTTACGCGCCGCAAGCTGGCTGGAATATCAATTGGCTACGCATTACTAAACTGTAAATTCTCCTCGCTTCACTTTCATTTTATTTCCTCCCCGGACTTTGCGAGCTTTTTTACCTGCTCGCTTTTTTATTTTTATTCGCGCGCTGCCCTACTCGTAAGGATTCGTTAATCTGCAACCCTTACGCTTTTGTTACATCCAAAAAGGCTTACACTGCGTAACTTAGTTCTATATCCATGTACCAACAATCTATCTATCTTGTTGAGCGAGGAATTTCCTGTGAAATCGTTTATTAACCCTCTGGTTACCGTGTTTGGAGTTGCTATGGTCAGTTTGATTAGCGCTGCCGCATCTGCCTGCCCGGATTATATGAAAGGCGAATACCGTAAATTGCATTCAAAAGATGCGGTGGATATCTGTGAATTGATGGAAAACAAAACGGTGTTGGTGGTGAATACCGCCAGCCATTGTGGTTTTACCTCGCAGTTCAAAGAGCTTGAGGCGCTACACAAGAAGTATAAAGAGAAAGGCTTGGTGATCGTTGGTTTCGCCAGCGATGATTTCAAGCAAGAGGACGCGGATGAAGAAAAAGCCGCTGAGATTTGTTACCTCAATTACGGCGTGACTTTCACTATGTTGGCACCCACCCATGTTAAAGGCGAAAAAGCGAATACCTTGTTCAAAGCGCTTAACGCGCAAAGTCAGGAACCAAAGTGGAATTTCAATAAATACCTGGTCGGTAAGGACGGCAAGGTGGTCGAGCATTTTGGCAGTATGACCAAGCCCGATTCACCCAAGCTGGCCGAGGCGATTGAGCAGTTGTTGTGAGTGCCAACTGCGAATAACCCCCTACTTACTCACTCTGTATCCCCCAACCCGGCGCTGCCGGGTTTTTTATGTCTCCTATCTACCGATTTACACGCAAAATGCCGTGAAACCGTATTCTTTTTTTTGCGAATTGTAGTTGGCGTCAAATAGTGCCTACTTTTTCCTTTGATCGGTTTTCCTGCATATTTCCTCTTTTTATTCCTTTTTATGTGATTAATATTGATTATTAGCAAAAACATCATTTTTTTCGACTAAAAAATAGGTTTTTGTGAATTTTATGGCCGTGAACGTAATTAGCTATGGCGTATAAATCGATGTAACCGGTCACAAATTCAACTTGAAACCGATTACATTTTGATTCATTATCGGTTTTGCAGACCAGACAAGTAAATGACATAAATATTATTTATTTTTGATATTGCAGTATGAAACACAATAAATTTAAGCAATGAGAGACGGCCACACGCTGTAAACCACCCGGGTATTTCCCAGTTCCGCCCTCCTTGATGGAGGAGCGGTGAGAGCTGCAACAAGTGCAATTTCTCACAGCGTTTCCCCTTATTTTTATAAAAGATAACAACACGAGGAAGCTCAAGATGATCAAACCTAGCGGTATCACCACCAGAAAAAAAGCTCTGGTTCTGGCGATAGGCTGCGCACTTTACGGTGTGCAGGTTTATGCGCAGGAACCGGTAGTCCCGGCAGTTGCAGATGAGGCTGTCGAGGAAGTTATTGTAAAAGGCGTGCGTGCATCGCAAGCCAAAGCGATTGATATCAAACGAAATTCCTCCGTAGTGGTAGATTCGATTGTGGCGGAAGATATCGGCAAGCTGCCTGATACCACCATCACTGATTCGCTCCAGCGCGTGACCGGGGTGCAAATTACCCGTGAGGCCAATGAAGGTACCAGCTTGAATGTGCGTGGTATGCCGCAAGTGTTAACCACCCTCAACGGTGAGCAGTTCCTGAGCCCTTGGACAATTACCGGCGTGGGCGCTAACTACTCGGATGTACCGGCCGGTTTGATTTCGGGTGCCGATGTTTACAAATCCCAGTCTGCTAATTCACTGGCCGGCGGTATTTCTGGCTTGGTAGATCTCAAAACCCTCAGCCCCTTAACCTTAAAGGATTGGATGGTGCGCGCTCGTATTGAGGGCTCCATGGGCGACATGTCGGACAAGGAAACCAACAAAGACGGCTCCACCAGCACGCGTGATCCCGACCATAATGTCAGTATTTTCGTGGGCAATAACTTTGATGATGTTTTTGCGTTTACGCTCTCGGGTTTTAACTCTACCACCTACAATGCCAACTACTCCATGTGGGAAACCGCGCGCCTGGCATTTCTGGATCAGCGTGGCGGAACTCCGCGCGATCCGCTCGATTTTGATGGCGACGGCGACACCGTGGGCGACTGGTATTTAACGCCGGAATCATTCAGTGCAAAAAGCAATTACATGGACCGCGAGCGCGAAGGTGGTGCCTTTACATTTGAATCCAATATTGCCGAAGGTTTTACTTTGCGTGGCGATGTGTTCTACACCAGCATGGCGCAATATGATCGCGGTGTGAATGTTGGTTTTAATGCGTCAACCAATCCTAACTATTACGAAGTCAATGGTGTACGTGCTCCACGCGAGGGTACCAACGATCTTTTGATTGGCTACGACGAGCAGCTGTATAACGTCCTGCTACCCAGTAGCGAGTTTGGCGATAGCATCGATTTCAGTTACGTTGACAAAGATGGCGTAACCCAAAACCGTTCTTTGCATGCATTAAATGTTGCGCGTATCGATGCGGCTGATTTTCAAACCAGTTCCACCAACGAAAGTAATCGCACCGGTGCGCTTAATACAAACCTGCAATTGAAATACACCAATGGTGACAATTTTGATGCGAGCGTGCGTTACATTTATGCAGAAGCAGAAAAACATTATCGCAAGGCCACCTTCCAGCAAGGTACTCCTGCATGGCTGTGGGTTGATGAAGATGTTGATGTAGATGGCAACCCAATTCCAGGTAAAGATCCGCTCAATATTTACAGCGTCACCGTTGATTACTCGCGCGATGTTCCCTCATTTGCATTTGATGATGATCTTTCCAATGCAAATTTATTAAAACAATACCAGGGCTTTGCCGATGGCAGCGATACCAATGCCACGCTGAATGTCGCGCGCATCGATGCCAAATTTTCCTTCAACGATAATTTCTGGGAATCGGTTGAAGGTGGTTTGCGCTGGGGTGAGCGCCAAGCGGATTACACCAAGTTTTATTACGTCACGCCCACCGCACGTTACTCCAACTGGGATGATCCTCGTGTTCCGGTCGATAAACGTTACAAGCTAAGAACCGGCAACCAAATTTGGCAGAAGTATCCAGAGTGGCGCAAATTTGAATTCGCTGAAGAGCCAACCGGTTTGTTGGAGAATGGCTTGGTAGATAACGGTTTTTCTGCTGCTAACACAGCTGTATTTACCGACTTTGGGCCTATTAAAGGCTTTGAAGGTGGCGTTTCATCGCTCGATCCGTCTGAGTGGGACAACCCCTTGGCGTTCCTGAATAAATTGTATCCGGGCACTAAGACCGCCAATGATCCGGGTTATACCTACGATGTTACCGAAGAGACAACAACGGCATTCGCGCAACTCAATTTCAATAGCGAAGATGGCATTGCCGGAATTCCGTTTAAAGGCAATTTTGGCGCGCAGTTTATTCGCACTGATCGCACGGTGATTCGCGCGGTGGTTCCGGATGTATTGGATAAATACAATTCTGTTGGTTACGACGATTGGCAAAAAATTGCGTTTGTTGCTGAAACGGAAACTATTGAGCACTCATTTAATGATGTGTTGCCCTCGCTTAATTTAAACTTTTTCCCGCAAGACGATGTGGTGGTTCGCGTCGGTGCAGCAAAGACTACGTCGCGCAATGACCTAAATAATGTTGGCTCTGGCTTGGTGCTTTGGTATCAGCAGTGCGACAAATTGGATGAAGACGGTAACCCCATCCAAATTCCAGTGGGCGGCGGTCAAACACGCAATGAATCCGTGAGCTGTGTGGGTGGCGGCAACGATGATGGCAACCCCTACATCAAACCCTGGTACGCCAATGTCTATAACACTTCGACGGAATGGTACTTTGATGAAAATGCCATGCTGGCGGCTGGATTGTTCCTGATTGAAGTCGATACCTCCACTGAGCAAACTCAGGAAATGCGCCCATTTACCGATGGCGACGGTATTGATCGTGATCGCACGGCCAATATTTATACCACCCGAAATGTGGGGGCATCGGATTTGTATGGTTTTGAAATGGGCTACAAGCAGCCCTTCACTTTCTTGCCTGGCGAGATCCTCAGCTCAACCGGGCTTGAGTTCAACTACACCTATTCAAAAAGTAAATCGAACAACATTGATATCGAAGGCAATGCCTTGCCTCTGCCTTCAAACTCCGAACATCAGTCCAACCTGATTCTCTGGTATGACCGCGATGGCTTGAACTTGCGTCTCGCCTACAACTGGCGCAGTGAGGAGTATCTCGGGCGTGTAGGTTTGAATACCAATGCGGCAGCACTCAATTTAGGCAACTGGTTGGAGGCAACTGGTTATTTGGATTTCTCTGCTAACTATTGGGTTAACGATCATCTCGAATTCAGTTTCAACGGTGCCAACCTGACCGGACAAAATCGCAGAAGTTACGCGCAAATGGCAGATCAGTTCCAATCCCTATGGGTGCAAGAGCGTCGTTATACCTTAGGTATGACTGTAAAACTTTAATGAGTGCCGTCGCAAAAAATAAATCAAATGCGCAATTAAACACGGCAACCTTTTAATACAGTTTGGAGTTTTATTATGAAATTTAAATACAGTTACATGGCGCTCTTTCTGAGTAGCTTGCTGCTACAGGCTTGTGGCGGCGGTGGTTTGGCGGGCGACGAAAAAGACAGTACCGACCCGTTAATTCCCGAGCCGGTAGTGGATGATGGCTCTGATCGTCCGCGCCCCTCTGAGTCCACCCCGTTTATTAAAGCGGATGGGTGGATGCTGAAGGATGTTTCTGGGCAACCCGTTTATCTTCGTGGTGCCAATATTTTGTTTGGTGACAATCCATTGGAGCGAATCAAAAATATTACGCCGGTGGCAGAAATTGGTTCTAACATTGTGCGTTTACAAGTAAAGAAGACCACGCGCAAAGAAGAGCTGGAAGGCGCGCTGGTGGACATCATCGGTAAAAATATGGTGGCGCTGGTTACGCTGGTCGATGATTCATTGACCTGTAAAGATGATGCCGATGAGTTGGATAAGGTCGTCAGCGATTTGTGGTTAGGCACCTGGTTGGAAGTGATTGCACAAGACCGCTTTCAGCCACACCTGATGATTAATATTGCTAACCAGTGGGGGCCAAAAAGTGTGTTCACTGAAAATACCGTCGGCTATGGCGATTATATAGAAGCGCACAAACTGGCAATTCGGGAGTTCCGCAAGGCTGGTTTGAAAGTGCCTTTGGTGATCGACGCGGCGGGTTGTGGTCAGGACTATTATTCCTTCACTGCTGGACGCGCGCGCGAGCTTAAAGCGGCAGACACCCAGGGTAATCTGGTGTTGTCGGTGCACGGATTTGGCGAAACCTGGAATAGCGATGACAAGGTGCGCACCGCGATGACCAGCTTGGCAAAAACCAATATGCCGATTGTGATGAGTGGTTTTGGTGGCTCTGCTGTTGCGCCCCAAAATGAGGTTGACCATCTGGGCATTATGAGAAAGGGCTATGGTGATGGCGGCATGGGCTTTTCGATCCCATGGCAATCTGCGGATGACAAGGCGGCCTACGCTATGACGCTGGATGCACCATTGTTTTTGCGCGGGGCCAGTATTCGCACCGATGTGTTTATTCCAAAAGCCTATGTCGATGACGGTAAGCTGGGCATTGTCATGTATTTAAAAGATGCCAGTGGTCGCTACGCTAACACCGGATGGAATCAGGCAAATAGCATGAACTTTGACGCCTGGAATAAGGTGAATTTCAAGTTGACCAGTGTGGATTATCTAAAAGGTATTGGTGCTTATGTTGAAGACGGTTTTGATTTGACGGCAGTACAAAAAATCGGGTTTGAAATTGTTGCCAACGGCAAGCCAGCAGGCGTCAACGGCAATTTGATCTTCGATAATCTCACTGTATTCCCTGGCATTCCTCCGGTATACATCGCTAATTTTGATGCGGGTAACGAAGAGTGGGAGACTCACTGGGGGCCACTTACCACGGCAGCCACAGACGGAAAGTTAACTATATTACCCACTGGTGGTGGCGATAGTGCGGTAGATCTACAGGGTTGGAAAGCGCCAAGCCTCTATGCAATTCCGCTGGATAAGGCAGTGGAGGTAGTTTTGCGCGTCTATGTTCCGGCGTCCTATGCGGCGGAAACTAATGCCTGGTTGAAAATATTTGGCCAATTTGGCGCCGGTTGGGAGATTTGGAAAGAGACTCCCGCGCAGAGCTTTGCAGGCCTTACCTTTGGTGCTTGGAATACCGTGAAATTCAATGTGGATTTCAGCGATGCAAGCCCAGCGCAAGCATTTGGTATTCAGTTGGGCGGTTTTAATGGCGCTATGTCTGAACCTTTGTTGGTGGATTTCATCGAAATTAACGATCCCAGTAAGAAAAACACAAAGATTGTTAATGCACAGCAATTAAGTACTTCTTTTGATGGTGACGCGGACTCTTATAGTGTTATTTGGGATAAGTTTGCAACATCTGCGGTAGTGGATGGCGCATTGGAAATCACCAACACAAATACAAGTGGCGATGCGGATGTTGCTGTGGGTAAGGGCGACATTGCTTCCAAGCAACTCAATTTGAAAGGTCCAATTACTCTTAAAGTCAAAGTGTTTGTACCGGAAAGTTTTGCTGGATCAAATTTCTACTTCCAAATGTTTATGCAAGATAACACTTGGTCACACGACTTTATCTGGCGCTGGGAGCTAAGCGAGTTACAGGTGGGACAGTGGAATGAGTTAGTGCGTACATCCGACGATTTTCCGGAAGGTTTTGTACGTACCGGTGGATTGAATAACTTTGTTGTTCAATTTGGCGGAGCAGTTAATGGCACAATTAAAATCGACGATATTCAGATTTGGGGTGATGTGGAAGTAGAGGATGCCCAGCCTATTCTCACGCTGGGTTTTGAGTCCCAAGCTGAGGTTGATGCATTCAAGTTTGATAATGCTGCGGGTGGCTTGAGTGAAGGCGTATTGGCTGGTGCGAACGCAAAAGCTTGGACTAACAGCACGTTGCCATTTGGCNNCGGGTGCCATTTGGCTGGATTGCTAATAGCTGGATCGGTAACGGTGGTTACGATATGTCAGTATCGGAAAGTGCATTAGACTTAACGCCGCGCGGCGAAGAAATTGCTAACGGGGAATACGGTATTAAAGCGACCAGCATTCCGGTCAATTTTGTACAACCCTAAGTTTGTCATCTTGAAAAAATTGGCCCCGTAATGGGGCCAATTTTGTTTAAGCGATGAGCATTTCGCACCTAAGCAATAGATCAATCACCGCTGGATCAGTGTAGTTTTCGGCGCAATTTGTTCTTGCCATGTAATGCTATCCTCTAGCATTTAGATTCATTTGCCAGTTGTACGCCCTCCTGTTAACACGTTTTGATGCTCGCCCATCGCCGACATGCCGATCTGGCGAGCCTTGCCTGTATCCCTGCTTGGAGTTTTCAGCTAGATCTGCACGGATACCCGGCTTTCTTTGCTTCTTGATCTTTGAATATCGCCTTTAAACTCTTTACCTACTTATTTGCGTATTTAAGTCGAGCCTGTGAGCTCGCGCGGGAAAAATTATCTTGTGCTGATGGTTTATGGGGTGGAATGGATAATCGCAGGAAAGTGAGGTGCAAGAAAAACAAAACCCCGCTTTTCAGGGCGGGGTTCGCTGGCCTTAATACCCCGAATCGGGGTATTAATAAAGCCGGATTACAGCGAAGTGACGGTTGATGTGTATTCCGCTGCCGGGCGGCCCGGTGCGGTTACAACCAGATTGAACTGGCCTGAGGCCGCAGTTGCATCTCTTTTTACAACAAGGTCAAAGGTGGTTGGGCCGGTTACATTGTCCGCTACAGTCACTGCTGTTGGGCTCAGTGTGACTGTTGCTCCCGTCAGGTTGGTGCTATTTACGGTCACTGTCGTACCGGCTGGCAGGCTATTGCCATTGGTATCACGGAGAATGATTGGCAAGGTCTGGATGCTATTCGCAGCCATACTAATATTAGCCGGTTGGCCAATCAGTCTGTTTCCTGTCGTATCTGCTACACCAGTACCCAGAACCAGCATGAGATCCTGGCGTACGGTTACACTATTGCGAGTACAGGTTGCACCTGTTGCCGGGCAGAGTGCGCCATCGTAAATACCATTACCTGCGGTTCTTACGCCATCTTTAACTAACGAGTTGCCAGGACCAAAGATATCAATAAATATCTCCCCAAGATCGTAGGTGTCGTTTCGGTTGCTATCCAAATAAGCTTCGCCCAAGTCATCACACGCAGTAGATGGATCAACCAGCGTAGGTGTAGGCGCATTGCGAGAGCAGGTGCTGCCGCTTTCTGCAAATGTGTCACTGGTGTCGTAGGTACCGTTGCCGTTGGTGTCAACAAAGCTCTCATTCCCCAAGGCGGTTGCCAAAATAGTCACTTTGCCAGAGGCAGGTCTTGGGTTTTGATTGCGCCAAGTAACGGTACAAGTACTGAACTCATCAGTAGAGCAGGAGCTGTCGATTATCCCGCCTGAGGTGGTAAAGCTGACCGAGGTGTCTTTGGGAACCGGGTTGTTAAAGGCGTCTGCCATCCGAATGACTACATCCACTTCAAAGCCTTCGACGTAAACCGGCACATTATATTGAGAGGCTGAAATCGACATACTGTCCTGATCTGGAATGCCCGTAGAAATAACCAACCCTGAAGATTGCGTCGATATCGTGGTGCCGCCGGATTCGGTGGAAGCAGTAACACGGACGGTGGTGGTAATAGTACCGGCTTGAACCCGTGCGCTGACTATCCCCGAGGCATTACTGGTCGCTAACACTTCTTGAGTGCAAGTGGCACCAGAAATCAGGCATACACCGCCGACACTGTTGTTTAATGTCAGTGTTACTGGAACGCCGGACATTGGTAGTCCATTAGGACCATTTACGATAAAGCGGACGTCCGACGTTTCTACGCCACCGCCTCCTTTCAGGCTGATTTGCGCTGGATTTGCACGGTCAAACACGATGTTTTGTGCGGTCGCCACCGTTATGTTCAGTGTGGCAGTAGCGGTATTGACCTGCAGGCTGGGTAGCGTTGAGGTGGCGGTAATTAGGTCTGTTCCAATACAGCCATTAGCTTTATAGAAAAGTGTGGCGCGACCGGTTTGGGTGCTGGCTGTACTTGTGGGTTGGCCACTGGAATCAGTCAGGATGGCAGTGCCATCGCGTACACATTGAGAGGTAAACGTCGCCGTCGCGCTACCAGTAGTGAGGCTGCCATTGCTGTCAACAAAACTGACCGAGAGACTGGTTGAGCCGCCGGGAGGCAATACCGCGTCTTCTATACCTACATCCACTTGCCCAACCAGGAAGGTTGCGCCGCTGCTCTTGCCTATGTAAATGGCGGCAGTATTTTCCAATGGTCTTGGAATCAAGCGAGTGCTGAAACTATAAGATGGGCCTTTGGGTGAAGTGACAACGATGTTGAAGCTGCCACTTGGTCGTTTGGTTTCACTGGCTTTCAGCGTGACGGTGAATGCAGTCGGGTTCAGGGTGCTCGCCACGCCGCTATTCATACTTTGATTGATAGTCACATCACTGGCAGTACTAGTGCTCAGGGATACGGTCGTTCCCACCGGCATCGCATTGCCGTTGATGTCCGCCAGGGTCACGGTAAACATGGTGGTTTCGTTGGCGCTTAATTCAATCGCTTCAGGTTGTCCCAACAGGCGACCATTTTGTGTCATAGGCTGTTCGCTGGACATCGACAGTACAATGTCCTGGCGGATGGTTACAGGTTGTTTGGTGCAAGTAGAGCCTTCTGTAGCGCAGAGAACGCCATTGTAAATACCGTTTTCGATGTTATGGCTGCCGTTTATGTTGAAGTCAACGTAGTCTTCCGCGTTGGCGCCTGTGTCGAATTCGCCATTTTCATTTTGGTCGAGATAAGCCTCTCCCAAGTCATCACATGGCTCATCATTACCGCCGGGTGTTGCCTCGGCAGTGGAGAGAGGCACGTTAGGGTTGCAATTGCCGCCATTATTGAAGCTACTAAAAATATCAGTATTAGCAGTGTAGAGACCATCACCGTTAACATCTTTAAAGCTTTCATTGCCAACGGTTGTGGCGAGAATGGTGACTCTGCCATTGCTGGGTCTTGGGCTCTGGCTTTTCCAAATTACGGTACAGGCGCCGTTTATTGTGGTGCAATTGGTATCAATCGATCCGCCTTCAGTTAAAAATTGAACGGATGTGCCATCTGCTGGCGGGTTGTTGAACGCATCTGCGAGACGGATGGTAATGTTCACTGGTTCGCCGTCATAGTCCCAGCCTGGAGGGTTAAAGCGTGAGGCTGAAATCGACATACTGTTTTGATCCGGCATGCCGGTTCCGATCGATAATTCGTTGGAGCGGGCAGTGATATTTGAATGGGTGGCGATTACTTCAACGGCGGTAGGGATGGTGCCTGCTTGCACCACAGTAGATGCATGGCCGGTGCTATCCGTTGTTGCTGTTGATGTGGTTAATGCAATACCGCCAAGCTGTGTGCTCAAACTGAAGTTCAGTGGAATGTTTTTAATGGGGGTGCCTTTGCTGCCAGTAACCAGAAAACGTACGGTTGACGTTTGCGCTCCGCCGCTATCCTTGAGGAAGATTTTGCTGGGGGTTGCGTCTATAAAATCGATTGCTTGTACAGTATCTTGCGCGACTGTGAGGGTGACGCGAGCTGTTTTGGCGGTATTGCCGATAATGGCCGTTGCGGTGACCTCATCTTCACCAACGCAGCCTTTGGCTGTATAGGTGATAGTTGCCTGACCAATGTCGGTGGTGACTTTGTTAGTCGTTTCGGTGCCCTTTGTCAGCTCGGCTTCACCTGCGGCATAGCAGCTTGAGTTGAATGTCACTTGGACAGGGGTTGTTACTAGTGTATTGGTGCTGCTGACAATATTAATAGTCAGGATGGTGCTGGTGCCGGGTGCTAGATCTGAGCCGCCGTTGACCCCTATTGTCCCGTCCGTAAAATTGCTTCCGCTACCGAACCCAATGGCCCTTGGCTCTGTAGTGTCTACAGTGCCGGAACTGACGGAGCTAGAAGAGTTGCCAGTGTTGAGAAGCGGTGAATCACCGCCACCGCCACAGGCAGAAAGTAACAGGCTGAGAACTGCTGCACTGACAATAGTCGTCGTTTTTAGAGTATGCATGGTGTCTTCCTAGGTTACCGACCGCCGTAAGTTGATTATAAGGCGGCGGCTGGTATTGAATTCGATGGTATAAATGGCATAAAGAATCTGCGCTAAGCTCTTGAGCTTATTAGGACTTATGGCCACAGCTAACGTTAGCTCATATCTTTTGAATGATAAAGTGCCAAGCGTTCAAAAAACGCGCTCCCGCGACCAAATCACCCGATATTTGTGCGTTTCTTAGCATTTTCCCTGGCATGACGCTCTTCCTTTTGGCGCATTTTGCAGTTGGCGCATTTTTAATTCTGTGTCCCAGTCGCACAAGGCTTATAATCCGTGCACTTTTTTTGCTATGTGAGCCTTGCCATGAGTCTGCCTGTTCTTGTGCTTAACCCCCAAGCTGATCGCCGTTTGAAGCTGGGTCATTTATGGATTTACAGCAATGAGGTGGATATCGCCAAGTCGCCATTGAAATCTTTTGCGATGGGCCAGCAGGCGTTAGTCACAACTAATAGCGGCAAGCCACTCGGCATCGCGCTGATTAATCCGAATGGTTTGATATGCGGTCGTTTGGTCAGTCGTGATGAAAAATACCCGCTCAATAAATCCCTTCTCGTGCATCGCATCAAACAATCGCTCGCCTTGCGTGAAATGGCCTTTGACGAGCCTTTTTATCGCCTGATTTTTGGCGATGCTGATCTGCTTCCGGGTTTGGTGGTGGATAGATTTGGCGATTATCTGGTAGTGCAAATTGCCAGTGCGGGTATGGAGTTGGTGAAGGATGAAATCGTTGAGGCACTGGTGCAGGTGTTGAATCCACATGGCATTCTGCTCGCCAATGAGCACAGCGCGCGTGCGTTGGAAGGTTTGTCGGAGTACACCGAAGTGGCTTATGGCGAAGTGCCGGAATTGGTTGAGCTGGTGGAAAACGGTACGCGTTTTATGGCGCCTGTACATGGAGGGCAAAAAACTGGTTGGTTTTACGATCACCGTATGAACCGCGCTCTTTTGCAGCAATATGTGCAGGGTAAGCGAGTGCTGGATGTATTTTCGTATATTGGCGGTTGGGGTGTGCAAGCTGCAGTTGCCGGTGCTAGCGAAGTATTTTGTGTGGATGCGTCAGAATCGGCGACCGATGCGGTATTGGAAAATGCCCAGCTCAATGGTGTGGCCGATAAAGTCGCCGCAATTCAGGGCAAGGCTATCGATGTACTGAAAGAGTTGATCGCAAGCGACGAGCGCTTCGATATAGTAGTGCTTGATCCGCCGGCGTTTATCAAAAAGCGCAAAGACCAAAAAGCGGGTGAAGCGGCTTATCGCCATATTAATGAGTTGGGTATGCGTTTATTGGGGCGTGATGGGTTGTTGGTTTCAGCATCCTGCTCAATGCATTTAGGCAAAGATACTTTACTGGAAATCGTGCGTGCGTCTGGTCGCCATTTGGATCGCCATGTGCAGATTATCGGGCAGGGTGGGCAGGGGCCAGATCATCCGATCCATCCGGCTATCCCCGAAACCGATTATTTAAAAGCGGTGTTTGCGCGGGTCTATTTAGCCTAGAGCAGTTAGCGTTGTCTAACCCCGAATCACAATAAGCCTGCCTAGCGCAGGCTTATTGCTTTCCAATTGCGCTCGTTGGCGATAGCAGTGAGCCGCTCATCGGCGTCGACTACAATCGGGTGATCGACTTGCTCCAAAAGCGGTAAATCATTAATCGAGTCACTGTAAAAATACGCGCCATCCAGGGAATGCTGGCGGTCTTTAAGCCATTCCCCTAGATGGGTAATTTTGCCCGCTTGAAAACAGGGTGCGCCAACGAAATTTCCAGTGTATCGACCATCAACTACTTCCGGATCGGTGGCAAGAATGTCATCCACACCCAAGCGTTTGGCGATTGGGCGAGTCACAAAACCATTAGTAGCGGTGATGATCAGCAAGTGATCACCTTGCGCGCGATGTTGTTGCAGCAGTGCTTCTGCCTTGGGCAGCATTAATGGCTCAATATGATCGCGCATAAATTCTGCGTGTAATTTTTCCAGCTCGGCCATGCTGTGGCGAGTGAGCGGTGCGAGCGAAAATTGCAAATAGGTGCGGATATCGAGCGTGCCGTTTTTGTAATCGGCATAAAAGCCATCGTTCGCTTGGCGATAGATTTCAGCGTCCACCAATTGTTTGTCCACCAAAAACACGCCCCAGCTGTGGTCGCTATCGCCTGCAATCAAGGTGTTGTCGAGATCAAAAATCGCCAGTGCCACGGTGCTTACCTATATAGATGAAGAGAGAGTTTGCAGGGCTTGCTGCAAGGGGCGCTAGGATAGCGGCACCAGCTGGTGCGCTCAATGAAAAACCATTTCCTTGATTCAGGGTTGCGGGTTTGAGCCAGCCTGATATAGTGCGGAAAACGCTGTTTTGTGGAACATGTCCGCTCTTTATCGCTGGAGTTTTGTTTTCTGCCACAGCAAAACCTTTTATATGGATAATTCGCCCGTGATAGATTCAGACGGATTCCGCCCTAATGTGGGTATTATTTTGACCAATGATCAAGGTCAATTGCTCTGGGCCAGGCGTGTTGGTGGTCATGATGCCTGGCAATTTCCGCAAGGCGGCATTAACCCCAACGAAACACCGGAGCAGGCGCTCTACCGCGAGTTGCATGAAGAAGTTGGTCTGCGGCAGGAAGATGTGCAAATTCTGGCATGTACCCGCGGCTGGCTGCGTTATCGTTTACCGCATCGTTTGGTGCGTCACAATTCTATGCCGCTTTGTGTCGGACAAAAACAGAAGTGGTTTTTGCTGCGCATGCTGAGTGATGACGCCAAGGTGAGCCTCAATAATGGCGGTCGCGCTGAGTTTGATGACTGGCGCTGGGTGAGCTACTGGTATCCTTTGGGCAAAGTTGTTTCCTTCAAACGTGATGTATATCGCCGTGCACTGAAAGAGTTGTCATTGTTCCACGCGAATTTGGAGAATAGTACCGGTGGTGTTCGCTAATATTTGTAACCAGTACAACGACTGTATCTATTAAAAAAGCACCGATTAAGAAAGTACCTATAATTCCAACTAATCCACCTGACAGGCTTGATCACCAACCCCTATGCTAAATTCACTTCGCTCCATCGTTCTGGAAGTAAACGCCGCGCGCGATATGAAAACCGCACTGGCGATTATTGTTACGCGGGTGAAGCAGGTAATGGCAACCCAGGTGTGTTCTGTCTACCTGCGCAATGCCAAGGGCGAATATGTGCTCATGGCGACTGATGGGCTCAATCCAGATGCGGTAGGTAAGGTGCGGTTGGCGGCGGGTGAGGGTTTGGTTGGGCGCGTAGTTGTGCGCGAAGAACCAATCAATTTAGAGCACGCCGAAGCGCATCCCAGCTATCAATACTTTCCGGAAACTGGAGAGGAGCGCTATAGCGCTTTCCTTGGTGTGCCGATTATCCATCACCGTAAAGTGCTCGGCGTGTTGGTTGTGCAGCAGGTTGAACAGCGTCGTTTTGATGAAGGTGAAGAGGCGTTTTTAGTCACTATGTCGGCACAACTGGCGGGTGTGATTGCCCATGCCGAAGCGACCGGTGGTGTGGTGCCGGTGGGTGCCAAAGCGACCCAGGCCAAATTTATCGGTGTGTCCGGCGCCTCGGGGATTGCGATTGGTGAGGCAGTGGTGATTTCGCCCTCTGCTGATCTGCGCTCGGTGCGTTATCAAGCCTGCAAAGATGTCGATGCCGAAATCGCCTTTTTCCTACGCAGCCTGATGGCGGTGCGCGAGGATATCAAATCTCTCGGTGAACAATTAAAGACACGTATTAACCGTGAAGAACAGGCGCTGTTTGATGCCTATCTCGCTATGCTCGACGATGCCTCTCTTGGCGGCGAAGTGAGTGACCGTATACGCAAGGGCGCCAACGCCTCCTACGCTTGGAGCGAGGTTATCCTCGAGCACGAAAATATTTTCAACAGCATGAATGATCCTTATTTGCGCGAGCGAGCTACCGACTTGCGTGATTTAGGGCGGCGCGTGCTGGCTTATTTGCAGGAGTCGAACCAAAAGACGCGGGTTTATCCCGATAAAACCATTCTGATCGGCGAAGAGCTGACAGCTTCCATGTTAGGGGAGATCCCCAAAGAGAAACTGGCGGGATTGGTTTCTGTGCAGGGCTCATCTAATTCCCATGTGGCAATTCTGGCGCGTGCGATGGATATTCCCACGGTGATGGGGGCGGTGGATTTGCCCTTTACCCAGATCGACGGCCGCCCGATTATTGTGGATGGCTACAAGGGTTCTGTTTACTGCGATCCGAGCGCGCAACTACGCAAGCAATACAAGGCGATCTTCCTTGAGGAGCAGGCGCTGGTAAAAGGGTTGGAGGCACTTAAGGATCTCCCCTGCGAAACCAAAGACCGTTACCGCTTACCGTTGCACGTCAACACCGGCTTGATGGCTGATGTAGTGCGCTCGCTGGAGCGGGGGGCAGAAGGTGTTGGCTTGTATCGCACCGAGGTGCCGTTCTTGCTGCGCGATCGCTTTCCTAGCGAAGAAGAGCAGCGTGCGATTTATCGCGAGCAGTTGGAGGCTTTTGCGCCCCACTCGGTCACTATGCGTACCCTCGATATTGGCGGCGATAAAGCCTTGCCGTATTTTCCCATCGAAGAGGACAATCCCTTCCTCGGCTGGCGTGGTATTCGCGTAACGCTTGATCACCCCGAGATTTTCCTCGCACAAATTCGCGCCATGATAAAGGCGAGCGAAGGTTTGGATAACTTGCGTATTCTCCTGCCAATGATCACCAATATGCAGGAAGTAGATGCGTCTAAAGCGCTGATCCAACGTGTGCACAAAGAGCTGCTCGAAGAGGGGTATCGGGTGCGCAAGCCGCAAATTGGGGTGATGATTGAGGTGCCGGCAGCGGTTTATCTTGCGCCGGAGTTGTCGCGCCGCGTGGATTTCCTTTCAGTCGGTAGTAACGACCTCACCCAATATCTCCTTGCTGTGGATCGCAATAATGCGCAAGTGGCCGATCTTTATCAGGCATTCCATCCCGCCGTTTTGCGCGCGTTACAATATATCGTTTACGCAGCGCATGATTCGGGTATCAGTGTTAGTATCTGCGGTGAACTGGCGGGTGATCCCGGTGCAGCTATCCTATTGATGGCCATGGGTTTTGATGTGCTCTCAATGAACGCAACTAATCTGCCCAAGGTAAAATCCGTTATTCGTGGTATCACCTTCGAGCGCGCAAAACAGTTACTTGCCGAGGTGATGCGCATGTCCAATGGCGACCTCATTCGCGACCACATCGCCCGCGAGTTGCGCGAAACTGGTTTGACACGCCTGATTCGCCCCGTCACCTCGGATGCAAGTGAATGAACATAAATGTCTTGGGCGAGTCACAATTACGCGCCATAATCACCGCCCACTGAACGAGCTGTCCCAGGTTTAACTGCTTATGTTGCAATACCCAGATTTAAATCCCGTTGCTTTTACCATTCCAATAGGCCCCATATCCCTCGGTGATATGACCATCGGACCCTTTAATGTGCATTGGTATGGGATTATGTATTTGCTGGCGTTTGTCAGCGCATGGCTGGTCGCTATGCATCGCGCCAAGGCGCCTAATGCGACGGTCAATAAATCCCAAGTCGAAAATCTTATTACCTATGGCGCATTCGGGGTAATTCTCGGCGGCCGTTTCGGCTATGTGATGTTTTACAATTTCGAACAGTGGATGAGTGATCCGCTCTGGCTGTTCCGCGTGTGGGAGGGTGGTATGTCCTTTCATGGTGGTTTGATTGGCGTGATAGTGGCGATGATTATTTACTCCTATCGGATCAATCGTTCTTTTGTCAGCGTGATGGATTTTGTCGCGCCGATCGTGCCGCTCGGCTTGGGTTTTGGCCGCCTGGGTAATTTTATCGGCCAGGAGCTATGGGGGCGTGTAAGTGATGTACCTTGGGCGATGGTGTTTCCCAAGGCAATGGATCCCGCAGGCATTGCGCGTCATCCGAGCCAGCTTTATCAAGCCTTCCTTGAAGGATTGGTGCTGTTTTTGATTGTATTCTGGTTCTCCGCCAAGCCGCGCCCGCGCGGTGCTGTATCAGGTGTGTTTTTGATCGGCTATTCGATTTTCCGTTTCAGTGTTGAATTCGTTCGCGAGCCGGATCAGGGTATAGATCTTATAGGCTGGATGACTCGCGGCCAGTTGCTCTGTGTGCCCATGTTTATTCTGGGCGTGGGATTGCTGGTTTACGCCTACGCATTTATCGGCAAGCCCTCTAAAAATACCTAATACAGTGTAAATCTTTCAGTACAGGTTAGTTAATGAAGCAATATCTTGAGTTGATGCGCGATGTAGTCGAAAACGGTGTCCAGCGCGGTGATCGCACCGGCACCGGCACGCGCTCAGTATTTGGTCGCCAATTGCGTTTTGATCTCAATGAAGGTTTTCCGTTGGTGACCACCAAAACCGTCCACCTGAAAAGTGTGATTGTCGAGTTATTATGGTTTTTGCAAGGGCGTACCGATGTAACTTGGTTGCAAGAGCGAGGCTGCAAGATTTGGAATGAGTGGGCAACTGAGTCGGGTGATTTGGGGCCGGTGTACGGTAAACAGTGGCGCAGCTGGGCTTGTCCCGATGGCTCGACAATTGATCAAATTTCCCAAGTCATTGCGCAAATCAAAAAGAATCCCCACTCGCGCCGTTTGATTGTCAGCGCTTGGAATCCAGCTGATTTACCAGACGAATCCATGAGTCCGCAGCAAAATGTCGAACACGGGCGCATGGCACTAGCCGCCTGCCATACCTTGTTCCAGTTTTATGTATCCGAGGGCAGGCTCTCCTGCCAGCTCTACCAGCGCAGTGCAGATCTGTTTCTGGGGGTGCCATTTAATATCGCGAGTTATGCACTCTTGACTCATATGATTGCGCAGCAATGTAACTTGGGTGTGGGTGACTTTGTGCATACCTTCGGTGACTGTCATCTCTACAGTAATCATATTACTGGCGACATAGTTTACGAACAATTAACACGCGAGCCAAAAAACTTGCCTACACTTAGATTCTCGCGTCGGCCGGAGAATATATTCGGCTACGAAGTTGATGATTTTGAGTTTGAAGGTTACCAACCCCATCCGCGTATAGTCGCGCCTATTGCCATTTAATGGTGTTTCGGTTGTTGGCAAATAAGTGGTTAATAAGTAAGGGCGAAGGCATTGCATGAAATTGGCCATTATCGTGGCGGCAGCAAAAAATGGTGTTATTGGGCGCAACAATCAGCTGCCTTGGCATCTTCCGCAAGACCTAAAATATTTCAAAGCAGTCACGCTGGGTAAGCCGGTGATCATGGGCCGTAAAACCTATGAATCCATCGGGATGCCATTGCCGGGGCGCACCAATATTGTTGTTACCCGCAGTAAGGAATGGTCGGCTGTTGATGGGGTGGTTGTTACCAATAGTTTCGAGCAAGCACTGTCTGAGGCGCACAAGCTGGTGGCGCAGGGTCTGCTGGCGTCGGATGAGGCTATGGTTATTGGTGGTGCAGAAATTTATCGGTCGGCGCTGCAATTTGTTGATCGGATTTATTTGACGCGTGTTGCTGTTGAACCTGAAGGCGACGCGTTTTTTGATGCGCTAAACGAGCTGGATTGGGTGTTGGAATCAATTACAGCGGGAGATGAGCTGGCATCAGTGCCGCATGAGTTTTTGGTGTATGCTCGGCGCCAGCGATAAGTTGCCGCTAAGAACCAAAAGTGTTGTTTTAAATGTGTTTTTTGATTTTGTTTTTTGAAATTCTTTTTTGTGTTACCGGCGGCAGTAATAAAACTCATTATATGTTACCGGCGTGATACCTAAATACACACGCAGAAGGTTGTAGGATAAATCATTGGAAGTAGGCCATGGCGCTTATTACAATGCCGCCGTTCTTAACCGCCTCGAAGAGGCTACGTGGATAACGCGTCTGTGGCAGCCTGTTGCCACAAACTCACTTGATTGAACACCCAGTTGGGGGGATTATGAAAAAGCAGCGATTGAAAGCGGTGGCTCTGACCACAATGCTTTCTGCCGGCGCGCTAATGGGTAGCGTTGCCATGGCAGATCAAACTCTGGATGCAGTACTCAAGTCCGGTCAAGCCAAAACCACTTTGGCGCAAGACTCCCAGAAGCGCATTGATAGATTGGCTCAGGAAACTGACGATCTGGCGCAACAATTCAAACAACAAAACAAGCTGATCGACGATCTCCGCGTGTTCAACGCCCAGATGGAAAAGCAAGTTGCCAAGCAGTTGGTTGTGGTTCAGGAGCTGGAGCAATCAGTTGAGAAAGTGACTGTTATCGAACGCCAAATCCAACCGTTGATCTTCCGCATGCTCGATAGTCTTGAGCAATTCGTCGGCCTGGATAAGCCTTTCCAAGTGCAGGAGCGTAAAGATCGTATTGCGATGCTGCGCACTAACCAGGACCGTGCTGATATCTCTGTTTCAGAGAAATTCCGTCAGGTTCTGGAGGCCTACAAAATTGAATCTACGTACGGTAACACCATCGAAGCCTACAAGGGCACCCTACCAATTGATGGTCAAGATCGCGAAGTAAACATCCTCCGCGTCGGTCGTATTTCTTTGATGTACCAAACAACTGATGCCAAGCAATGTGGTACCTATGATTCATCTCAAGGTCAATGGGTTGCTTTGGATGGTTCGTATAACAGTCGCATCCTGAAAGGCTTGCGTATTGCGCGTAACCAAGCGTCTAAAGACATTATGACCATGGCTGTTCAGGCGCCGGAGGCAGCACAATGAAAATGAAATTTGTTAAAAGCTGTCTGATGCTTGCTGTTGCTGGCCTACTAAGCAGCACCTTCGCTGTTGCTCAAGAAAAAGCACAAACTCTTGATCAATTGTTGGATATGGTAAAAAAATCGCAAATCAGTGAATCAGCCGAGCACAAGCAGCGCGAAGCTGAGTTTGCGCGCGACAAGTCTAATCAAGCTAATTTGTTGGCGCAGGCTAAAGCTACCCGCCAGGCAGAAGAAGCTCGATCCGCAGCACTTGAGAAAAAATATCAAGAGCAGGATATTTTGGTTGCAGCCAAGAAGGCTCAGCTAAATGAGCGCTTGGGTTCTATGAAAGAACTTTTTGGCCATTTGACCTCGACGGCAGGTGATTTGCGCGCGACATTGGGGACTTCTATCGTAAGTGCCCAATACCCAAGTCGTGGCGAGTTCCTTGATGCGTTGATTGAAAAAATGAACAGCAATACTCGTCTGCCGGATATTGAGGAGATTGAGCGTCTGTGGTTCGAAGTTCAGCGCGAGATGGTTGAAACTGGTCGTGTGGTGAAGTTTAACGCAACAGTGATCAAACCTAGCGGTGAACAAGCTGAACAAGAAGTTGTTCGTGTTGGTAGTTACAACCTTGTATCTAACGGCGCCTACCTGACGTTTGATGGTTCAAAAATTCAGGAGTTGCCTCGCCAACCAGAAGATCATTTAGCTGGTGCTCAAGCATTGCAAAACGCATCATCAGGTATTGTAGATTTTGGCGTTGATCCAACAGGTCCCGCTGGCGGTCAATTGCTAACTGCGTTAATTGATACTCCTACCTTTCTGGAGCGAGTAGATCAAGGCGGTAAAGTTGGTTATGTAATTGTTGCAGTGGGCTTCATCGGTATCTTCTTGGGTTTATGGCGGATGTTGGTTCTGTTCTTGATGAGCGGCAAAGTTAAGGCTCAGTTGAAATCTGATAAGCCAAATACTAACAACCCGCTTGGTCGTGTGCTTAAAGTTGCTGAAGAAAACAAAAATGTTGATACCGAAACTCTTGAACTGAAACTTGAAGAAGCTTCTTTGAAAGAGCGTCCTGGTATCGAGAGTGGATTAGCGGTTCTGAAGATTATTGCTGCTATCGCACCGCTGTTGGGGCTTCTGGGTACCGTGACCGGTATGATTGAAACCTTCCAAGCTATTACCATTTTCGGTGCCGGCGATCCTAAAAACATGGCAGGTGGTATTTCTGCGGCCTTGGTAACAACCGTGCAAGGTCTGGTAGTTGCAATTCCTGTGGTATTGATGCACACCTTGGTTAATGGTCGTGCTAAAGCGATTGTTCAGATTTTGGATGAGCAAACCACCGGCATCATTGCTGAAAACTCTGAGCGCAAATAAGTAGGAGATAACACATGCAGGCTTTAACGGACGCATTTGCAGCCATTGGAGCCTTTATGGATCAGGGCGGTTCATTGATGTATTACATCGCCGCCCTTACCTTTGTAATGTGGACGCTCGTTTTTGAACGAGCGTGGTACTTCAAGGGTGGTCTGAAAGGCGATGTCCAGCAAGCACTGGCAAGTTGGGAGGCACGCAAAGAGCGTAAATCCTGGAATGCTCATCAAATTCGCGAAGCAATGATTTCGCGCATGTCTGCCAAGATCAATCGCAATATGGACATGATTACTACGCTGATTGCCCTTTGCCCGCTAATGGGATTGTTGGGGACAGTAACAGGTATGATTGAAGTATTTAGTGTACTTTCGCTAACTGGTGGTGGCGATGCGAAATCAATGGCAGGTGGTGTATCAAAAGCAACAATCCCGACTATGGCGGGTATGGTTGCAGCGCTGTCTGGCATATTTGTAAACACCTATCTGGCGCGTATTGCTGAGCGTGAAGACCGCTTGTTCGCTGACCATTTAACAATGGATCACTGAGTGACAGTGCAATATTAACCTGTAATTAAGAGATGTCTCATGAGCAGGAATAAAGCAAAACTTGATGAAGAAGCTCAGGCTATTGACCTTACTCCGATGTTGGATGTGGTGTTCATTATGCTGATTTTCTTCATTGTTACGGCAACCTTCATTAAAGAGACTGGTAAAGAGGTTTTGAGACCTGATGCCACAACTGGTGAAGATAAGCCGAATGCCAGTATTTTGATTGCGGTAGGTAAGGACAACGAGATTTGGATCGACAAAAAAGAAATTGATCCACGTGGCGTTGCCAAGGTTATTGAGCGGATGCGTGCAGACAACCCTAACGGTTCTGTTTCGATTCAAGCTGATGCCGAAGCAGATCTTAAATATGTATTGGAAGTCGCTAATGCCGCCCGTGAAGCCGGTGTTAACGATGTGTCTGTCTCTACCGAGAAGAAGTAGGTTGCTATGAACTTCGCAAAAGTAGGTATTGCAGCAGCATTAGGGGTGGTCACTACCCTTTTGCTTCTTTTTTTGATGTATCAATTAATTAACAATGATCTTGGCGAAATGACGCAGAAAAAATCTGCCAAAATTCCCGATATCACTATGCCTGATACAAAAATTGAAACCCGTTTTGAAGACGCCAAACCAGAGAAACCAGAAGAGCCGGAAACTCCACCAGATTTGCCGGAGCCTGAGTTCGATGCTCCTGATGTTTCTGGTGAAGCTTTGAATATGACCGCACCTGTTGCCAAAGCCGGTATAGATGTGGGTTCGGGTTCCTTGGCTTTTAGTGAAGGTGAATATCTTCCAATTGTTAAAGTTCCTCCGGAATACCCGAGTACAGCTTTATCACGTGGCATAGAGGGCTACTGCACGGTTGTCTACACGGTAACTGAGACTGGCACTACGCGTGATCCTCAGGCAATTGAGGATCAATGTATGACCAAAGACGGCAAGCCAACTTCTGTATTTAACCGCGCCTCTGTCAAAGCTGCGTTGAAGTTCAAATACAAGCCTAAAGTGGTTGATGGTAAGCCCGTTGAAGTTCCTGGGGTGAAGAACCGTTTCACCTACGAGATGCAGAAATAAGGGGTAATGAAATGAAACACGTACTTCCTGCCGTTTCAATTGCTCTGGGCCGCACATTGTTGGCTGGCGTTATTGCTGTATCTCCATTGTTGGTGAGTAAAGCAATTGATGCAGTTGTTCCAGGTGCTGTAGAAATTTCTAGCGCAATGGCTCAGGTGAAAGCAAAAAATAAACACGCCGGTGAACAGCGTAAGTTCCCGAATGTGAGCGAATCTTTTGGTAAGAAAATTACAGAGGCAGCCAATTATCTGCAGCCACAAGACGAATCTGTAAAGCCCGATCCAAGAAAGGCAATGCAGCTTTTGAATGAAATGGATGCGAATAAAGCTAAAGCTAACGCTTATGAATTAGTGTTGCTCTACCAATACACTGGCTATGCACATTTGGGCACCGAGAATTATGCTAAAGCGATAGAAAGCTTTAATAAAATGCTCGCTCAAACGCCCAATATGCCTATCGCAACTGAAGCTTCAACAATTCGTATCGTTGGTCAGTTGTACTCGCAACTGGATAATCCGAAAAAAGCATTGGAAACTTTATTGAAGTGGACCGAGTTTTCGGACACCATCAAGCCAGAAGATTCTTACATGTTTTCGACACTGTATTATCAGCTTGAAGACAATAACAATGCTTTGCTCAATATCAACGAAGCAGTAAAGAATCAGGAGGCAGCTGGGAAGATTCCTGCTGAATCCTGGTATGTTCTGCAGCGTGGTTTGTATTTTGATAAAGAGGATTACAAAAGCGGCTTGGTAGTTTTGGAGAAATTGATCAAGCACTATCCCAAAGCGGCATATTGGAAGCAGTTGTCACAGGTTTACTATGTTGTTGAGCGCCCTAAAGACTCTCTTCATGCGCTGGAAACCTGTTACCTGATGGGTGGTTTGACGACCGAGAAAGATATTATTCGCATGGCAAGTATGTTCCTGGAAGAAGAGGTGCCTTACAAAGCAGCTAAAGTGCTTAGAAAGGGTATCTACACTGACAAGATTGTAGAGCCAACGGCTAAGAACCTTAAGCTACTTGCCGATTCCCTACGTTTAGCTCAAAACTCGAAAGAGTCTTTGACTGAATATGAAAAGGCAGCTGAAAAGTCTACTGAAGGTGATTTAATTATCGGTCTTGCGCAAGCCTATCTAGCAACTGACAAGTTTAAAGAAGCTTCCAAATGGGGGCGTCAAGCTCTCAAAGCTGGCAAGCTCAAGCGTGTTGACCATGCGAATTTGACTGTTGCACAAGCCGAGTTTGAATTAAAGAATTTTGATGAAGCGGTAAAATTCTTTAAGGAAGCGGGTAAAGATGCACGTAGCTCTAAAGTTGCAGCGCAGTGGGTCACCTATTCTGAAAAAGAAAAAGCGAGATTGGAAGCTCTTGCACAGAATTAATTTGTATTAGTTTTGTTAAATAAAAAAGCCAGCAATTGCTGGCTTTTTTATTGCTTAAATCTTAAACCAAAAGGTGTTTTTCGTCGGCCGATAAATAATGCCGCTGCAGTAATCCTGCAGCGGTATTTCGATCAATCCAGTTTGGTTAAATCTCGTACTGCGCCTTTGTCCGCACTAGTTGCCAACATCGCATAGGCTTTTAATGATGCGCTTACTTTGCGTGGACGAATCTCAGTGGGCTTCCAGGCCAAAGCACCTTTGGCATTTTCTGCGGCGCGTCGGGCATCCAGCTCATTTTCGGTCAGCACAACATTGATGCTGCGATTTGGAATGTCGATACGGATAATATCGCCGGTTTGCACCAAGCCAATCGCTCCACCAGCTGCTGCTTCAGGTGATACATGGCCGATAGATAAGCCGGAAGTTCCACCAGAGAATCGACCATCAGTTAATAGTGCACAAGCTTTACCCAAGCCTTTGGATTTCAAATAGCTGGTGGGATAAAGCATTTCCTGCATTCCTGGCCCACCTTTTGGCCCTTCATAGCGAATCACCACTACATCGCCTTCCTTCACCTTTCCGTCAAGAATATCGGCGACGGCTTTATCCTGGCTTTCAACCACATAAGCCTTGCCTTCGAAGACCCAGCAGCTTTCGTCTACTCCGGAGGTTTTAACTACACAGCCATCGATAGCGATATTGCCTTTGAGTACTGCCAGTCCTCCTTCTTTGCTGTAGGCGTGTTTAACAGAGCGAATACAACCTTCGGCGCGGTCACCATCCAGCGTAGGCCAGCGGGTTGCCTGACTAAAGGCTACTTGGGTTGGGATGCCTGCAGGGCCAGCTTTGTAGAATGTCGCTACCGCTTCAGATGAGGTGCTAATGATGTCCCATTTATCCAAAGCTTCCTGAAAGGTTCTACTGTGAACAGTGGGCAATTGATTATGAAGCAGGCCGCCGCGATTCAGCTCGGCCAAAATGCTCATTACGCCGCCGGCGCGATGCACATCTTCCATATGATATTTAGGGGTGTTAGGTGCGACCTTGCACAGCTGCGGCACTTTGCGGCTCATGCGATCAACATCAAACATGGTGAAAGGCACGTCGCCTTCTTGTGCTGCGGCCAGCAAATGCAAAATGGTATTGGTTGAGCCGCCCATGGCGATATNNCAGTTCATCGAGTTGGCGGTAAACATGCCTGAGCAGGAGCCGCAGGTTGGGCAGGCTGAGCGCTCATATTCATTCACTTTTTCGTCGCTGGCGTTGTCGTCTACCGCGATTACCATGGCATCCACCAAGTCCAGCTTGTGCTCGGACAATTTGGTTTTACCGGCTTCCATCGGTCCGCCAGATACGAAAATCACCGGGATATTCAAGCGCATCGCCGCCATCAGCATACCGGGAGTGATTTTGTCGCAGTTGGAGATACACACAATCGCATCAGCACAGTGGGCGTTGACCATGTATTCGACCGAGTCGGCNNCGGCGATGATGTCGCGGCTGGGCAGGCTGTAGAGCATGCCGTCATGCCCCATGGCAATACCATCATCGACTGCGATGGTATTGAATTCTTTGGCCACACCGCCAACCCTTTCAATTTCACGCGCGACCAGTTGGCCGAGGTCTTTCAAATGCACATGACCGGGTACGAATTGGGTGAATGAGTTGGCGATGGCGATAATCGGCTTATCAAAATCACCGTCCTTCATGCCGGTAGCGCGCCATAATGCGCGAGCACCAGCCATATTGCGGCCGGCGGTGGTAGTTTTGGAACGATAGATTGGCATAAGGATTAACCTCGTAAAGCGTGTCGCAGGTTGCTAACAGCGGTGAATTTGGATGGTGGAATGGACGAAATCATACCAGAACTGCGGGCTTTCCGGCAGCTCGGTATCATTTGGGAAGAGATTGGATCAACCGCTCCCGAGAGTGTCGGAAGCGGCTTCAGTTAGACTTATTCCAGCGCTTTTATAAAAATTTTGGAGTTGCGTTGGTAGTTATAAAGTTCTTGTTTGGCGATGGGCAGGTCTTCAATCTTGCCCTGCACGAATCCCTGCTCGATAAACCAGTGCGCTGTTTGAGTGGTCAGCAAAAATAATTGTTTGATGTGTTGTTTGCGCGCCTGATTTTCCATCTGCTGCAAGAGCGCGGCAGCGCGTCCACCGTTGCGATAATCTGGATGGGTTGCCACACAGGATAATTCGGCCATATCGCCATAAGGGTAAAGCGCCGCGCAGGCGACAA
>DQHS01000332.1:25446-38997 GCA_003524365.1 Cellvibrio sp. | reverse complement strand
CAAAACAGCAGCATTAGCGGGCCTAAAAATAAAAATAATGATGACGGTTCCGATACAACCGCTGACGCCCTGGGGTGGATTTCAAATTGGGTAAGTGAACCCCAAAACTGGCCTTCATAGTGAATTCCATTTTTCACGCCTCGCGTTCCAAAGCCAATTGATCCAAGAGAACCTATGGGCTGATCATTAGCATCAAGGTCAGACGCAATTTGAAAGCTTTGGGTGAGATTAAGCCCATTTATTACAGGTGTGTCTGCAGCAATTAAAAGCGATCCGGCACGATGTGAGTTGCCTTTGAAATCATCGTAAAACATGGTCAGCCTTCCATAAGAAATAAGACCGTTGTCGTATTGTTCAATCGAGACACCATCTATTGGATTGTTGGAAAAACTGCGTGAACTACCGCGCGAGTTTACTTCCAGGCTTTCACCGTTCGCTCCCACTACTGTAGTGTGTAGCCAATCACCTTCCTGGATGTACTGAACAAGTGAGGAATTTATTCGTTCTTTATTAATTGGCGGCCCTGCGAGTTCAGTGTCATACCAAAATGTTCCGGTAAAAGGCTGGTATTCATTTTCATTGTTGCGCCAAAATTTTGCGTCAGTGGTGACATCCATGTTGTCGTTGATGAACGAACCTAATCGCCCGGAAAATGTTCCCTCGATAATTATGGCAAATGCGGACTGGGAAAATACAAGAGCGAAAATGCATCCTATAACTTTTTTTGCACTTTTCATGATTAACTCCACAGTGAGAATAGTCTTCATGCGAACGTTGACGTCTGCTTATCAAGAATATAAAAATTCTCATAGAGCAAAATGATAAGGCTAATTGAATGTGTTCAGTTTTACCTTCCCTTCAATTGAATCGTCCATCGTTTTACCCGTTACTACGCCAATAGCCATTTTAATGCCCGCCACAGCGAAGCCGTGTTTGGTATCCCAATAATATCCTTCAGTTGGCGCCACTTTAATAACCGAGATACGCGGATCATTTTCGCCTTCGGTAAACCAGGTTTTAAATATGGGTTTCCACAATTCTTTGATTCTATTTGCATCGCGTGAAGCAGTGGCGGTACCTTTAATGACTAAAAAATCTGAATGAGCCGAGCCTTGAAAATGCAATGTAACACTGGGATTTATCGCAATTTCCTGATCTTTGTGGCTATCATTCGCACTCAGAAACCAAATATTCCCTTCGTCGTCCACCTCTTGCACACCCATAGGGCGCGTGCCGCAAGATTCAGCTATCGCAATAGCCGTGCTGAAAAAACAGCTCTCTGCTTTATCAACAATATGTTTGATTTTCTCTACAGCATCAGTGCCGCTTAAATCTTCATGATTGTGTTCGGTTTGATTTTCATTGATCGAATTCATATTAACCTCGCTCGGGTGATGTTAGACGCAGTGGGTGCTGCTCTTGCAGCCTGATTCCAACGAGCCTACCTGAAGCGAGATCAATGAACTGTTCGGTAAGCAACCTACACCTTCAACGTAAGTTGATATCCCTTCTCACGGAAAAGTGAAAGTGCGGCGGCCACTACTTCTTTGTCATATAGCGTACCGGCGTGCTGTTCGATTTCTTCCAGCGCCTTATCAAGCCCTAACGCATGTCGGTAGGGTCTTGAGGTTGCCATGGATTCGATCACATCGGCCACGGTGACAATTCTGGCTTCCAAAGCAATTTCGTCGCCCTTTAATCCATTCGGGTTATCTACCGAGATAGATGTTGCGCGCTTAGATACATATCTTTTTTTCATTTCTAAATCTAACAACACGGGCGCAGCAAGCGGCGCCCCTACAAATAGAATTTCGCCCGTAGGGGCGCTGCTTGCTGCGCCCTATTTGGTATGTATAAAAATTTAAATTGAAAAACGGTCGATCTTTTTATATGCGTTCTAGAGGTTATCTTTTTTAAAATCCGTCGAATGGATTGAACCAAAACTTATTAACAACCGTAATAGTTAGCTAAAGAAAATTATGAGTAAAGACTATGTTCTCGTTCTTCAAAAAAGACCCGCTTAAAGCACTCAATAAGCAATATCTGCAAAAACTGGAAGAAGCCATGCACGCACAACGCAATGGCGATATACGGTCTTACTCGATGCTGACGAGTGAGGCGGAGGATATTTTGAAGAAGATTGAGGCGTTGGATAAAACAATGAAAAACTAACACACAATTCGCCGGTAAAAGCCAAAGCAGCTTTTTAGCTGCCGAAGTCAAATATGTTAGATTAACAAGCTTTTAATTTTCACTGCTTTTTCAAAATGGTCCAGTTTGTGAACCATAATCCACCAATGCGCCGCTTCCATTAATAATTCAGGGTCGTCGTTCTTATTCGCAAAAAATGCATAGAATGAAACCCCAACGTTAGCGCCTTTGGTAAGGATTTTCTTGTCGCATACCTCGATAATCTTTCGTTTTAAACTTTCTCTCATCACAATCATTTCCATCGAGTAGTGCGCGCTTCGCGCAGCAAGCCGCCGAAGGTCGAAAATTGGCCATTAGCGGAAGTAGGACCTTATTGCAGATTAAGCGACAACTCTCAAAACTTTTACTACCGCGTGTCGGTGATCTTGGCAAGAGTCAGAATTATCCGCTGCATGACAGTGTCAGGTTCTTCATCGTTGAGATGCAAACTAGCCGCACTTGCACTTAAAAATTCATTTCTTGCAGCACGATACAAAATGTAAGAAATGTCCTTCACCATCGACTCAGTTGCTTTGATATAGTGAGGAACAATCCTTGGCTCATCTACCGGAATTGGGAGTACAATCAAGCAATCTCTAGGAGTTAATGGCATAAACACATACTGTTGGCCTTTGTGACTACCAAATAAGTTACATGCATCAGGCAGCAAAAAGTCAGGTGTTTCGGAGCGAACGACCACCCAGCGGCTAAAAAGAATTGGCCTTGCCAATTGGTCATAAAATTCGTTTTGGCTATACAGGGTTTCATAAACCCGCTTCATATAGGTTCTATCTTTTGCTTTGTCCTCACCCACCTCATTAGCAACCACGGGCGCCATTGATTTCGCCAGAGATTCCATGAAGTGAGGGTTCCTTATTCGTTGGATTACAATAAATCCGATTAACGCTTCGCGTTGAGGATAGTTCAATGGCTCAACTTTTAAGACCATTTCAATCGGTTTAACTGCATCTCCTTCAACAAGGCCGAAGTAAGCCTCTAGATAATCGGAATAAAGATTAATTCGAAATCCCCAGCTACCAAGAGGGATTCGATTTTTATTTTCTACTCCACTCGATGTCTTGATGCTCTTGTAAACGAACTGTCCTTCAGACCAATATCTTTTTATAAATGATTTTGGAATGAAATGATTTTCCTCTACTTTTTTAGCGATAACTTTTGTCTTCCTCTTTACTTCTTCTTTTTTTAGCGCAGCCTCTGATTTTGGCTTCCATCGTTCATTATATTTTTTTATCCATATATGCTCGGCGCAATTTACTGCTGTGTTCGATATTTTATTTCTGCCAGCCTCACTAAAACATTGTTCTCGCTCTATTGTAGGATTGATTTCTGAAATTAATCGTCCGCTCATTCGATCAGAAACAATCCTTTCCGATATGAAGGACATAAGCCTTGCCATCTCAAGAGCCATTTCTTCGCGTAGATTAACGTGTAATTCGCCTATATTGGGTTTGGCGTGATTGAGCATTTCTTTAATAACTGAACTAAGCACTTCATCCCATATAAAAGAAAGTTCCTCTGCCAACTCTTTCGGAGCCATTGGCTCAATTTTTAGAATTTGCGAAAGTATCATTCGAAAGTTCACTAATTGTAAATCGCGCAAGCGCGAATTAATTTCACTAAAAAGGCGGTAATCTCTTAGATCGCAATGTTTGGTGAGAGTCGAGCTCATGGTTGAGCCAACTTTCGTTCTGGGCATAATTACCTAATTTTTCTATTCTTTGGTTCATATTTTCCTGAGCATAACGCCGCGCTATGCGGCCAATTTTGAGCGCAGCGGAAAATTTGTCCGACAGCAGCGCCTTGTTAAAGCTTTCTGACTCCCAACGCAATTCTATTCTTTGAATCAATGAGCGTTCTAATAGCATCATCTCTATAGATTGATTCACTTGAATCATAGGTATTTTTTGTGACCCATATTGGCCCAGTTAAAGACGACTTTACTTGCGACGGTGCTTGATCTATTACGTCAACCACTTTACTAATGAAGTGTTCTATACGGTCATTAAATTTTGGAAGTACTGCGTACTGATTGTTTGCTAAAGCAAGCGCGCTAACACATTGAAGTTCTTTTGATGCACCGGGATCAATGGCGTAAGAGTCAATCACAGCCATCACAGCAGTTTGTAGCAGGTTTACGGGGTCATCTTCTCTCGCCAAACCTGGGATTAGGTCTACATCCTTCAGATACTTTGATAAACAGATTATTAAAGAGCTGTATTCACCTTCGAACACGAAAGGTATTAAACAATCACCTTCNNCCTTCTGGTATAAGTCCTTCGTGAGGGTGCACTGCCCCGAAATTGGGAAGATCAACTTTGAAATCGTCCCATTTCAAGCCATGAATACTTACATGGTCTACTGAGTGAGCCCCCAGAAAACCATCATATTCGCTAGGAAGAAACACGGTAACCTCTGTTTCTCCACCGATATAATGATCCCATGCACATACCCAAAATACTCTGGTTGTAGCCGCTTTCACAGAAGAGCCTACTCGACCAATACCATTGGTTGTAATATCACCAACAACTAATTTCAGATTTTCAATTAACTCCTTAACTTTAAGAATGCTTATGACACTATTTGGATCATGTTTAGCATCATTGTATGCAAGCCTTATAGCATGAATAAAGTCGATTTTAACCTGACTAATAGAATGTATTTTTAGCTCTTCAATGAATGAATAAAAATTATCTCGGTTGTTTTTTTTTGGAAACACATCCCGTTTAAGGAATAACTCTATTGCTGAAGCTATTTTTGAGAGCAGATTTTTAATATCTGACCCATCGTAACCTTCGATTATGTATTGATTCAGCAACCGCAACGCTTGATCTATTTCAGAAGCCATTGCTTGTCCGTAGGTACTCAATTTTTTTAACTCCTGATACTCTTGAGCTTTAACGCCTCAAGCAGAAACACCAGCTTCGCTGGTGTCCTTCAGATTTGATTTGTTAGGATGCTCTTGCTTTTGGCCATTATTATCATCCAAAATTCCAAGAAGTATTCTCCTCATTGCTTCAGGTCTAGAAGAGAATATTTGATATCCACCTATTAATAAGGATAAAAAAAGCGCAGTTACTGAGATCCAGAAAGACATCTTAGAATCTGACAAGTACTCGGTTACTAACTGGTTCTGTTGAAACAGTTCATCCGCTAAGTTATTAACATCATTAGAAATTTTTGGGTATTCAATGCCTGTCTTGATTCGAATATTCTCGAAGTAATCCTTCTGGCCTGTTTGTAACTTGTCAAAAGGATTGGTTTCTTCATATTCATGAATGATCGGTTCCAATTTAGGAAGAATAGTTTTATCTCCTGTTCGATAAGCTGAAAGGCGAACATCATCAAGAACTATTGAAAGAGCAACGCCATCCCGATAGTGGTTCTCTTGAGGAGAAAATAGAATTTTCAAATCACTTACTTTAGGTTGTGTTATTAGTGCTTGCTTTATTGCCCTAAGATCACCATCATTTTTTACTATATTAGAGATATCTTCCTGCAATATTTTCTTGTCAAGAAATGAACCTTCCATAAGGTAAATGGACATCAATGAATATATTAAACCAATCAAAGATGCCGCGAATATTAGCATTACAAAACGCAAACGTCGATTTCGATATTCGAATCTTTCCATCATTGCCCGTCTATGAAGCATTTCTCTTTGAGCGATGTTTTTAAAACGGATGTAATTCTCTTGTGTCAAATGCCATTCTTTTTCTGTGTTTTCTTCTTCCACAAACATCTCCTCTTCGGTAGTTTTAACATTTGTATACCATACTTACGCGCTTTCTAATTTTTAGCTTTCATTAAAAAAGCGCCCTAAGGAAAGATCAACTGAATTAATCACTGGGCACTAAAAACGAGCATGTGCATCATCTACATTTTTAAAGGAAAATATCTTATCCAACTGACGCTCCAAGCCGTTGACTATAAAGAATTAATTTTTATCTTGGTAATGTTAAAAAGATTGCAAATGAGCACCGTAATACGAACGTCCGCTTTGGGCTAACTCGACCTTCGGTGGTCTGCGTGCCCTACACAAGGCAATCAAATGATTGAAGCACACCTAGGCTAAATAACAAATCTCATCCACCAATGTAATTACCGCTCATTACACAGGTAAAGAATTAATAAGCTACCGGCACATAAACCCAACACCTGATCTTTTACCCGTAAAATACAACCCTATCCATCGGATGAGGTTGTGTTATGTCTGTTGAATTCTCCCTGCTTGAACTTGCGTCTGTGCGCATCAATGAAACCCCTTGTGACAGCTTCACCCACGCCGTTGCTTATGCCCAGGCGGCGGATGCTTTGGGGTTTAAACGGTTTTGGTTGGCGGAGCATCATAATATGCAGGGCATTGCCAGTTCCGCGACGGCGGTGTTGATTGGGCATATTGCGGGGAATACGCAGCAGCTGCGGGTGGGTTCCGGTGGGATTATGTTGCCCAACCATTCACCGCTGATTGTGGCGGAGCAATTCGGTACGCTGGCATCGCTTTATGGCGAGCGTATTGATTTAGGTTTAGGCCGCGCGCCGGGGACTGACCCGGTTACCAGCCGCGCACTTAAACGCGATGATTCCGCTGCAGAAAATTTCGCGCAAGAAGTGCAGGTGATNNGGTGAAGGTACGCAGGTGCCAATCTGGATTTTAGGGTCGAGCCTTTACAGCGCAGGACTCGCGGCGCAATTGGGCTTGCCTTATTCATTTGCCGGGCATTTTGCGCCCGCCTATATGCGCGCTGCACTCAAGCGCTATCGCGCAGAATTTCGCCCGTCGGCGCAGTTAGATAAACCGTATTTTATTTTAGGTTTGCCCGTTGTATGGGGCGAAACCGAAGCGCAGGCGATGTTTAACGCCTCCACCAGTTTTCAGCGCATCGTGGCTTTGTTTCGCGGTGAGCCTATGTGGATGCGTCCACCGGTTGAGGTTGCTGATATCGATTGGTCGGCAGGGGAGAAACATAACGTACAAGAATTTTTAGCCTTATCGCAAATTGGCGATGAGCTGCAAATTTTAGACGGGTTACAGCAATTGCGCGACGAACTCGCGATTGATGAATTTATGTTTACGATTGATGTGTTCGATAAAGATTTGCGTATTCAAACCCTATCGACTCTTGCACGCCTTAAAAACCATTTACGATAATTACAAAGCCTGCGTTAACGCTAATGAAATCATTGCGATAGCGCAGGTGTCCCACTTATTTGTGCAACTGGCACGCTCCTAATTTTTAGCCACTTTATCGCCCAGCCTAAACTGACTAGCAAATCATTCGCCTTTGGGGCTAGGCTTCTGCACTCGCTCCTGCAGTTCTTTAACTGCATTGCGTTTTTCCCATACTAATAATTAATTCAACTTTTCTACTACCCTCATCGGAGAATCTCCATGCATCCCTATTTAAAACGTCCTGCACGGCTATTGCCTTTTATTCTATTTGCCAGCTTAAGTTACGCTGAAATTTGTTCTGCTGCACCCTATCAAGCCGAGGATTATGCCGCTGCTTTTGATACCACCACCGGCAATACCGGCAATGTGTATCGCACCGGTAATGTTGATATCCAAGCGACCACCGATACCGGCGGCGGTTTTAATGTGGGTTGGATTGAACCCACCGAGTGGCTCAGCTTTAACAATTTGGTTATTCCTGCAACGGGCGATTATTTAATAAGTGCACGTGTTGCGAGCGAAAGTGGCGGCAGCTTGTCACTGGATTTAAATGGCGGTTCTATCCAGCTGGGCACGCTTGCAATCACCGGTACGGGCGGTTGGCAAAGCTGGAAGACTTTTTCCAAAGTGGTGAAAATAAATGCAGGTACTTACAGCCTGGGTGTGTACGCCACTACCGGCGGCTGGAATTTAAATTGGGTCGATGTGGTGTCTTGCCAGCAAACGGATTGTGGTCATGCCATTCCGGGGCGCGTAGAAGCGGAGCGCTACAGCAGCTTTCTGGATACTACGGCGGGTAATACCGGCGGCCAATTGCGCAGCGATAATGTGGATATTGAACTCACTACGGATTCGGGCGGCGGCTACAACGTCGGTTGGATCGCGCCGGGCGAATATTTACGTTACAGCGTGAATGTGAGCACCAAAGGTCGCTACAAAATAACGGCGCGAGTTGCGTCGCCTAACAACGGCACTTATTTCAAATTGAAACTCAATGGCCGCGACCTTGGCAATCGCATTAATGTTACCAATACCGGTAATTGGCAAACCTGGCAGAACGTGAGTATTGAGGCATCTCTCGACCAAGGTGCGCATGAATTAGAGGCCTATTTTGAAACCGGTAATTTCAATTTGAATTATGTGGATTTTGAATATCTTGGCCCGACCGATTCATCTAGCAGCAGTTCGAGCAGTAGTTCCAGCAGCGCAGGTACATTGAAAGTGATGACCTATAACGTGCGCACTACACCGGCTGGTGATGTGGGTGAGCGCTTTTGGGATAACCGCAAAGCCGAGTTGGTTACTGCAATTAAAACCCAACTGCCGCAAGTAATTGGCTTTCAGGAGGCAACTAGTGAACAGCACGATTATATTAAAGGCAGTCTCGGTGGAAATTGGTCTTCATCGCCGCAGCGCCAAATTATTTATCGCAACGATGCATTTGATGTAGTGCAGGGCGGCATTATTGAGTTGGTGGCCGATGTGTGGGGCAGACGTACCAGCGAATGGATAAAGCTGCGCAGAAAAGCCGATAGCCGCGAATTTATATTTTTTAATAATCACTGGGGAGTCGATGGTAATTCGCAACAAGGTTCGGCGAACATTATTCGCGACCGAATTGCGAGCCTTAATCAAAATTGGGCGTTGCCTACCATTTTGTTGGGTGATTTAAATGCGGCACCCGGCAGTGGCCCGATTAATACCTTGATCAATCAAACACAACTTATCAGCCTGTTTACCGGCAATACTTTCAACGGCTGGAATCCAACACCCAATGTGCAATTGGATTATATTTTTGCCAGCAAATTTACCCTGTCTGGCTGCAACCTGATTACCTATCGCGAAGGCTCCACGCCACCCTCGGATCACTATCCGATTTTTTGTGAGGTGAGGTTTTTGTAATTAGCACTACATTTTTTCGTAAGCACATTAAAAATCCCGCCTGTTAAAAACGGGTGGGATTTTTTCTACGAAAAAAATGTCAATTAGTTTGAATAATTCAACACAATATTAACGCGACGATTTTTCTGCTTGCCTTCTTCAGTCGTGTTGTAAGCGACGCGGCGGGTTTTACCGAAACCTTCCGCCGTGAGTCGCGTGCGATCAACAGCAAATTTTTCTACCAGGTAATCCACGACGTTCGCAGCGCGCTGCTCGGATATTTCCTGCGCTTTTTGCAGTGATGTTAAATCCGCTGCATGACCTTCAACGTGAGCAGTGACATTGGGATTATCGCGCAGGTAGTTAGCTGCTTTTTCCAGATCTGCATGGTATCGCTCGTCCACTGCTACGCTATGCGCATCAAATTCTACTAATGCTGCGATAGTGATACGCGCTTCTGGTAGCGACAAACCAACTACATCGTTCACGCAATCAATCGTGGTATTAATGCGGCGGTTCTCGCGTTTACCTGCGTCGGTATCATTGTTTCCCACCGGCTCTTCTTCGCCACGGGCAAGAGTGGAGATACGGGCGGCATCAATTTGCTGGCCGACCAGATATTGCAATACGCTGTCGGCACGGCGCTGCGACAACTGCATATTTGATTGGCTGCTGCCGACATTATCGGTGTGGCCTTCAATGACTGCTTTGGTATCCGGGTATTTTTTGAGAAAGGCACCGGCAGCATTTAAACGCTCGGTTTCTGCACGCGGGATATCGGCGCGGTTAATTTCAAATTGAATTTCCAGCTTGCTGCAATATTCTTGTTGTGCAACTACTGGGTCTTTTTCTTTTGCTGGCGGTGGCGCGGCGCGGTCGCCAAAGCGATAGACAAGACCAAGCGAATAAAAGTTTACGCTGCTGTTATCGCCGAGCATATCCTCAATACGGTAACGCTCGGCTTCAATCCGCGCCGACAAACGTTCGTTAAACGAATATTCAAGACCGGCACCAAATTTATAGCCAGTATCATTATCGTCACGGGAGAGTGACGCAGCTAAACTTTCAGTGCCGATGAAATTTTCTTTTGTCTCATAACGAAATGCGCCGACGCGGCCAAAGGCTGACAGGCGCTCGGTCAATGGCCAAGTGCCCACTGCATCCAGATTGTAGCCTTTGTAACTGGTATCGCCGGTTAATGTCCCTGCTTCAGGCGCGCGCGCAACCCGCACACCAAAATCACCAAGGTCGACGTAGCCTGCTTCGAGTGCAAAGTGATGAGTAAATTGGTAGCCCACAAAAAACTTGTAACCGCGATCGGAATCTTCATCTTCTATGCCCGTTAAACCGCCACCAATAATGGCGTTAGCAATTGCGCCATCATCGATGCTTTCTAGCGTGCGCCCATAATTTCCACCGATATACCAATGTCTGGGTTCAGCGCGGAAATTAAAGCCGCCGTCTGCTGCGTCATTTTGTGAAAATGCGGTTGGGCTTGCGATGGTCGCTGTTAATCCAATTACTATCGCAAGGTGTTTATAGCGGAAAGGTGAGGTGGTGGGTGATAGATTTTTTTTAGTTGGCGCTGCCTGGGCGGTGAAGTGTTCTTGTTTCATGCATCCTCCGGGAGCTTGCTACAAGGAGTCTGTAGCAAGGATGTATTCTCCTCCTGACCCATTCAGGAGAAATTCTCGGTATTAATTATTGCGATGCAGAAAAGGCGTTTCAGTGCGCTGCCAAACATACTGGCATTGGTCGAGCTTCATAGCGTTATTCAGTTTTACCACTATGCTTGAGGTAGATGAATCCCTGGCGCAAGAGCCAGAGTTACATTTGAACGCTGGAAGTTTTATTTCTGGCTCTTTAATTCCCACCTTCAATCCACCTGAAGGACTACTCCCTTGCTCGCCGTCGCTATTGTTGAAGATGATAAACCCATAGCGCAACTTATCAGTCTGTGGCTGGAGCCCTACGGTTATAAATGCCATTGTTTCGAATCCAGCGAAGCGTTTCTTGCCTCGGATTGGCAAAGCAGAGGGATATCACTGTTATTGGTGGATTGGCAGTTGCCCGGTATCAGCGGTATTCAACTGACTAAACAGTTGGTGAGTGAGCCCGATTGCCCGGCGATTATTTTTGTCACCAGCTTTGGGCGGGCCGACGATGTTGCACAGGCTCTGCATCTTGGCGCGGACGATTTTGTCACTAAACCGGTTAATAAAAGTGTTTTGCTTGCCCGAATAAGGGCGGTGATGCGGCGCCGGGGTAAAGACCTTAAAGCGCTCAACCCCGAGCTTGAGGTTACCTTGGCTCCTTCATCATTGGAGGTGGTGATTCGTAATGGTAGCCGCTGTCGCCTCTCGCCATCCCAATATCGAACACTTGAATTTCTGTTGCGCCACGAAGGGCAAGTGGTAAACCGCACAGCGTTGAGTGAAGCCATTTGGGGTGAGACTGAATCAGGTCAGCAGGGCAGGGCGTTGGATTTATTAATAAGCCGACTCCGCGTCAAGTTGGAGGCCCTTACTGATAACCCTATGTCAATTGTCAGTCACTACGGCGTGGGCTACGCATGTTACCGCGCGTTACCCGCCGCTGCAGCTAGCGTCAATTCAGACCGGTGATAGTGATTGTTGCTGACAATGTATCTAATTGTATTGCCTGAGCCTGGTTTTTCTTTCTTTCCGTTATTGCATACCCAAGTCCTCGCCTACACTCTCACCTGAGAGCATCCACAATTATTATTATTCTTTAACGAACTGCGGGTTCAATTGCTTTATGAATGTTATTAATCGTTTGTATGTTGGTTTTGCTCTATTGCTGTTATTGATGATGTTAACCACCGTAATGGGGGTTCTTAAGATAAGAAACGCAGATCAGATACTCACTAACGTTGCCGAGCAAACCTCGGTTGAACAACGTCAGGCGATTAACTTTCGTGGCAGCGTTCATGACCGGGCTATATCGATTCGCGATGCGGTTTTGGTCGGCAATCTGAACCTCAGCCAGAATCACTTGGCCGATATCATCAAGCTGGATAAATTTTATCAAGATTCAGCGGTTTTGCTCGACCGCTTGTACGCCTCCAAACAAGGTAGCAATCCTGCGGAACAGCGCTTATTGGATGCGATCAAAACTATTGAAAAACAAACGTTAGGCCTCACAGCCCAATGCATTCGTTTACTTAATGAAAATGACTATGAACAGGCGCGGAGTTTTTTATTGTCGGACATCTCTCCGTCTTACGCGGAGTGGTTAAAGCGCATTAACGCCTTGATTGATTTTCAGGAAAAAGAAATTCAAGAAAGCGTTCGGGCCGTGCGCGACGAAACCAATAATTTCCAGCTCTTTATGATGATAGTCACCGCATTTTCGCTAGTGATAGGGTCGGCTTTCTCTGTGTTGACGATAAAAAAATTGCTGCAAATTCTCGGTGGAGAACCTGAAAAAGCGGCGGATATTATTAAACAAATCGCCAATGGTGACCTGCGCTTGACCGTTGAGGCCTCATCGCCCAATAGCATCATGGGTTCCCTGCAAGAGTTGAATCGACAACTCAACCATATGACGAGTAGCACAACAAAAGCAGCAGCGGACTTGATGTCTGCCTCAAACGATTTGCTTAATACATCCAAGCAAAATGAAAAATTGATCGGACAGCAAAAGCGCGAAACGGAGCAGGGCGCTTCTGCTATACAACAGATGGCCAATAGCGTAATCGATGTGGCGCATCACACTAACCAAGCAGCGACCTTGGCGCAAACAGCGATGAAGGAATTCATTGCCGGTCAACAGGAGGTTGATAAAACGCAACAAACTATTTCACTGCTGGCAGGTAAGGTGGGCGAGGCTGCAATCGTCATCGATAATTTATCTGAAGGAAGCCGTGAAATTGGCTCGGTATTAGACGTGATACAAGGTATTGCAGAGCAAACCAATCTGCTTGCATTAAATGCGGCTATTGAGGCGGCGCGTGCAGGTGAGCAAGGCCGTGGTTTTGCGGTAGTTGCCGATGAAGTGCGTAGCCTTGCCAGCCGCACGCAACAGTCAACGCGTCAGATTCAAGAAGTTATCAAGCGCATGCAGGACGGTTCGCAGAAAGCAGTAGAGGTGATGAAACAAGGTCGTGATCAAGCCAGCCTGAGTGTCGATCAGGCGCACCGCGCGGGTGATGCTCTCAAAGCGATTAATTCCTCGGTGACACGCATTAATGATATGAACACGCAAATCGCTACCACGGCAGAAGAGCAATCGGTGGTTGCCGCTGACATCAACAAGAATTTTGATCG
>DQHS01000332.1:0-25399 GCA_003524365.1 Cellvibrio sp. | reverse complement strand
GACATAAAGAGGCAGGATAGCCCATAAAAAAATCGGCATAAAACATCTACAGCCAAAGGTCAGCTATGAATATAACTCTTCCTCGCAAGGTGATTTCGGTCGCGATGATTTTCCTCAGTAGTATTTGGATACACCCGCTGTCGGCGCAAACTATTATCAAAGTCAACGAAGCGACTGACGGTAATGGGCGCTATGCGATGCAAATGGTCAAGCTCGCGCTCAGCAAAATTGATGCTCGCTATGAATTTGAAATTGATTCTTCCGAGGTATCGCAGGCGCGCAATATTGCCGACGTTGCTGAAGGGCGCTCGGATTTGTTATGGGCGGCGACTAATCAGGAGATGGAGGATCAGTTGTTGCCGATTCGCATCCCGCTCTACAAAGGTTTGTTAGGGCACAGGATTTTTATCATCAATCCAGCATCGCAAGTGCGGTTTGATCGCGTAAAAACCTTTGCTGATTTGAAAAGCTTCAGCTTTGGCCAAGGCACTACCTGGGCAGACTCGAATATTCTCGCCAGCAATGGCTTGACTGTGGTGCGCACCAATAAATACCAAAGCCTGTTTTATATGGTGGATGGCGGCCGTTTTGATGCCTTCCCGCGCGGTGTGCAAGAGCCTTGGGGTGAATTACAAAGCCATCCGGACCTGCCCTTGGCGGTAGAAAAGCGGATCATGCTGGTGTATCGCATGCCCTTTTATCTGTTTACGTCAAAAACCAACACCAAGCTTGCCTCTGACCTGGAGCTTGGCTTGAATCGCGCTATTGCCGATGGCAGCTTCGACAAAATTTTCTTGAACGATCCCATGGTGAAAGATGTACTGGAAAAAGCGCATCTGGAGCAGCGTTTGGTATTTCCACTGGACAATCCAACGTTGCCTAAAGAAACGCCTGTGGAGCGTCCCGAGTTGTGGCTGGATATCGATAGCTTGGGCAAACCGGCACCAGCGGCTATGGTCGACATGGTGGCAGAGTGAGCGAGATCCCCCGGGCGGATTTCCTCGCCCGAGGTTTATTCTTCCAGCATACCCGCACTGATATCTTCCACTTTTGTGCAACCAGATAACGCCATTGCCACGCGCATTTCTTTCGCGAAAATATCGATTACTTCTTTTACCCCGCGTTTTTGTCGCGCCGCCAGGGCGTAAACCCAGGGGCGGCCGATCATCACCATTTTGGCACCCAGCGCCATGGCGCGGACGATATCCAAACCCGAGCGTACGCCGGAATCGAGAATCAGGCTGAGGTCATCGCCCACGGCATCAGCGATACGCGGCAGGGCTTTGATCGAGGACAGCGCGCCATCTAATTGCCGGCCGCCGTGGTTGGAGACGATCAAGCCGTCGCAGCCGATAGCGGCGGCTTGTTTGGCGTCCTCGGCATCGAGAATTCCTTTAATGATGAAGTGGCCGTCCCACTCTGAGCGGATGCGGTCGATATCGGCCCAGGTGACAGTGGGGTCAAAGTTGGCGCCCAGCCAGGTCCAGAATTCATCGATACCCGCTTTATCTCCGAGAATCGGGGCGATATTGCCGAGCGAGTGGGGGCGACCAAGTAGACCGACATCCCATGCCCACTGCGGGCGAGTGAGCACTTGGCCGATGCGGGTGAGTTTGCGCTGCAACAGGCTGCCACCCGATAAACCCGAGCGCATGTCGCGGTAGCGGGTGGCGGGCACGGGCATATCCACGGTGAATAACAGCGTGTTAGTGCCAGCGGCTTTGGCGCGGGCGAGCATTTCACGCAGAAAACCCCGATCGCGGATCATATAAAGTTGGAACCAGATTGGGTTGTTGACCCCGGCGCGCACCTCATCAATCGAGCAGGCGGACACAGTCGATAAACAAAAAGGGATACCCGCTTCTTCAGCCGCTTGTGCCGCTTGCACCTCGCCGCGTCGTGCGTTCAAGCCGGCAATACCGACTGGCGATAAACCGAGCGGCAGTGAAAATTTCTGGCCGAATAATGTGGTTTCGGTGGAGATACTGGAAACGTTGCGCAATACGCGCTGGCGCAGGGCGATCTGCTGCAGGTCGAGTTGGTTATTGCGCAGTGTCGTCTCGCTAAACGCGCCACCGTCGATATACTCAAATAGAAAGTGCGGTAGACGTTTGCGGGCGAGGGTGCGGTAATCGTTAATATTGGCCAGGATCATTAGGTTAAACTCGTATAAAAATTGTTATAGTTGCTATGACTCTATGGTAGCATCTTTTATTAATAAACTATATTTCACAAGTAAATCTTGCTGCGCTGCAAAATTGGATTGAAATAGCAATTAGGTGCTCGCTGAATAACGGGCGCTCTCCATCTAATAATGACAATGTGGAGTCTTAATGAACCATAACGATAAATCTGCAAACCTGTTGTTACCGCTGATCCTGATTATCAGCCTGTTTTTTTTGTGGGGTATGGCGAACAACCTTAACGATATTCTGATCACCCAGTTCAAGAAGGTATTTACCCTATCGGATTTCAAAGCCGGTTTGGTGCAGTCTGCCTTTTATACCGGTTACTTTGTGTTCTCGATTCCCGCTGCACTTTGGATGAAACGCTTCGGTTACAAAGCCGCCGTGGTGTTTGGATTGTTGCTTTATGCCACGGGCGCATTTCTGTTTTATCCCGCCGCCGCAGAGCGCGAATATGTGCTGTTTCTCGGTGCTCTCTTTGTGATCGCCAGCGGCTTGGCGTTTTTGGAGACATCGGCCAATCCGCTGATTGTTGCCATGGGCGATCCTGCTACTGCTGAGCGGCGTCTGAACTTTGCCCAGTCGTTTAACCCGTTTGGTTGCATTGCCGGGATTATGATCGGGCGCGAATTTATCCTCTCCGGCAATGAGCCGACCACTGAAGAGCTGGCGGTGATGAGTGCAACGCAGCTTGAGCAGTTTTATCAGTTTGAATCGCAAGCGGTTCAGGGACCCTATCTGGTGATTGGATTGATAGTACTGGCCTGGGCGCTGATGGTGCTGATCGTAAAATTCCCGCGTATTGATAATCAAGCGGCAGAGGAGCACACGGGCAGTTGGGCTGATTACAAAACTTTGTTGCGCAATGGCGAGTTTATGTTTGGCGTGGCGGCGCAGTTCTTTTATGTAGGTGCGCAGGTGTGCATTTGGAGTTTCCTGATTCGCTACGGGCAGGAGGCAGTGCCGGGCACGGGCGAGAAAACACTCGCGAATTATCTAATGGGCTCATTGGTCGTCTTTATGGTGGGCCGTTTTGTAGCAACGGCACTTATGGGGCATTTCCGCGCGGCTTGGTTAATGTGGCTTTATGCAATCGCTAATATCGCCCTTTGCGCTTATGCAATGCTGGTTCCCAACTACACCGGTCTGCTCGCGTTGGCGGCGACTAGTTTCTTTATGTCGCTGATGTTCCCAACCATTTTTGCCTTGAGTGTTAAAAATCTCGGGCCTTTGACCAAAGCGGGTTCGTCCTTGGTCATCATGGCGATTATCGGTGGAGCTGTGCTCACTGCGGTGATGGGATTGGTATCAGATATGACCAGTATTCACCTCGCCGTAGGTGTCCCGCTGGTGTGTTTTGTTGTTATTGCGCTTTACTCACGCGCACGCGATAAGGTTGAGGCGGCTACTAAATGATCGATTCACACCAGCATTTCTGGCAAATTGGCGAGCATGATTGCATCTGGCCAACGCCTGATTTAAAGGCTATTTATCGCGATTTTGGCTTGAAAGATTTTCTGCCCTTGGCGCAAGCGGCTGGAATAACGGGGTCAGTGCTAGTGCAATCGCAAGAGAGTGATGCAGATACCAATTATATATTGGCGGTGGCGGCGCAATCTGAATTTATCAAAGCGGTAGTGGGCTGGGTGGATTTAGCGGCGGAGTCAGCGCCTGCGCGTATCGCCCATCTTGCACAGCAGCCCAAACTGCGCGGCCTGCGCCCGATGTTGCAGTGCCTNNTGTTTGCCAAACGCCATCCGGATTTACCTATCGTAATAGATCATGCAGCCAAGCCCGCTATTATTGCCGGTGATCGCCCCTCCGATGAATGGCGTACTGCCATAGCAAGCATCGCTAAACTGCCCAATATTTATTGCAAAATTTCAGGCCTCCCCACTGAAGCGGGTAAGGATCAGGGGCAGGCAGAGCTTGCTTCTTATATTCAACACCTGCTTGGGGTATTTGGTGCGGAGCGATTAATGTGGGGTAGTGACTGGCCTGTCGTTGGTTTGGCGCCAAACAAGTATCTGTCTATCTATAAAAACTGGCTTAATCTTGTTCATCATGCACTTACTGGGTGCAAATTGAGCGAAATTGAAAGTGTTTTCATAGGTACAAGTTTACGTTTTTATCGAATTGCGTAAAGTGGAACGCATAAAGCGGGAGTGTGTGGGTAGAATCCTGTGACAACAAGGATAAAGTTTGGCCTTAGGCTGTACCTGAATTTGTTCTAAGAGCTATAAATTAATAAGGGACACGGGGAAACAATAACGAGAAAAATACTATGACTTCTATTATGACTAAAGAACTCGACAGCGCTTTTTTGGACAGCGGCGACGATGCCGAACGCAAATATCGTGCTCCGGCCTTGGAGAAGGGGCTGGACATTCTCGAGCTGCTTGCACGTAATTCATCACCTATGACTACCTCGCAAATGGCCGTCGCACTTGGCCGCTCAGTGAGTGAATTATTCCGCATGGTGCTCGCGCTCGAATATCGCGGGTTTATCACCCAGATGCCCGACGGGCGCGACGGCTACATGCTTACTAACAAACTCTTCACTCTCGGTATCTCTCAGGGCACGGCGAAAACCCTGCTCGAAGTGGCGCTACCGGTAATGAAAGAATTGACGCGCGAGTTGGGGCAATCCTGCCATTTAGTAGTGCCCTCAGGTGATCAGATAGTGGTGGTCGCTCGTTTGGAAAGCCCGATGGATCTCGGTTTCTCTGTGCGTGTCGGCTACCGCCGCCGCCTCATTGATACTAACTCCGGCGCCTTGCTCTATGGTTTCGCCACGCCGGATGTGCAGGCTGGCTGGTTGCCGCTGTTATCGGCAACGGTAGATTTGGAGCGAATCGAGCGCTTTCTGGCGCGCGCGCGCAAAGGGGTTGATCAAGGTTACATCCAGCTCGCTAGCGATTTTGTCGATGGCGTGACCGATTTCTGTGTGCCGATTATTGGTGTGCACGGCGCCTCTGCGGTGTTAATCATTCCGTTTATCCATATCAAATCCCAATCGATCAGTACTGAGCGTGTATTGGAGCGCTTGCTGCAAGCATCCGATAAAATCTCCCAAGGGCTAATCGACTAGTCCAACTTGTCATTTGTCCAAAAGCCGACTCACTCAGTCGGCTTTTTTATGGGTGGTCAAAAATTCTCTGCGCTATTGACTAACAGATTGCGTACCTTTTTAGAAAAAGTCTAAATAACTATATGTCATTTTTGATGCCCTTCCGTTAAAATGATTTTTATTGGCGATTCATATTTTAATTATAAAAACGAGGTTGTGTGGGTAAATTCAATTCTCTTCCAATGCGTGGTTTTGGGCGTAGTGCTGTGCCTATGTCGTTGCTGGGGTTTGGTGCGGCGCCTATCGGTAATCTCTATCAGCCGTTAACAGACGCACAGGCGAGCGCAGCAGTCGCCTCGGCACTTGCTGCCGGCATACGTTATTTTGATACAGCTCCCCATTATGGCTTTGGCCTGAGTGAAACTCGCTTGGGTGCCGCACTCGCCCAGGTATCAGCAACTGATACCGTGATTGTCTCGACTAAAGTAGGGCGCTTATTGGTGCCCAGCACCTCCAACGCTTCCGTGCGTCACGGTTTTGCTGATGCTCCACTATTGGAGCCGCAGTTTGATTACAGCTATGACGGCGTGATGCGCTCTTTCGAGGCCAGCCTCCAGCGGCTCCAGCGTGAACATATTGATATATTGCTCGCCCACGATTTAGGCCCGCTGACACATGGTGCCGATCACCCTGCGCGCTTCCGCGAGTTTATGGATGGTGGCTACCGTGCCATGAGCGAATTGAAAGCGGGAGGACAAGTTACCGCGATTGGCTTGGGTACTAATGAATGGCAAATCTGCGAGGCGGCGTTAAAACACGGCGATTTTGATGGCTTTTTATTGGCTGGTCGCTACACCTTACTTGAGCAGAGCGCCTGCGAAAGTTTTCTTCCACTCTGCGCACGGCGCGGTGCATCGGTGATTCTCGGCGGCCCTTTCAACTCCGGTATTTTAGCGACCGGTGTGAAGAGTGCCGATATCGCCAGCGGCAAAATGCCGTTGTACTACAACTACGAACCAGCCCCGCAAGCAATTATTGATCGAGTCGCGCAACTGGAAACAGTGTGTGAAGAATTCGCCGTGCCGCTCGCCGCTGCCGCGCTGCAATTTCCTGCCGCACATCCACAAATTTGTTCGGTATTAGCAGGGCTGGCGAGTGATGCACAAGTGCAACAATCGCTTGCCTGGATGAGCACGCCGATTCCTGATGAGCTCTGGCAGCGGCTGCGCGAGTGCGAACTACTGCACCCGGCGGCGCCTACACCCACTTAGTTTTTAGGTGGCTCTTAATTTTTTTAGGATTAAGTATGACGCAATCTGCTGAGACAGCTGCACAGCAAAAACCCGCGCTAGCGCCGGTGATATTGCTTCACCCGGATGACAATATTCTGGTGTGTGTAAAACATATTTCAGTGGGGGATGTGGTGGCGATTGACGGTGAGTTTATCACTAGCGCAATCGCTATCGATGTCGGCCACAAAATCGCGCGTGCAGCATTAAGCGCGGGCGATAAAGTTTATCGCTACGGCGCTCCTATAGGCTCCATGATTGAAACTGTTGCAAAAGGTGAACACGTGCATATGCACAATATGAAAAGTGATTACATTCCGAGTCACACCCGCAACCGCCAAAATAAGGACAGGAGCGAATCATGAATAGCCCAATTAGTTTTTCCGGCTGGCAGCGCGCCGATGGCCGCAAAGGTATTCGCAATGTAATTGTGGTTGCTTATCTGGTGGAGTGCGCCCATCACGTCACGCGCAGGATCGTAAATCTTGTTAATGGCATAGACGTGCATCTAATTGGCTTTCCTGGTTGTTACCCCAACCAATACGCTTACGACATGATGCGCGCAGTTTGCACTCATCCTAATGTTGGCGGTGCATTGCTGGTATCGCTCGGCTGTGAAAGTATGAATCGCGAAAAATTGTTAAGCGAAATTATTGCCAGTGGTCGCCCGGCAGAACTGTTAGTAATCCAGGAAGCGGGCGGCACTAAAAGCACGATTGAATTAGGCGTGGCGGCAGTAAAACGTTTGCAAAGTGATGCAGAAAAAGTCGCGCGCGTACCAATGTATTTAAACGAATTAATTGTGGGGACGATTTGTGGCGGTTCCGATGGAACCAGCGGCATCAGCGCTAACCCTGCTGTCGGCCGCTGCTTTGATGCGTTGGTTGCCGCCGACGCTATTTGCATTTTTGAAGAGACGGGTGAATTAATCGGCTGCGAAACCATTATGGCTGATCGCGCAATTACGCCTGAACTAGGTGATGAGATTGAAGCCTGCGTCGCCAAAGCGGAGCACTATTATCGTGTGATGGGTTTTGGCAGTTTTGCGCCAGGCAACGCCGATGGCGGCCTGACGACACTTGAAGAAAAATCCATGGGCGCTTATTCAAAATCCGGTTCATCGCCCATTAGCGGTTTGATTAAGCCGGGTGATATTCCACCTGCAGGCGGTTTGTATTTATTGGACGTGGTACCCGATGGCGAACCGCGTTTTGGTTTCCCCAATATTTCCGATAACGCTGAAATTATCGAGCTAATTGCTTGCGGTTCGCATGTGATTTTATTTACTACGGGTCGTGGATCGGTTGTTGGTTCTGCTATTTCCCCCGTGATAAAAATTTGCGCCAACCCTGAAACTTATCGCCGTTTGGCGGGCGATATGGATGTGAATGCTGGCCGAATTTTAGAAGGTGAAGCAACACTTGATGAAGTTGGCGAAGAAATTTTGAAAAATGTTATTGATGTCGCATCCGGCAAGCGCAGCGTGTCGGAAGAGCTTGGGCATCAGGAATTTATTTTAACTTACAAAGCCTTTGAACCGATTGGGCCGAGTTGTCTTCCCGTGCGTCAAATCTCTTAGCTTTCATGCTACGTGAAAAAATTATTTAGTAATAAGTCGTCATCCTCGCGAACGCGGGGATCCAGCTCGTATCTTTTGTGTGGCAATAAACTGGATCCTCGCGTTCGCGAGAATGACGACGAAGAAATCAAATAGCGCTGTCAATCCTGAATTTTTAAAACACCAAGAGTACGATATGAAGCGATTAGAAGGTAAAACCGCATTAATTACCGCCGCTGCCCAAGGTATCGGCCGCGCTAGCGCAGAATTATTTGCCGCAGAGGGCGCACGTGTTATCGCCACGGATATTAATATCAATGCGTTAAGCGAATTGACGGGGTGTGAGACTCACAAGCTGGACGTGTTGAATAGTGAAGAAGTGATTGCGTTCGGTAAAAAAATTGGTGGCATCGATATTTTATTTAATTGTGCTGGTTACGTGCACAGCGGAACCATTTTAGATTGCGATGAAAAGGATTGGAATTTCTCATTCGATTTAAACGTTACGTCAATGTATCGCATGATTCGCACTTTTTTACCGGGTATGATCGAACGAGGCGGCGGTTCTATTATCAATATGTCATCCGTCGCTAGCTCGATTAAAGGTGCACCCAATCGTTTTGCCTATGGCATGACCAAAGCCGCTGTGATCGGAATGACCAAAGCTGTCGCCGCCGATTTTGTTACCCAGGGTGTGCGTTGCAATGCCATTTGCCCTGGTACCGTACAAACCCCATCGCTTGAGCAGCGTTTGCATGCGACCGGCGATTACGAAACGGCCTATAAAAATTTTGTCGCCCGTCAACCCATGGGGCGTTTAGGTACTGCGCGTGAAATGGCAGAGCTGGCGCTGTATCTGGCGAGCGACGCATCGGCATTTACCACCGGCACTATTAACGTGATTGATGGTGGTTGGAGCAATTAATTTTTTAGGAATTTATTTATGAAATTACTTCGTTACGGAAATGTTGGCCAAGAGCGCCCGGGAATTTTGGATAGCAATGGGAAAGTCCGTGAATTGGGTTCGGTCGTTTCCGATATTAACGGAAAAACCCTGAGCGAAGAATCGCTGAAAAAAATCGCGAGTCTGGATATTAATTCACTGCCCCTAGTCAATGAACCAGTGCGTTTTGGTGCCTGTGTGAATAATGTAGGCAAGTTTATTTGTATCGGTTTGAACTATGCCGATCACGCTGCAGAGTCAGGTGTTGCTGTGCCATCGGAACCTGTGGTTTTCATGAAAGCAACAAGTGCTATCACTGGTCCCAATGACAATATTATAAAACCGCGCAACTCCACCAAACTCGATTGGGAAGTGGAGTTGGGAATCGTAATCGGTAAACCTGCGAGTTATGTTGAGTTGGATGAGGCGATGGATTATATCGCCGGTTATTGCGTCATTAACGACGTATCGGAACGTAACTTTCAATTGGAGCGCCCGGGTGGCCAGTGGGATAAAGGCAAAGGCTGCGACAGCTTCGGCCCAATCGGCCCCTATTTAGTGACTAAAGATGAAATTGCTGATCCACTGAATTTACATTTGTGGCTAAAAGTAAATGGTAAAACTTTCCAGAATGGTTCTACCGATCAAATGGTTTTTGGCCCACAATTTTTAGTGCACTATCTCTCCCAATTTATGAGTTTGCAGCCCGGTGATGTAATTAGCACCGGCACCCCACCCGGTGTTGGCCTCGGACAAAAACCACCGCTGTATTTAAATGAAGGTGATGTGGTGGAGTTGGGTATTGAAGGGATGGGGGCGCAGAAGCAGGTTGTGGTTAACGCGAAATAATTTTTTCGAAGTGCTTCGTAGGTTGCTGGTGAGGAACGAACCGCAACATGACCATCTTGCCGCGCCAACCAAAAAATCCAATGGCGCTTTGAATCGGATTTTGGTTTGGTATTGGGTATGGTTATGTTGCGGTTCGCAGGCTCACCAGCAACCTACAATTACAACTCATAAAAATTAAAGAGAATATCTCCAATGAAAAAATTCAATCAATTAGCCGTACTCGGCCTTATCACTGCCTTCATTGTTACCACATTTCTTTCCGCCCACGCCGCCCAAACATCCAATATAGTCCTATATAAGGCGAGTCCGTTAAAGTCATGGCAGGTTTTTATTGAGAACTACGAACAACAACAAGTTCTCAGTGGTGCATCTGTTGCGCTACCGAAAGGCGATGTTAAAGCGGTTGTCACTGATAAAGATGTGAAGAAAGATGCGCTGACATTTACTTGGAAAGATACATGGCGTGCCGGCATGACACTTGAATCCGGTGAACCACTTGATCTCACAGCGCACATAAAAACCGGTGTGTTGGCGCTCGATATTAATATTATCGAGCTGGCGAAAGGTGGTGTCTCTTTCAAAATGGAATGCCAAAAAGAAGCTTGTGATCGCGTAGTGCCATTCACCATGGCCGCGCGCGATTTGATTGGCAAAGGTTGGCAAAAAATCTATATGCCGCTGAGTTGCTTCAAGCAAGAGCAAGATAATTTCTCCGCGACGAGCATGCCGTTTGCTTTGGAAGTCGGCGGAGCAGGTGAAGTGGCCGTCGCCAATGTGGAATTGTTAATCCAAACTCCCAAAGGCGTAAGCCTGCAAACATGCCCGGATTACAAAACCGTATCGGTCACGCCGAGTATGTTGAACGAATGGTGGTCAATCGATTGGTGGTTGCCGCGTCACGAACAAAAACTGGCAGATGCCAAAGCCATTAAAGAAAAAAGTGGAAAAATTGATTTGCTGTTTATCGGCGATTCCATCACTCAGGGTTGGGAAAAAGAAGGTGCCCCTGTGTGGGAAAAGCACTATGCCAACCGCAATGCTTTCGCGATAGGTTTTGGCGGTGACCGCACTGAGAACGTGCTGTGGCGTTTACAACATGGTGCGCTTGAGAATATGGCTCCCAAGCTAGTGGTGATGATGATCGGCACTAACAATACTGGTCATCGCCATGAGAATCCGGCGACTACTGCTGCAGGAATTAAAAACTTGCTCAATGAGTTGCAGCAGCGTTTGCCACAATCGAAAATACTGTTATTAGCTGTGTTTCCGCGCGATGAAAAGCCTGACGGTCATTTGCGTAAAATTAACAACGGCCTGAATTCTATTATTAAAGATTACGCTGATGATAAGAGAATATTTTTTGCGGATATTAATTCCGTATTTTTAACCAAAGAGGGTGTGTTACCTAAAGAAATTATGCCGGATTTATTGCACCCCAATGAACAGGGTTATGGGCTTTGGGCCAAGGCGTTAGAGCCGTATTTGCAACGGTTGTTAAAGTAAAACTTGAATCGGCGCCTTGTGCGCCGATTTTTTTTAAGATAAGTAATTGTTTTCGACAGGCTCACCGCTTTGCTATAAAAGAGAGTAAAAGTAAATAAAAGTGCGGAGTTTTTACAATGAAATTACTGGTTATTACCGTGTTACTGATGTGCAGCAGCCTGAACGCGGGCGCCAAGCAATTAAATAAACTTTGGTATGCGCAGCCAGCGTCGCTATGGGAAGAGGCCTTACCCTTGGGTAATGGCCGATTGGGGGCGATGGTTTATGGCGATCCCGTTAATGACAATATCCAACTCAACGAAAATACGTTTTGGGCTGGTGGTCCGCACAACAACCTCAATCCAGCGGCGTTAGAATCGCTGGCGGAGATTCGTCGGCTTATTACTGCGGGCGATTATCTCGCTGCCGAAGCGCTGGCCGCAAAACATATTACCAGTCAGGGCTCCAATGGCATGCCCTATCAAACGGCGGGCAATCTGCATTTGGAGTTTCCTACGCATAAAGAATATCGCAATTATTACCGTGAGCTTGATATAGCCAACGCGGTTGCGACAACACGCTATCAAGTAAACGATGTGGTTTATACCCGTGAAGTATTCAGTTCTTTTGTGGATCAAGTTGTCGTTGTTAAGCTCAGTGCAAGCAAAGCGGGGCAGCTCAATTTTAGTGCGCGCTTATCTCATCCGTCACAACCGATTTTTTCCCAACAAGATGCCGGTACTGTTGCGATGCAAGTTCAATCCAATGATCACGAAGGAATAAAAGGTCAGGTTAAGCTCGCATCGCTATTGAATGTGAGTTCGAGTGGCGGCAGTCTTATTCAGCGAGATAATCGCATTCTGGTTAGCGATGCAGATTCCGCCGTGATTCTGATTTCAATGGCAACCAATTTTGTTAACTATAAGGATATAAGTGCGAATGCGTTATTGCGCGCGCAAGACTATTTGGCGAAAGCCAAGCAACAGATGAATAACCAGCAGTACAGCGCGCGTAAAGCAGCACATAGCAATTTTTATAAGCAGTATTTTGATCGCGTAACCCTGAATCTGGGCAAAGGCGAATTTGCGCATGAACCCACGGATCAACGCATTCGTTTATTTGCTGGGCGCCATGACCCGGAGTTGGCCAGTCTGTATTTCCAGTTTGGTCGTTACTTACTAATCTCATCCTCACAGCCCGGTGGGCAGCCGGCAAATTTGCAAGGCCTGTGGAACCACCGGCAAGATCCGCCGTGGGATAGTAAATACACGTTGAATATCAATGCGGAAATGAATTACTGGCCAGCAGAAGTGACCCAATTAAGTGAGCTGCACGAACCCTTAATCACCATGGTGAAAGAGCTTGCGATAACCGGGCGAGAGAGCGCTAAAACCATGTATGGCGCACGGGGTTGGATGGCGCACCACAATACCGATATCTGGCGCGTCACTGGCGGAATTGATAGTACCTGGGGCGCATGGCCAACCAGTAACGCTTGGCTCAGTCAGCATTTGTGGGAAAAATATCTATACAGCGGCGACAAAAAGTATTTAGCCGATGTTTATCCTGTTATGAAATCAGCAGTCACTTTTTTTGAGGATTTTCTAATTGAATCGCCCGATAAGAAGTGGCTCATCGTATCGCCCTCTATGTCACCCGAAAATGCCCCCAAGTTAACAGGCACAAAAATCGCTGCCGGTGTGACTATGGATAACCAGCTCCTATTTGATTTGTTTTCCAATATTATCGCCGCAGCCACTATTCTCGGTGAAGATAAAAATCGTATTCCAGTTTGGAAAAAATTACTCTCGCGCTTGCCGCCGATGCAGATCGGAAAATATCATCAGCTACAGGAATGGTTGCACGACTGGGATGATCCGCAAGATAAGCATCGCCACGTGTCGCATCTGTATGGCCTTTATCCGAGCAACCAAATATCGCCGCTGCGCTCGCCTGAGTTATTCAGTGCGGCGCGAGTGAGCATGGAGCAGCGTGGAGATCCGTCAACGGGTTGGTCGATGAATTGGAAAATTAATTTGTGGGCGCGTTTGTTGGATGGCGACCGCGCATTTAAGTTAATGCGCGATCAAATAAAACCGGCGTTGACGCCCGATGGCAGCGTGTCCGAAAGCGGCGGTACTTACCCCAATATGTTTGATGCGCACCCACCATTTCAAATTGATGGTAATTTTGGATTTACTTCAGGTATGGCTGAAATGTTGGCACAAAGCCATGATGGTGCCGTGCATCTATTGCCAGCCCTGCCGCAAGAGCCGCCGACAGGTGCCGTGACCGGTTTGGTGATGCGGGGTGGGTTTTTAGTGGATATGCGCTGGGAAAATGGCCAGATTCGGGAATTAAAAATACATTCTCGCCTCGGCGGAAATTTACGTTTGCGTACTTATTCACCTTTGCCAAAGGTGCAATCATTTAAGGCTAAAAGTGCGCGTGGTGAGAATCCTAATCCTTTCTATCAACAAGCACAGATTAAGAAGCCTCTGAAAAATACCAATAAAGTTTTGCCGCAATTGTCATTGGAAAATAGCTATCTGGTGGATGTCGCTACCAAGGCAGGGCAAGATTATATTTGGATTGAAAAGCGCTGATATCGACTAGCGTAAAAAATAGCTATTTATTCGTTTTAGAGAAAATAAATTATGAAAATTATCTTAATCCGACTTTTTGCGTTGCTGCTTTCATGTCTGGCTTTGCCTGCATTCGCTCAGCAAACTCAGTTTCATTACCTGAGTGGTCTTGATAAAGACAATACTGTGCCATGGGATTTTAAAGTCAATGGTGGTCGCAACAGCGGCGAGTGGAAGACAATTCCTGTTCCCTCTAATTGGGAGATGCAGGGCTTTGGCACTTATCGCTATTGGAGCGACTGGCAGCAGGGCAATGCGCCGGATTCAGAGGGTTTGTATCGCACGCGGTTTAATGCTCCACCAGAATGGCGCGGGCAAGATCTGCGTATAGTATTCGGCGGGGTGATGACTGATGCAGAAGTGAAAATCAATGGCAAGCTGGTTGGGCCGGTACATCGCGGCGGTTTTTATCAATTCAGTTATGCCATTAGTGAATTTGTTAATATTGGCCAGGAGAATTTACTTGAAGTTAAAGTAAACCGTTTTTCGGCGGACGAGTCTATTAATCGAGCTGAACGCAGTGCGGATTTTTGGTTATTCAGTGGTATTTATCGTCCAGTATGGATAGAAGCAAAACCACAGAAGCATATTGAGCGCATTGCAGTGGATGCAAAGCATACTGGTGCTATTCACGTGCAGGTTTGGGTTAATGCATTGCAGCCTGACAATAAAGCCCAGTCCAGCAATAAAATCACCGCACAGATCAAAACCCTCGATGGTAAAAACCTGGGTAAGGCTTTTTCAGTTGCACTTAATTCTGGTAGTGAATCTGCTGCGGCTACAAAGACTCTCTCAGCAACCATAAAAAATATCATTCCATGGTCAGCTGAAAATCCCCAACGCTATCGCTTACAAGTGAATTTATTAAATGGGAAAAAAGTCATTCATCAGGTCGAGCAAATTATTGGATTTCGTACCGTGGAGTTGCGTAAGGGCGATGGTCTTTATGTGAACGACGTAAAGGTGCGCTTAAAAGGTTCTAATCGCCATTCTTTCTGGCCAGATTCGGGGCGTACTACCAGCAAAACGCTAAGTTATGAAGATGTGCGCTTGATGAAAGAAATGAATATGAATGCTGTACGCATGGCCCATTATCCACCTGACCAACATTTTTTAGAGGTGACCGATGAGTTGGGTCTGTATGTAATAAATGAATTAACAGGTTGGCAGCAGGCGTACAGCACAACAGCGGGCGAACCTTTGGTGGAAGAATTAATTTTGCGCGACCACAATTATCCATCGGTAATTATGTGGGCTAACGGCAATGAAGGTGGATGGAATACTGAATTAGATGATGACTTTGCGCAGTGGGATACGCAGCAGCGTCCACTTATTCACCCTTGGGGATTATTTGGTGGAATCAATACCGCGCACTACGAGCCGCTCAATTGCTGCGCTGGGCGTTTATTTGACGGCAAAGATGTTTTTATGCCGACTGAGTTTTTGCACGGCTTATACGATGGTGGTGCGGCGGCCGGTTTAAATGACTGGTGGAATAAAATGCTTGGCAATCCGCTGAGTGCCGGTGGGTTTATTTGGGCCTTTGCTGATGAAGGCATAGTGCGGGCTGATCAAGGTGGAAAAATTGACGTCGCAGGCAATCGCGCTCCCGATGGTATTGTTGGTCCTTATCGTGAAAAAGAAGGCAGTTTTTTTGCGATTAAAGAAATTTGGTCTCCAGTGTATTTTCCGCTGTCTGAACAAGAGCAGCTACCTGAAAACTTTTTGGGTAAATTGTGGGTGGAGAATCGCTATGAATTTACCAATCTTACTCAAATTGAGTTCAGTTGGAAGTTGATGAACTTCCCCCAGCCAGGGGCAGGCAATCAAGACAATGTGTTGGTGAGTGAGGGCAAGATTAAATCTCCATCCGTTTCACCGGGTGAACGCGGACAGATGGTGGTTGATTTACCTAAAGACTGGCACGCAGCGGATGTATTTTATCTCACCGCAAAAAATACCCGGGGCGAGGATATTTACACCTGGTCCTGGATGATTTCCGAGCCACAAAAAATAGCGACAAGTGCGCAAGCTTACAACAGCGAGTTGCTTTCTTCCTCTTCATTTACAGAGCACAAAGACACATTTGAATTGAGCAATAAAAATCTACGTGTGGCAATTAAAAAATCGACGGGATACCTGCAATCTATTCGCCGCGACGATAAAACGTTATCGCTACACAATGGGCCGCGTTTAGTGAGCGGAGATGGACGACTTAAGACGATTCGCGCTTACAATGAGCATCAGGATGCAATTGTTGCTGCTGAATATGATGGTGAGCTGCGCAAAATTGAGTGGCGGTTGCAAAGCAATGGCTGGCTTAAATTAACTTATGCCTACCAAATGAAAGGTGGCACTAAAGCTGATTATTTGGGCGTGACTTTTGACTATCCGGAAGCACAAGTGAAGTCCATGCGTTGGTTAGGTAAGGGGCCTTATCGCGTGTGGAAAAATCGTACTAAGGGGGTTGAATATGGGGTTTGGAAAAAAGATTACAACGATACAGTAACCGGCCTGTCGTGGAATTATCCGGAATTTAAGGGTTTTCACGATCATGTGTATTGGGCTGGAATAACTACGGGTGAATTGCCATTGACGTTGTTAATCAACGACGCCAATATTAATTTGCGCATGCTCACACCTAAACAAGCGCGCGGCGAAAGTGAAAACCCCATGACGACAAAGGTGGAATTTCCGGCTGGAGATATATCCTTATTACACGGCTTTGCACCTATAGGTACAAAGTTCGATACAGCCACTGCGCATGGTCCGGAAGGCGAGCAAAATGCTGTTCCGCGCCTGGGGCAGTGGTATCAAACAGAAGTATATTTTTATGTAGGTAATTTGCCCTCGCTTATGAATGGTTCGCACTGACTTGTATGCGTTAATGTTATATTCATCTAGTCTTGTATATAAATTGACACCTACATTCTTCAAGGAGACTGAGTTATGAAAAATCTATTGTCATTATTGGTTGTGGTTATAAGTGCAACGGTTTTGCCAGCGCAGGCAGAGCCTATCAAGGTGGATATGAAAGCTGGACTGTGGGAAAACACGGTGACCTGGGATGCCGATAGCGCCAAAGAAATGCAGGCGCTACAGACTGATCAAATGAAGGTCGCTATGGAGCAAATGAAGGAACAGTTTGCCAATATGCCGCCCGAGCAGCGCAAGCAAATGGAGGCGATAATGGCTCAATCTGGTATGGAAATTAAAGAGGAAGGTGTCAGTTTTAATAATGATCAGGTGCAGATTTCTTCGTCTGGCTCCAACGTGAAAAGTTGCATTACCCAAGCTGAAATTGATCGCGGTGAGCTGCCGGATGATGTCGATGGTTGTAAGTCGACGATTACAAAAATCAGCGCTACCCGATTTAAATCTACTTATGTTTGCTCGGGCGAAGAGCAAGCGACGGGAGAGAGTGAAGTTAACTTTCATTCGCCCAAGCATTATTCAGGCACAGGAAAAATGGTTCATGTTATGAATGGTGAAAAGCGGACGATGACATTTAAGATGGAAGGGAAATGGTTGGGGGGCGACTGTGGCGATGTAAAGCCTGCCCAATAGTTCATTTCATTGTTGTAAAACGCAAAGGCACTCGCTAAAGAATATTAGCAGTGTCTTTGTTATTTAATAGGCCAGCGTTTTTACTGCAGCACCTAGCAGCGCACAAATCCCCAATACTCTCATAATGCTCATCTTCCAATAAAAGAGTAAACCGCTGGCCAGAATTCCTATTGCTAAGGCAATCCAATCCAGTTGTGCGAACCAACCGGATGTAACACCTTCAGGCCACAAAGTGTGATACGCGAAAAATAGTGCAAGGTTAATAATTACACCGACAATCGCTGCGGTAATTGTCGTGAGCGGTGCGGTGAAATGCAAATTGCTTTGGGTTGATTCTACTAGCGGACCACCAGCCAGAATAAAAATAAATGAAGGTAAAAACGTAAACCAGGTCACTAGTGTGGCGGCTATCGCCCCCGCTAAAAATGCATGCTCAGTGCCGAGAAATTGCTGGGTATAGGCACCGACAAATCCTACAAACGCCACCACCATAATCAGGGGGCCGGGTGTGGTTTCGCCCAGTGCCAAGCCATCCATCATTTGTGCTGGCGTCAACCACTGGTAATTCACTACGGCGCCTTGGTAAACATAGGGTAATACTGCATAGGCACCACCAAACGTGAGTAGTGCGGCAGTGGTGAAAAACCAGGCCATTTGCGTAAAACCGTGTTGCCAGCCGAAACTGGTACCGAGTAATAACATGGGCATTAGCCACAACAATAAACCACACGCAATCACTAACAGTAACCGTGGTGTGCGAAATTGTGCGTGTTCCGGTGTCGGTGTTGCATCATCGATAATCGCAGCGCCGTAATATTTTTGATTCGCTTGATGTTTTGCACTCGCATTGAATAATTGCGGTGCAAATTTTCCACCTAACCAGCCGATAACGCCCGCCGCTAATACGATTAATGGAAAAGGCAGGTGTAACGCAAAAATCGCAACAAATGCGGCAAACGCGATTCCCCACAGCCAATTATTTTTTAAACTGCGTGACCCTATGCGATGTGCGGCCTGCACCACAATTGCGGCCACTGCGGGTTTAATGCCGTAAAAGATTCCCGCAATTAAGGTTAAGTGGCCATAGGCGATGTAGAGCCAGGACAGCAGAATTAAAATAAACAATGAAGGTAGAACAAAGAGTACACCAGCGATAATTCCACCCCACGTGCGGTGCATTAACCAACCTATGTAGGTGGCTAATTGTTGTGCTTCTGGCCCGGGCAAGAGCATGCAGTAATTGAGTGCGTGTAAAAAACGTTTTTCGGAAATCCAGCGGCGCTGCTCCACTAACTCCTGATGCATGATCGCAATTTGTCCGGCAGGCCCGCCAAAACTGATAAAGCCCAACTTGATCCAGAATTTTAGCGCTTGCCAAAATGTTATCGGTGGAGGGGGTGTATTCATGTTGGCGCCAGTTGTAGTTACACATAAGGCATTTATCATATCAAGCAATTAGATTGCCTAATAGCGCATGTTCAGGGTATGTAATCCCTCTGTCACAAAGTCGTCATATAGTGCTGGCCTTTATAGGTTGGCTGATACCTTTCATATCATTCGACTATTCAACAATGAAAAACAGAGAGCCTTTATGTCCCCCAAATCCCACAAACACATGCATTACAACGTGGCCTTGGTTGATAAATTATGGAATTTGAAACGGCTGTGCGAAGCCCACTTAAAAATGCACATCCCGTTAAATATGGTACTAAAGGACGAAGACTATCGCGCGGAATTATTAGAAAAAGCCCTGACTGCCAATGACGATGAGTTAACGCAGTTGGTGTGGGATGTACGTCATATGGAAGATTCCATAGTAACCGCGACTCACACGGGCGATGAATTTAAACCTAAAAAGAAAGCGCGTGGCGGCATTAAATTAAATTTTATTGCAGCGGCGGCATGTTCGTTATTGTTGCTCTTGAGTGGCTATCTGCTGCGTTCATTTTTACCGCTGGATGCAGGTGAAGTATTTGTGTTGGAGGCGATTACCGAAACGCGGGTTAAATCAGCAGTGAAATCTGTGGCGCCGGTATATGTTCCGGGTAGTCCGCTGGTGCGTGCAGGCAAGCCGCTCTTTCGTGTACATGGATCCAATACCGTGGGTGAAAAATTAACGCCGCGGTTGGTGGAATCTTATTTTATGGCTCGCGGGGCCACGGATATCAAAACCGAACAAGGTAAAACATCCACCGAAAAAGCCGTCATTGCCCAGCTTAACGGACGCATAGAATTTATCGAGATCCATGCTCACGGTTCGAGCACAGCCTTTACCGATTTGCTGCAGGGCAGCGCGGAGTTGGGTATGTCATCTCGCCGTATCAAAGAGCAGGAGCGCGATTTATTGTTGGCCAAAAATGGTGATCTGACCGAGCCGGGCAGTGAGCATATTATTGGGCTTGATGGTTTGGCCATCATTACCAATACCAAAAACCCTATTGGTCAGCTTTCGATTCCGCAGTTAGTAAAAATATTTTCGGGCGAGATAAATAACTGGTCTGCGTTGGGAGGAAATGACTTACCAATCACCCTTTATGCGCGCGATGAAAATTCTGGCACATGGGATTCTTTTAAGAGCATGGTGTTGGACCCTGTTAAGGCAACGCTCGCGCTTACGGCAAAACGTTTTGAGTCGAGTACGGAGTTATCTGACTTGGTTGCAAGAGATGAAGGTGCGATTGGTTTTATCGGTTTACCTTATGTACGTCGTGCAAAATTATTAGCAATTTCTACCACCAAAACTTCCAAGGCGATTTTGCCAACTCACTTTACGGTGAGTACGGAGGACTACCCACTGGCGCGCCGTTTGTATTTTTATCTGCCACAGAAAAATATCAATAATGATGCGGAAGACTTTGTGAAATTCAGTGCAACCGAGCGTGGCCAAAGTATTGTGGAGGATATAGGTCTGGTATCACAGAATATTAAAACCGGTCAGCCTTTTAATAATAATTTTTATCCAGAAGAAATGCGCAGCCTCACTGCGCGTTCACAGCGGCTATCGATCAACTTCCGCTTTAAAGATGGCAGTGATGAGCTGGATACCAAAGGTATTTCTGATCTCGACCGTCTGGTGAAGTATGTGGAAGTGAACTCGCCCAAGCGAGTGCAACTCTTTGGCTTTTCTGACAGTGAAGGTGAAAAAACACAAAATAGTGAACTCTCATTACGCCGCGCCAAAGTGGTTGAACAGCATTTGATTGCGCGTGGGATATATCCGCTGGTAGCGCGGGGTATGGGCGAAGAAGCGCCTTTGGCTAGCAGTAAGTCCGAAGAGGGGCGCCGGATGAATCGCCGTGTTGAGGTGTGGATTTTGTAAACTATTAATTAGATTTAGTCTTGTTGTTACAAAAAAATCCCTGCATTTTTAAGTGCGGGGATTTTTATTTTAGGGGGTTCATTTTTTAAAATCCGGATTTAGCTGAGTTTGAAAAACTCCATGGTTTGTTGCAGTTGTATTGCTTGGCCGGTAAGTTCTTCTGCGGTGGAATAGAGCTCTTCGGCCGATGATGAATTTTGTTGTGTTGCAATACTGATTTGTGAAATAGCAATGGTAATTTGATTGGCTCCCATGGTTTGTTCTTCGCTTGCGGCGGTAATTTCCTGCACTAAATCAGCGGTTTTACGGATCGCAGGGACTATTTCATCCAACAATTGTCCTGCGCTTTCTGCAAGTTTGACCGAGCCGCCGGCCAGTTCGCCAATTTCTTTTGCTGCCGTTTGGCTGCGTCCGGCCAGTTTGCGTACTTCACTGGCCACAACCGCAAAGCCGCGCCCATGTTCACCCGCACGACCTGCTTCAATAGCAGCATTTAAGGCGAGCAAATTAGTTTGATAGGCAATGTCATCAATGACACTGATTTTTTGTGCGATTTTGCGCATGGCATCAACGGTATTTTTAACTGCATCGCCACCTTGATGTGCTTCTGTAGCGCTTTTGCTGGCAAGACTATCGGTCACTTTGGCGTTGTCCCTGTTCTGACCAATGGAGGCAGTAATTTCTTCCATTGCTGCACTGGTCTCTTCAATACTCGCTGCCTGTTGCGTGGATGATTGGCTGAGTGATTGTGCTGTCGCACTGAGCTCTTCTGATGCAGATGACAGTGAGTCAGCAGTGGAGCGTACATCCCCAATAATTTCAGATAGTTTGGTAATCATTTGGCGAATGGCGAACAAAATGCTGCTCTGATCTTTGGGATTGGTGGCGACAGCAACGGATAAATCACCCTGCGCTATCCGGTAAATAATATCGGACGTGTAATTAGGTTCACCGCCGAGTTGTTTAAGCAGGCTGCGGGTAATTAAAAAGCCGAGTAATAAGCTAATGACAATACTGGCACTGATTAGGCCTATATTAAAAACAAGGGTGCGTTGGTAGCTGATATTAGATGCATTGTAAGCAGCTTCAGCGGCGGTCAGTTGCACATCGACCAATTTGGTAAAGCGGTCAGAAACAGGCTCGATGCTGGGGTAGAGTTTATGAAGAACAAACTCATCAAGCTTGGCGATATCCTGAGTTGCGAAGATTTGTAGCAGTTCTGCAGTTGCGTTGTTGGCAGTTGTGAGTAGCGGTTTCAGTTCGGCGACCAGTGTTTTTTCTGCGGTGACCAATTCAGTGTTTAAATAAGCATCCCAGCGCGCTTGAATAGTTTGTTGTGCTGCCTGAACATTGGTGATGCCATCTTGCCAGCCGAGCCCCTTGTTGCGCACCTTATGTGAGACATCCACTATGTTCACGGCATACATATCAGAGATGAGTTTTAAGTCTTTCAGGGGGATCACTCTGTCCATATAAACAGTGCGCATTCCCTCATGGGCTTCATACATGCCTTTTATACCCATGCCGCCAATAATCATCATAAATGTGAGCAACACACCGGCGAGAATAGCGAGACGTAAAGCGACTTTCATATTACTAAACATACGAATCTCCTTGATGACTTATACCAATATCCAGGGCGGTAATCGTGGTGGTATAGAGGGCCTAATTATTAAGATTCTTAGCGGATGTGATCCAAGGGGCCCACTGGTTCGTAGCGGGAGGTTGCTATGAACCTTAGTAAGCAAGGAGGTGTTTGTCAAAAACGGATGGTTGGGTATAACTACTCAGCTCAGGTGAACCTGTGTATTAGTTGTCGCGTTCCAGCAACCAATGCTTTGCACTTTCAATATCATTGAATAGCCGACCAAAGCTTACGGAACGGTTGGCTAGTACATCGTATACAAATTGCGTGGTTTCGCGGGTGCGTGGATTTTTATCGACCCAAGCAAATTGGTATTTTGTAGTAATCCCCAGTTTTTTAAACATGGCGGGGTGATCAAAGGCTTCGATCGTGGAAACGGAATCAAACAAGTATTGTTCACCGAGTACTTTGTAGCATTGGTGCAGGTCGCAGGCTTCGACCACCTTCTGCCAGAAGTAAAAAGCATTTTCGTAATTGCCAATCCCGCGCACTGCCACATGCAGGTAATCGTCATGCGCGGTAATTTTTAGGTCCAATTCCATCAGTTCAAATAACTCCTGCAGTTATTGATTGCGTAAATCAGCGAGCAAAGTGCCTGCTGCCAGAATTTCTTGTTCATGCTCTGGCTCTCGCCATGTTTCTGCCAAGCCACTCGCATACCATTCCTGCATCGCCGGCAGATTCAACAGTCGTGCAAGATACTCTTGTGCAGCCCCCGTTAATGACAACCCATAGGTTTGAAAACGAAATGCAACCGGTGCAAAAAACGCATCGACAGCGGTAAATTTTTCGCCTGCCAAAAATGCGCCACTGAATTTACGTAGACCCTCATTCCAGAGCTCATCAATACGCGCTATATCTTTTTGCAGTGCAGCGGAAATTGCGTGAATTTGGATGCGATGACCACAACTCATGCTGCAATTGTTACGCAGGGCTTGAAAACCGGAGTGCATCTCTGCGCTGGCGGAACGTGCCCAAGCGCGCGCGGCTTTGTCGGCTGGCCAGACTTGTGGGTAAGTTTCGGCAAGATATTCTGCAATGGAGAGTGAATCCCAAATATGGATTTCGTTATCTTGCAAACAAGGCACTTTGCCTGATGGGGAAAAGGTTCGGTACACCGCCCAATTGCTGTCGGGATCAAAGGGATGTAATTGCTCATTAAAAGGGATGTTCAATGTGCGCATCAACACCCAAGGGCGTAGCGACCAGGAGGAATAATTTTTGTTGGCGATATGCAGGGTAAACATCGAATGGCTCCTTGTAAGGATACGAACCGCTAAGGTGGTAGAAGCTATCACACTTTAGGTTCAACACGCCGCAAGCATTAACCAAGACTTACAAAAAAACAGAGCCTCATGGCTCTGTTTTTTAATGGGCAATTTAAAGTGCTGCGAGCCCGCGCAGGCTCCAGTCAATTGCTTCACGGTAGTGGTGCTCAGGCAGCAAATCGCCAAGTAAGACCAGCGTCTCGCGGATCTCGGTGATGTTGTTGCTGACGATATTGATATGCCCAACCTTGCGGCCGGGGCGCACGTCTTTACCGTACCAGTAGGTGCGTGCGCAGGGCAGGTCGCGCCACGCAGGATTGTAGTCAGTACCGATGAGGTTGATCATCACATTCTGGCCGATCACTTGCGGCGTCGGCGTCGCCATGCCGGCAACAGCGCGCAGATGATATTCAAACTGGCTAATGCTGGCGCCCGCTTGGGTCCAGTGGCCGGAGTTATGTACACGCGGCGCCAATTCGTTAATTAATAATTGATCGCCAACGCGGAAGGTTTCCATCGCCATTACGCCGACATAATCGAGCGCATTCAAAATTTTTCCGAGCATCTCTTCCGCTTGTGTTTGCAATGCTTGCAGGCGAGCGAGCGGCGCAATTGAGGCGTAAAGAATTCCACTTAAATGCAGGTTTAATGTGAGCGGATAAAACACGCATTCGCCCTGCTGGTTGCGCACGCCGACGAGTGAAACCTCTTCATCAAAGTTAATGGCTTGTTCGGCGATGGCTTCGCCTTGCCAATCGTCGGGCACTTCGTCTTCATCGGTGCGCAGCCAGTGTTGGCCCCGTCCGTCGTAACCACCGGTGCGACGTTTCAGCAGCACGCGCTCGCCGAGTTGATCGCGCAATTCATTGGCGGTGATGTCGTTGGTCACGAAGCGCCAAGGTGCGGTGGCTATGCCGAGTGAATCGATAAGTTCTTTTTGGGTTTTGCGGTCAGCCAGGCGGCCAAAGATATTCTGGTTAATAAAGCGCGGATGTTGGGCGAGCGCGTGAGTCACCAAGGTTTCCGGCCACTGCTCGCGTTCAGCGGTAACCAGGTCATCGGGCGCCAGCGCAGGTGCTTTGCCTTCATTTATATCTACCGGGCACACATCCAGCGCCAATGGCATACCGGCGTGTTTGAGCATCGCGCCCAATTGACCTGCACCTAATACCCAAATTCGTTGACTCATGCCTAACCTCAAAAGCGCTTACTGACTACAAAAATAAACTATTGAACACGACTTATTGATCGCGCCCTATTGATCTCTAGGATCGGGATTATCCAATACCGCTTGGGTCTGGTCATGGCGGAACTGGTCGATTTTGGCCGCCAGCGCCGGATCAGTCACCGCCAAAATCTGGCAGGCGAGCAAACCGGCGTTAAACGCGCCAGCTACACCAATCGCCAAAGTACCTACGGCGATGCCTTTGGGCATCTGCACTATAGAATAGAGGCTATCCAACCCGCTGAGCGCTTTACTTTGCACCGGAACACCGAGCACGGGCAAACGGGTATGTGCTGCGACCATTCCGGGTAAGTGCGCCGCGCCGCCAGCGCCAGCGATAATCACCGCATATC
>DQHS01000100.1 GCA_003524365.1 Cellvibrio sp. | reverse complement strand
CATACAAACCTTGAGCATCCGTTACGCGCATCACTATCGATACATTGCCATTGGCATCCGCAACCGGCGTTACATTCAAACGATTATTAGGACGATCAACACTGATACTCGCTATTTTTGATGTGTCGCTGGATGCCGCTGTGACGGTAAGACTTGCCGCTGTAGTCTCTTCATCACTCACAGTGAAGGGAACTGTAAACGGTGTATCTTCTATGGCAGCAATCGTTGGTGAGGGGGTTGTAATAATCGGCCTGTCATTCACCCAATTAATAGTGATAGGCACCGTTTTAGGTGTACTCCCACCAGTGCCCGTACACGTCACCTCAATATTCACCACCTGGTTACTCGACATAACCGTTGGTGCATTGAATTGCGCAGTACCGGATAAACCACTTACACCACTAATATTTGTAGCGCTGCAATTGCTCGCATTTGTTGAAGACCAGGTTAAAGTCGCACTGCCAGCTTCATTAATTGTTGAGGGGCTAATACTCGCCATCACCGTCGGCGGCGGGAAAGTGACCGTAATACTTTTGGGACTGTAGCTCCCACTACAAACCAATCCGGATTGCGAACCGTCACAATCGCTTACAGAATAGGTGAAGGTGCCGTTGTTTGTTTTAGTAATACGTTTGGTACCCGAAGGAGGCAATGAGGTTATTGGCTCTATACCCACGCCATTTTCCAACAAGCGCACTGCCTGGCTGCCATAATCCCACTTAAGGTCATACACACCCACTGTACCTGTTGGCTCTATCCATAATTCAGGCAATAAATTATTAACTGTCACCGTAAACGATTTAGTTACTGGAGCAGGTGTATTCGTAACACTGATAGTAATAGTGGCTTGGTGCGAGGCTATACGACTGCCCATTCGTGGGGCCGTAAGCTTCAGTACATAGGAGCCACTTCCTGTTAATTGGGGTACGACAACAACAGAACTACTCGTGCTTACTGAGACACTACCCACCGCAGAGTCGACATCGGTAACTGTGAAGGGAACATCTTTGGATCCGGTTTCGCTTAGTGTCTGGTTGGCAATCATTGAAATAACGGGAGCGTCATTCACAGGGTTAACCGTTACTACAAATTGCACAGAGGAAGACTTTGTTCCAGCGACGACAGTAACAGTAATGGTGGCCGTCCCACTGGCGTTGACTGCAGGATTTATTGACAGCGTACGAGAATTGCCACTACCGCTAAGTATTAAACTTGAATTGGAAATCAATGCTTGATTGTTTGACGTAGCGGAATAGATTAACGAAGCAGTGCCAGCATAGGTCACATTCACGCCAAGCTGAGTATTATTATCTTCATTAATGGTTACATTTGAGATAGGCGCTACTATGGGAGCGGGGATACCAACAACAACTGTTCCCTCACTGGAGCCGCACGAACTAGGTGGTCCACTAGGTGCCGGGCAGTAGTTATAAACCATATAACTGTAACTTCCCGCCGGTTTTCCGCTAAACGATTTTGAGGTAAATGAGCCCCCATCGATAGAATTCCAACCGCCATTATTGACTTTTTCATACAAAGTAACGTACACCCCCATTCCAGTCCAAGAAACGGTGTAATTACCATCAGCATCAGTTGCGGGAACATTGATTGCAATCGCTGCATTAGCAGACCAAGAAAATGCCATAAGCCATAGAGCTAAAAACAATGACATTATTTTTGGGAGGGAAAAACGAGAGAAACTTCTGAAGAACGGCATCCTGGTATCCTTAATATCCAATAAAAAAAATCAACATAAACTACGACATTCGTCCAGGCAGCATGGATTAATGTCAGTAGATCAAACCCTGAAAAAATGATTTGCACAGCAAAAAAATGGCTATTACCAGCGCAGCAATTTCATTTATCAAAAAAAAGCAACTTGATGGCCTAGGTCATGGCAACCACAGCCCAAAACGACACTTACCGAAAAATATTTAACTATTTTTATTATCTGAGTTGCCGAAACACTCAAACTTACCAACATAAAAACCACCATTTTTGCGGTTTTTATCTATGAAAAATATTTTGATTGTCGAGGGGGTACAAGATTTTCAAGGTGCGCAATGCTACAGCAGCTGTCGCCAAAAAAACATACAGATGCCTTATGACATTTTGATTGATGTAAATAAAGTATTGATCAACTTCGAACAAAACAATGCATAACCGAAGATATCCCACAACAAAAAAAGCCGCACATTTTCATGTGCGGCTTCCACAACAAAACACTTGAGCTAAAACATCAAAACGAGTAATTAGCCCCCACGTAATAAGTACGACCAAACCATTGCAAGGTGCGCGTCAGCTCTTCATCAAACATGTAACTTCTGTTGGGTTCGTTGGTGAGGTTGCTGATGGAGAACACCAGATCCAAACCGTTATCGAACTTGTAGGCCGCCTGATAATCCAACAGCGTTTCCGGTGCATACACAATCGGTTGCAAATTCACGTTGCGTGTTTCACCCACAAACGAATCCTGGAAGGTAGTGGATAAACGGGTTTCAAAACCGCCGTAGCTGTAGAAGAGTGTGAAGTTCGCGGATTTTTCTACCAATCCGGGGAAAGGTAAATTGTTTTCGCCTTGCACGCTTTCCACGGTGTTAACTACGCTTATTTCACTGTCGGTCAACGAATAGCTCGTGCTCACCCCCAAGCCTTGCCAGAGTTCCGGCAAGNNCCGCCTGCTTTGTTGTTGATAACCGTTTTGTAATCGCCATTCAATACTTCTGCTTCAACAATCGCACCACCTTCATCGATGATGTCCCAGGTATCAGGCACATCAAAACCGTTTGCGCGGAAATCATAATTTTCGTAAGTAATATCCTGAATAAATGATTTGATTTCGCGATGATAAACCGCCACTACAAATGCACCGTTGGTGTCGGGCATATAATGTTCGTAAGAAATATCAATTTGATCGGCAATAAACGGAGTCAGGAACGGTGATGTAGCGGTATCGCCACCGTAGTTGAAATAAGGCTCGTTGCCAACCACCGATACTGAACCTTCGGAATCGCTTGATGCAAGACGATTAATCGGCGGACGCGATAAAACACGTGCCACTGCAAAGCGCAATTGATCATCTTCGGCAAGACTGTAATTCAAGTTTAATGATGGCAAGTTATGGCTGTATGTTGTGCCTAAATCCTGATACGCGTAATCCGTTTTACACTCACCTACCTCATCGCAAATTTCAGTGGCGCCTTTGCTTTCATCACCATTCACGTTAAGCAATGCAGTGCTTGTTTGATCGGAGCGCACGTGACGAACGCCGACATTACCCACTAAATCGCGATCAAATAATGTGGTCGCCAAATTCGCCTGCAAATAAATTGCAGTGATATTTTCGTCGATATCAGAGCGCTGTTTCATCGACCAATCACGGCCTTCGCTCCAACGTGCAGCGGGGTCGATTGGACGCGGTGATGCAGTGGGGTTGAGATTATCTTCTGTAATAGCTGGCACAGGGCCGAGCACCAAACCATTCTGGTGAGCTTGTTGGATAATCGCATCGCCATCAATCGCGAGGAACGATGGGAAGCTGGAAAATTCCCCTTTCCAATTCACTACGTCCGAGTTGGCGGTGGTGATGGGCAATGACCAGTCGGTGGTGATGCTACCGTTGGCGCCATCGCCATAAACAAATACCTGACGACGATCTTTATGGTTGCGCTCTGAATGGCGCGCGCCAGCTTCGACCGAACTGATCAACGGCATTTCCAATTCGTATTTCAAATCCAGACGAGCAGCGCTGATGACATCATCGTTGATGCGCGGGTAGCGCTCGTAGTTGGTCATGCGCAAATTGCTCACACCATCCGCACCGTATTGGATGTAGTCACGGCTCAGGCTGATGCTCGGCATATTGATGCCGTCCAACAAATAGGTCATTGACTGGTCGGTGTCACGCTCGAAGGGATCAGTATTCGGCACGGGTGATGCTTTAGCGCGATACATATGCGCACGCACTACACCGTCCGCTTGCTCACCGGAAGCATCCGAGTGGGATAAATCCAGCGCAGCAGTGAAGGCATCTTGCTTCCATTTTAAATTTAATCCGCCCGACAGTAACTCGTTAGTTTGGGTTACATCGTTGCTGTTGATTTGCAGGTTGAGAGCATTGGGGTTGAGATCATCCACCAGAAATTCACCGCCTACCACGGCGGTATTTTCCCAGAGCACCATATTGGTAATCTGGGCATTTTTAAGTGGCTGGATACGGAAGCCGCGCGAGTAACTGTCGGATTCAAATTTGGAATAGAACAGATCCGATTGCACTGACAGATGTTCATTTGGCTCGAACTGGAGCGCGGCCATATAGCCATCGCGGGTCTCTTCGCCACCGGTTTGAAAAACTTCGAAACCTTCCGCCATAAACACCGAGGTGGGGCGATTATCGGTCGGCAAGGCGTTGAAGTTTTCGTCGACGATAGTTGTTTCAAGGCCCTTCTCGTTAATCAGCGAATAGGGATCTGCTTCATAGTTGTACTGCTCGAAACGCGTGGCGGAACGCGGTTGCACCAAACGGGCATAACCCAGAGCTACACCTAATGTGTCATCCAGCAATTTTTTCTGGAACGACAGAGAAAAGCGCTGGCCATAGGGTTCGGCGCCGTAAATGTCAGCGGCCTGATCGTTGTAACTGCCGCGCACGCCTATCGAGACTTTTTGGTCTTCGGTCATCTCCAAAGGGTTAGCGGTTTTCAATTCGACCGTACCCGCCACGCCGCCTTCAATCAGTGAGGCCTTGGGCGACATATACACTTCTACCGATTGGATCAGCTCGGAGGGAAACTGGCTGAACTCCATCGCGCGGGTACCGTTGGGCGATACCTGCTCGCGGCCGTTAAGGGTGGAGAAGACAAAGCCTTCACCCATACCGCGCACTTGAATTGTGCCCGCCTGACCACCGGAGCGGGTGACGGTAATGCCGGGCACACGGCCAAGTGCATCAGCGATGGACACATCGGGCAAACCGCCAATGTCGGCGGCCGAAATCGCCTGTACGACGGTGTCGGCATTACGTTTGGTATCGAGGGCGTTCATGATCGAACGGGCGTAGCCGGTGACCATCACCTCCTCAACTTCTATCTCCGGCTTGTTCTCGTCAGCAGTATTTGCTGCAGCTGATTGCGCCTGCAGGGAGTTCGACAGTGAAGCCATTGCCAAAGCAGATACAACGGCAGCCAGCGGCTTTAAGTTAAATTTTTTCATGTGCTTAATCTCAGCTAGTTATCTTTTTTGCTAGCGCATAAGCTCCCGCCATGCGGGCGGGAGCCGCCCGGTCAATTCACTGCATCTACGGTGATGGTGATGGCGTTCTGGCTCGTGGTATCGAGCGTGAAACGATAACTACCCGCCGTAGGAATGTTGATGCCAATGTTGTCGTTCGACCCCTGAGTCAGTTCGTTAGGCTCACCCAACACCACCGCAGGGCCGCCAAGATTAGGGTTGCTCCAATTGGTCTCAGCCACTTTGAACATGTAATCACCAGCCGCCATCGTCAGGGTCAGGCGATAAAGCCCTTTACCTTCATAAACCAGGCGATTGGTGGCATTCGCATCCCAACCGGCAGATGACACAGTCCCGCGCAGGTAAACCGGCGTCGCTGCAAATAGATCGTCCATATAGACCTTGATCACCGGTGCATCGGGGTTGCGCGCATCCACCACAAAACGGTAGGTCGCGGCAGTGGCAATAGTGAGCAGCAGATTGTCGTTGCTACCCGGCGCCAGGATAATGTTTTCGCCCAATATGACTGGCGACGACGATCCCAGATTCACAGTGCNNTCACAGTGCTCCAATCGCTGGAGGCCACTTTGAACATATAGTCGCCCGGCGTCATGGCCACGCTCAGGGCGTACACACTGTTGCCCTCGTAAACCAATTGATTGCCGCCAACAGCATCCCAACCCGAAGAGGTCACTGTGCCGCGCAGGTGCACCGCAACCGCTTTGTAAGTATCCGGATCAACCACTTTCAGGGTTGGCGCTGCCGGGTTAACCGAGGCATCCAGCTCAAAGCGATAGGTACCGGCTGTAGGCACATTAATAGTGATGTTGTCGTTGCTGCCCTGGGTAAGTGTGATAGTTCCACCAATCTCAATAACCTGATTAGAGCCGAGGTTCGGATTGCTCCAATTGGCTTCAGCAACTTTGAAGTTGTGGGTACCGGCGGGCACGTCGAGCAGCACCGAGTAAATGCCATCACCGTCGTAACTCATGCGGTTAGCCGCCGTTGNNCCTGCGGCGGATACTGCACCGCGCACGTAGATCGCGGTATCGCCATAAGGAACCGCCGCCGTTGCGCCAAGGCTGGCGGTTGCCGACAAACCATCACCCTGCGCACCAGTTTGTGCCTTCACAAATACCGCCGTCGTATAAGCCGGCACGGTAAACACGCCGCTCTCGCCATCCAGCACGAAGCTGGCAGTACGTACCACCGCATCGGCAGAATTTTGTTGGGTTTGATGCAAGCTAAAGCCTGCCGCGGTTTTCACCTTGGGTGATTGCGCCACACCGGTGCCATTGATAACGACAACAACAGCATTTACCGAAGGATCCAGATCAGTGCGCGCAGTTGAATCAGTACCGGTCACTGTGCCGACGCCATCGTCAATGCTCATCACTATCAAACCGGCTACTTGCGTCTTCCCGCCATCGTGGAAGCCAACGCGGTCGATAACATCCTGTGCGGTTTGCAAACTGAACAGCGGGCTGCCAGAAGCAATATGCAAGAACTCATCAAACACCGCCGACGAATGGGCGATATCCGCGGCTGCCGGTTTGGTATTCGGATTGGCAAACAGGGTTTTTACATATTCATCATCGATGCCATCGCGCAATTCCGGCGGCAGACCTACACCCCAGTTATTCGTTTGTTTGGTGAAATCGACAAGGTTGAACCAATCACCCGCGTTGTAGCTGTTGGGCGACATGGATTTGGAGCGCAGTAAGTCGCTACCCATTTGTATAAAGGGAACACCCTGGCTCAATACCGGTACTGACAAGGTCAACGCACTGACACGCACACGGTTAGCGAGCGACATATCGGTTGGCAAAGCGTTGGGGCGATGCATCCAATCCCACAGGGTTTCGTTATCGTGTTTTTCCACGTAGTTGATGGCTTCTTGCGGATCAACGTTGTAGGCGCCCACTGTTGATGCCTTGATCACCGCGCCCGATTTGGTCTTCAATTGGAAGTCTTTCAGGTTGCCCGCCAAACCAGCGCGAACTGCATCGACGTTGTCGCCTTTAATCAACGCCATCTGCTGCAAGGGGTTGCGCATACGGTCGTTGAAAGTACCAATGCCGGTACCCGCCAATGCTTCTTGGGTCGAGCGCTCTACAATACGGTCGCCAGAGCTGCCGCCACCTGGAGTCCAGGCTTCGGCATAGAAGTAGTTATCAGGATCAACGGCTTTTACCGCGTTGTAGGCATCGACCAACACTGACTTGGGCATATAGCCGGATTGGTCAAAGCGGAAACCATCCACTTTGTAGGCCTCGGCCCACTGCACTACTGAGTCAGCAACAAACTTGCCCATCATGCGGTGTTCGGTGGCGGTNNACACGAGTAAGGCCGTTAGGATCAGTCGCGTAGTTGCCTTCCGGTGCATTGAAATGCTGCGGATCATAACCCCAGTTAAAACCGTCCAGACTAGCCATGGCGGCAACCAAATTGCGCGCGTCCGGCGTCATAGGATCAAAACTTTCCAACACACTGCGCACCGTTGTGCCGTTGCTAACCGAACCGTCGCACACACTAACAGCGGCTTTGTTCGGCACTTTTTGGCACAGCTCGAAAATGTAGCTGTCCAGATTTACTTGTGCGTTTTCATCTTCATTGATGTTGGAGCTATCGTTGCTCGGCAATAAATGAATATGGGTTAGCCCCGCATCCACCAGCGCTTGCAAATGCGCTACCGGCGCCGTATTAGCTTGCGTAAATGCCATGTACTTGCCGCGATAAGCCGCCGGTGTACTTTGGTCACTGATACTGAAATCGCGCACATGGCCTTCGTAAATCGACATAGCTTCCGGTGCAACAGCTGCCGGTATGTTGTGACCATCCCAACCAGCGGGCTTCGCATCGGCGTCATTCAGATTCACAAATTGCGAATAGCGGCTATTGGTCGACAAGGAAATTGAATAGGGATCAGTCACTTCCAAACGCTGCACTTTTTTCGCAGTTGCGTTGTAAGTGGTAACACGGAAGCGATAAAACTTGCGATCCAATTCAGCGGCGGTGCCCATGTAACTCCACACACCGGTTGCAGCATTCAACTGCATGGCTTTGGTGTCGGCAACACGCAATGGATCGCCAGAATAAATACGCAACTCAACATTTTGTGCAGTGGGCGCCCAAACCGAAACACCCACACCACCATCGTAATTAACACCCAATTTCGCTTCGTCGGCATCGGTTGCACCGGTGGTATAAAGTGCATCAAGCACATGAGGTAACTGAATGCGCGTTGCGCGACCGCGCTCAACAGTGACCATTGCGCCAGCATCATTTTCTTCGACAGAATCGTAACGTCCTACAATCAGCAGCTCATCTTTCAGTGCCGATTTAATTGTGTCGACTGAAATACTGGCGGGTAAATCGTAAGCAAAATAAGTAGACATATGTGGCACCAACGCTTTTTCAGCATCGGTCATTGGGCGCGCTGCACTCATGGTCGCCAACAATTCACCACCAGCAAGGCTGCCATTTTCTGCAGCGCTCATACCACCCGCAGTGGAGCGAAATAATTCTACTTTTTTGCCCGGCGATATTTCGCGGCTCCACAAGATTGTATGCGGGCTAATCCAATGTGCTTCCACATCGGTGATGCTCAACAATGGTCGATTCAGGGTGCACACATCATTGATACAAATTGGCAAGCTGCTGACACGGCTATTGCGCATGTTGTCAGTGTTCACAATCACCCAGAGCATGCGCGCGTAATCGCTATCGTCGCGCTTGATGTTGATTTGTAAATCGTTGGTTTGCGCGGCACCGCCCGGCGTTTTAATAATAAAATTTCCGCAGGTGCCCAGCTCACTAATCGGGATTACAAAAAATGCACCGTAGTAAGGGTCGTGCCGCACGCCGATGGCGCCATCATCTTTACTGCTAACGCCGGGGCCATTTGGCCAGGTGGTAGGAATTGCAAAGGTTGCACCGCTGGCATCAGTCATGGATGTGCCCCAGCCGTTGCCACAGGTTTGCCACAAATGCAGGTTATAGCTCGCGAAACTATCGAGTTTGCTGTCGCTATCGATATTCACAAAAATGACCACTTCATCAGGGCCAGCAATTTTCTCAGGAACGGGGAAGTCGGGCGTTACGCACACACCCAAATCGTTGTACACCTGCCCTTCAGGGCAAGCCGGTGGAACAAACGGTGGGCGCGGTTCACCGCAAGTACCGTTATCCAATACAACCAATGGATCGCGACAGCTGGGCAGCTCCACCTTTTTATTGTCGGTACCACTGCCGCCGCCACAACTGGTTAATACCAGCGTACCCAACACCAGGGCCATAAGCCCCAATGTTTTCCACGCGGATTTATTGCGCGAGTTGAGCTTCATGTTACTTCTCCCAATTAATTATTTTTACAATATGAACGAGATTAAAACGGTGCATAACGAAACCCCATGCCCTTAGGCAATTGGAGTGCAATCGAAATTTTTATAGTGATGAAACTTAGCGGCGATAAAAATCGCAGATGAATATGCTTAAAGCAGAGTCTATGGAGGGGGGATTCAATTCGCAAACTACATACGTATGCATAATTTTGCAAAATAAAAACCACAAATTGCATACGTATGCAAAGAAGAAAAACATGGCAAAAAGTAACACTTTTTTACACACTCAAAAAAAATGCGCCGGAATCTATTTTCGGGCGCATTTAGATGCAATGTGGCTAACCAGGAATCCAGGAAACCTCTGAAAAATATATTTATCGTCATACCTGCGAACGCGGGTATCCATAACAATCAATAAGCTGGACTAGCTGCACTGGCCTACAGCTCCTGTATTCGCAGGAATGACGCATAACTCAGAGCATCCCTAGCTAAACTAACGATTAAAAAAATCGGCTTATGAATTCAACGTTATTAAAAATAACATTATTTATCTTATTCACCACACCTCAATCAGGCATTAATTGCAGTACCAATGACTCCAAGGGGGCCAACTGCAGAGCGGCAATCGCCACATCTTTATCTACCTGCAAACTAAACCGCTGGGGCTTATTAGCCAAGCGCGAAACCAAGGCGTAACTGCCCTTTTGCAACGTCCAGCTCTTCACCAGCGCTGCCGGCAAGTGCAAAACAAATTGGCGCGATTCCGTTGCACTAAAATTACTCACAACAATCCATTTTTGCTGACGACCCCACCGCGCAAACGAAAATACTTCACCATCATAACCTTGCGTATATTGGCGATTGTGTGAATGCAGCTCTCTATACTCACCTGCAAAGCCAGGCTCCTGTAGCGAAAGATTTAAAAGTTGGCGATAAAATTCACGCAGGTCTTTTTCTTTGACGGATAACAAACCGCCATCAAATTTTCCACCATTCATAAACCGCTGGTGCGCAGGCACACCGGCGTAATCAAAAATCGTCGTGCGCGACGGATCGCCAAAACCGGATTCCAAGGCACCCTCCTCACCTACTTCTTGAGCGAAATACATCATAGTGGGCGAACGACTAATCAGGGCAGAAACTACCATCGCCGGTTTGGCTTTTTCAGCGCTACCGGCAAACTCCGGGCTAGCGATACGCTGCTCGTCGTGGTTTTCCAAAAAGTGCAGCATATGTTCTTCAATATCACTCATGCCCGCTTGCACACTGGCGATCACATCGGTAGTGGCTTTGCCTTGCATAATTGCTTTTAAACTATCGTACATTTCCACCTTGTCGTAGAGGTAATCCATTTTTCCCAAGCGGATATAATTGTGGTATTCCTGCGGGTTGTAGACCTCCGCCAATAAAAAAGCCTGCGGATTTTTTTGTTTGATCGACGAATTTAAATAGCTCCAGAATTCCACCGGCACCATTTCTGCCATATCAAAACGGAATCCATCCACGCCTTTATCCAGCCAGTACTCTGCGATTTGGCGGAATTTAATCCAGGAATCCGGCACCGATTTTCCCTGCCAGAATTGCGCGTGGGCAATGACATCTTTTTGCGCATAGCCTGTGGGAAGCGCAGGGAAATCTTTGCTGCCATCCGGGCGTACGCCGTAATTAATTTTGACGGTTTCATACCAGTCATCAAATTTCGGCTGCGCGAGACGCGAGCCATTGCCGGTCCATTTCGCAGGCTTCTCTACAAATTGTCCATCGCTGAGTGGATGGGCGTCACCGCCAAGCGGGCGATAATGACTCTGAGGTGCTGGTACTTTAAAATTCTCACCCACCACATAATAAAAATTGTTATCGCGCGCGTATTCGACACGCTTGTTATCACGCGCACCAAAATCTTCAACACCGGCAGGTTTACTTAATGACTGGTAAGATCGCGCAACATGGTTGGGCACTATATCGATAATCACTTTCATGCCCTGCGCATGGGTACGCGCAATCAGGGCTTCAAATTCTTGCAAACGGTTGGCAGGGTTAACGGCAAGATCGGGATTCACATTGTAATAATCTTTTACCGCGTAAGGTGAACCGGCGCGGCCTTTCACTACATCCGGGTCGTCATTGTTGATGCCATAAGCGGTGTAATCGCGAATTACGGCATGGTGTGGCACACCGGTGTACCACACATGGGTTACCCCCAAGTCTTTAATAGATTTGAGCGCAGCTGCATTAATATCATTAAATTTTCCCACACCATTTTCTTCAATAGTGCCCCAGGGTTTGTTGGTGCTATTGGTGTTGCCGTAGAGGCGGGTAAAGATTTGGTAGACAACAGGTTTTCCTTGCGCTTTCGCGACAGCTTTAAATCGAATCGCTACACCGCCGCTAGTACCGAGATTAAATTTAAGTTTATCTTTTGCTGTGACGATTTTCTTTTCAATTACCATATCGTAAGGATTGGTTTTCCATTCAGCCTTTGGGCCGTCGCGATAAATCTGTGCTTCGTATTGTTTATCCGCATCGAGAAAATTTAATTCGACGGAAATGTTTCGCGCGTTTTCATCGGTGATGGCACCGAGATACCAATCCTGCCCATTGCGCTCTTTACGTGCAATAACACTGTAATCACCTACTTCCCCGGCAATCGATTTGGACACTTCCCAATCGGTTGGCACATCGAGAATAAACTGGAATGCGGGTTTAATTGTTTTGCCATCAGCTTGCAGGTAATTTTCAATTAGATCCGCCGCCATTTGGATGGGACTGTAAATAATCACGTAGAGCGCCAACTCTTTCGCGAGTGTGGATTGCACACGGTTTTCAGCAGCCAAACCATAAGGTGCGAGATTGAAAATACCCGGCGTGTAATCCATAGGTCCGGATAGCATGCGTGTGTAGGGCAACATTACTGTGTGCTCGGGAGAATTAGGCGGCGACCCCCATGCATTATATTCCTGACCGCGTGCGCCTTCGCGCGCAATCCAGTTAGGATAGGTTCTGCGCAAGCCGGTATCTTTAATTGGCTCGTGGGTATTAATGCTGATATGACGCTCCGCTGCTTCAGTTACCGAGCGTAGATATTCGCCAATCATAAATTGGCCGTCGTGCCATTCATTGCGCACTATGCCGTTTTCATCGATGCGTTTCGCTTTACCACCGTCGGCAACATAACCCGTTTTTATTTGAGTGACGCCATGTTTTTTATACAAGTCATATGCGGCATCCATTTGATTTTTATAATTGGTCACTGCGCCGGAAGTTTCATGGTGGCCAACCAAGCGGACATCTTTACTTAAACCGTAGCGGGTAATTTCGGCAATATCGAAATCTTTATAGGGTTTGGTAAAACTGAAAATATCACCGTTATAAAACCAATCACCATCCCAACCTTCATTCCAACCTTCTACCAATACACCATCAAAACCATATTGCGCGGCAAAATCCATATAGGCTTTGGTATTTTCGGTAGTGGCACCATGTTTCGGCCCTGAACCCCAGGTGTTTTTATTAACATGCATGCCCCACCAGATGCCGATATATTTACCCGGCTTTACCCAGCTCACATCGCCCAATTTATTTGGCTCATTTAAATTCAAAATCAAGCTTGAGTTAATCAGGCCCGATGCGTTAGCAGCGATTTGAATCGTGCGCCATGAAGACTGGAAACCCAATTTAGTTTTGACGCGCACACCATCTGACCAGGGTGTTAAATCCGCCTTTAAAACACCATCGCGCTGCTGATCCAAGGTCATAGCGGCATAATCCGTTAATGCGGCTTCGTGAATACTTAAATGAACACCAGAAGGTAATTTAAATGTGAGTGGTGTGTGGGCACGATCCAAATCCTTTATGGCAGTCGTACGATATAAAAATTCGTAGCGGTTCCAATTGCGCGAGGGAATCCACCACGCAGTGGTTTTATCCGGCGAGGGAATAACAAATTCAGTTTTTTCATCGATGATATCGATGCGTTTATCGCGTTTTGGGGAAAGACTTTTTTGGTCAGGCACTTCATAGCGAAAACCCAAGCCATCATCAAATACGCGCACGCGAAAATTCATCGTCTTTTTTGAATTATTAATACCCGTGAAAGTCACCAACAGTTCATTATGGTGGTCGCGCATTACGCGCTGCTCACCCCAGGGCTGCTCCCAGGTGCTGTCGCTCGACGAAGTTGCATGTTGTGCAATTTGTAAATCGCGCACAAAACCATCCACATCCTTAAATTCCAAACCCAGGCGGGATTTTTTGATCACCTCTTCGCCGCGATATTTTACGGAATAACTTGGCACACCCGCATCGTCATTGATGGAAAACACAATCTCGCCATTGGGTGATATCTGGCTAAAGCTGACGGCATACAGAGGCGCGCTGCCAAGCGCAATTAGCAGCAACCATAGATTACGGAATATCTTTTTAGTACTCATATTTCTCTCGTTAAGCGCGAACAGCACACTGACCGCCACTGGTTGTGAAAACGTTATTATTGCAGTTCAATAATCAGCGATGAGCTTGCTGCAAGCTGTAGCGGCTTAGTGATATCGATAGTGCGCTTACTGAGCACATCTACCGCTTTTTTCTTGCCTTCCAGAAATTCTCTATACGCCAGTAAATGATGCGTCACCTCTTGTTTGTTTTTGTTGAGCAATATCATTACTGCTTTATCGTCCAAATAACGAACATACACATAAACGCCATTTTCCGGCGCATAGTGGCGCAACTTTCCGCGATGGATAACCGCGGAATTTTTCCGCCAATTCAACAAGGTTTTTATAAAGTGTTGTGCATCCCGCTCTTTGGCAGACAAGCCTTTTCCGGTAAATGCATTTTTTGTATCGCCCTTCCAGCCACCCGGCATATCGGCGCGCACAGCACCGTCGTCGCGCTCACGCGGGCTGGTCATCAGCACTTCAGATCCATAATAAAATTGCGGAATACCGCGCATAGTGGCGGCATACACCATTGCCATTTTGAAAAGATCCAGATCTTCATTGAGGTGCGAATAAATACGCGAGGTGTCGTGGTTTTCTGGAAATAACACTAAATTAAAAGGGTCGGGATAGACAAAATCATTAGCGAGCATTTCATACAGGCGCACAAAACCTTTGTCCCAGCTTTCTTCTTCGAGTAACACCTGGCGCAGGGTTTCGTGGATTGGAAAATCCATCATGCTCGGCAGATAAGATACATGCCCACTTTTATTTTCTTTGCCGCGCTGCCAATGTGCGACTACCGCAGGATTATTGCTCCACTCTTCGCCCACAATATTAAAATGTGGATACTCATCCATAATGGCTTTTGCCCAGCGCGATAAAAATTGTTCATCGGCATAACCATAGGTGTCTTCGCGAATACCGCTCAAGCCGGCATACTCAATCCACCACAAACTGTTTTGGATCAAATAATTGGCGAGCTGCGGATTGCGCTGGTTTAAATCAGGCATCGACTTCACAAACCAACCGCTGACAAATAATTCTTTATCCTGCGGATCAGCGTAAGGGTCTTGCACTGTAGTGCGCCTATGGGTTGTGGCGACAAACTCAGCGGGAAAATTCAGCCAATCTTTTGCGGGCAAATCATTCATCCACCAATGCTGTGAACCTATATGGTTTAACACCACATCCTGAATTACACCTATGCTTTTCTGCTGTGCCTTGCGAACAAAATGTTTGAAATCCTCATTGGTGCCATAGCGCGCATCGATTAAGTACAAATTAGTCGCTGCATAACCGTGATAAGAATATTGCGGCTGATTATTTTCAGTGAGCGGGTTGGGCCAAATTTGGGTAAAACCCATTTTTGCGATGTAATCCAGATGCTTGGTCATGCCCGCAATATCACCGCCGTGGCGACCACCTTTAAACGTGCGGTCAGGCTGCTCTGTTAATCCAGCGACCGCATCGTTATTGGTATCGCCATTAGCAAAGCGATCCGGAGTAATTAAATAAATCGCATCTTTCGTTGAAAAGCCTTTGCGCTGCGCGGAATTTTTTTCGCGCGCAAACAGTGTGTAATCAAAACGACTTTTGGTTTCCCCATTTAGCTGAAACTCAATGGGGAATCTTCCCGGTTTGGCATTCGCCGCAATATCGATTTGGACAAACAAATAATTGGGATTATCGGTTTTTACCACCGAAAGGATCTGTACACCGGAATAATTAATATGCGGTTGTGTCGCACTGATATTGTCGCCATGTACCATTAATTCCACTTGGTGGTAGTTCATACCCACCCACCAGTTGGCAGGTTCGAGGTGGTTTATCGCATAGTGGCTCTCTTTCAGGGTACCACTGGTTTCCGCCACCAGACTGCTGGGAAATAGAAATGTGCAAAGCAGAACTAACAAACCAAATTGATAGCGTTTATTCATGCGGGAGTATTCCTTGTTTATTATATTTTCTTTTTTATTCCACCTGATCATGCGGCCTGCACGGCCGCTTTTTCCAGCATTGCCAATTGCTCCATATGCGGTTTGAAATTAAGCGCGCACCCCTGAATATAACGATGGATGTTGTTCAGGTCATATTGATGCGCTAATTCATTACCCGGCTTTAGCTGGGCTTGTGTTGGATAAATCCCCTTGCCCGCCAACAGGCAACTCCAGGACACATTGGGGAAATAGGCATCGAGTTTTTGGCGCTCCAGCTCATCGGTAATATTTTTACCTTGCATCCAGCTAGTCAAAATGGAACGCAGTGAATTGGAAATTTTTTCATTGCGGCCATTTTCAACCCAGTAATCGGTATCCACGCGCGATGAAATACGGTAATGACAGACGATGTAGTCGCGCACTGCATCAAAACGTAAATTAATGCGATCATTGAATTCCTGACGATATTGATCACTGTAATTGCCGTTGTTGTAGGCTTCAATAAAACGCGCAACCGTTTCTTGTACCATATCCAATGCGGTTGCTTCGAGCGGCTCAATAAAACCCTGCGCCAAGCCAACCGCCAAACAGTTTTTATGCCATTGCTCAGCTACACGACCCACTTTAAATTTCAGGTGCCGCGCTTCCACATCAGCATCCAATAAATTCAAATGTGCACGGAATTCAGTTTCGGCTTTATCTTTGTCGCAAAAGCGTGAACTGTAAACGTAGCCGTTACCATTGCGATGCGTGAGTGGAATTTTCCATGCCCAGCCATATTTCATGGCAGTAGCCAAGGTTTGTACTTCAATCTGTGCTTGTTGTGGCGTTGGGAATACCACGGCTGAATCATTAAACAAGGTGTCGGCACAACTGATAAACGGCACCTTGAGCGCTTTTTGCAGCAGCTCGCTATTAAAGCCAGAGCAGTCCACATAAATATCTGCACTCAGTTGCTGACCATCGCGCATGTTGAGTGCACTAATGCTGCCATCAGCGGCCAATGCAACTTCTTGCAAGGTTGCCTGGATATATTTCACACCTTTGCGTGCGGCCACTCGGGATAAAAATTTACCCAGAAGCGCGGAGTCAAAGTGGTAACCGTAATTTATTTCAAAGGGAAAATTTTCGGGTGCGATAGGTGCTAATTTTTGTCGAGCTAATTCAGTGGCTAGAAAAAAATGATTGGGATGGCCTTCCAGATCTACGCCGTTGCGGCGCAAATGACTGTTGTGAAAAAAAGCAGGTGCGCTGAATTGATCTGGCTGCGATAAAAACGGATGAAAATATTCGGTAAATCCCGGTTTAATTGACCAGTCTTTAAACGTGATACCCGTTTTGTAGGTGGCTTTGCACTCGGCCATCCACTCGTGCTCATCAACACCAATCACATCCATAAAATGTTTTAACGGTGGGGTTGAACCTTCACCCACACCGATGATGCCGATATCCGGTGATTCCACCAGCGTGATGTCGAAGCCTTTGTCTTGCCAATGGGTCGCCATCAAATTCGCCGTAATCCAACCCGCCGTACCACCACCCAAAATCAGCACACGTTTGCCATTCATAACAACACCTATTCATCACTGCCATTTAGTAAAAAACCGCCCGTCAAGTGGGCTCGACGGGCGGTTCCTGATTGCCGCTGGGATTACCCAGTGTTACTTCAGACTGTTAGAACTTGTAGTTCACACCAACATAATACTGACGACCAAAGGTTTTGTACTCGCCCAGACGATTGTCCTGGCCGTAAGACAACACCACAGGTTCATCGGTGAGGTTGGTGATTTCAAATACCACATCCACACCATTATCGAACGCATATGACGCCTGATAATCCATAGTGGTGTAGGCTTGGCCAAGCACCGGGGTAGAGCTGCCGGGGACAGGCATATTCAACACATATTCATCGCGGTAACGCATGTTGAGGTTAGTGCTGAATTGGCCAATATCCCAAAACGCTGTCATCGACCAAACGTTCTCTGACAAACCAGGCAATGACAGCTTGTCGGTAAACAGCGAACCGCCAGTAATTTCCATTTCACTTTGAGTGAAAGAATAGCTTGCGGTAGCGCCAAGGCCAGAAAAAATACCGGGCAAGGTATCAAAGGTATAAGTACCGGCTAATTCCAGACCGCGAATATAACCGCCCTTCTCGTTGTTCACAGCAGTCTGATAAGTACCTGCGACCATGCCAGCTGGAATTTCCAAACCGTTTGCTTGGAAAATCGGTAGCGTGTCTTCGGTAACAACGACCTGACCATTGCCATCGAGCACTGGGTTGCCATTACTGTCGCGTTGAATTGCCGGATTGTAGGAAATATTTTCTACCAGGCTTTCAATATCTTTCCAGAAGCCCGCAACAGTCACTGCACCGCCATTATCGAAATAATGTTCGTAAGACAAGTCGAATTGGTTAGCGCGGAATGGATCCAGATAAGGAGAACCTTTAGTCCACACATTATATTGGTTACCGCCGCGGTCACCGCCGTTCCATGAACCCGCACCACCTTTCAATTGACCGGCTGGTGGACGCCCCATCACTTTCGCTGCCGCAATACGCAGCACATCGTTGTCGCTCAGCTCAAAGCTCAAGTTCAAACTTGGCAGGGTATCGCTAAATTCCGGACCGTATTCCACATATTTGTAATTGGTTTGAGTAACACCAACATCATCAGTAATTGACTCGCCGTTACCAGTGCCTACGTTTTGTACGCCTTTGGATTTCACATCGGATTTCACGTAGCGCACACCGATATTACCGGTCACAGGAACGCTACCCAATTCAGTTTCCAGATTAGCCATCAAATAAAATGCGTCGGTTTGTTCTGCCAGCGCACCTGATTCAACAAAGGTCCAATCGCGGCTGAATATTTGTTTGCCTTGATAATTGCCCGCACCAAAAAGTTCATCGGCCAAGCCTTGCATGTTTACAACGAAGTGATCCGGTGCACCATCAACTGATCCCACTGAAACGAAGCCATCAATTTCTTGTGGCTGACACTCAAGGAATGGCTCGGTGATATTGTCGGCGCAGTAAGATTGCCAATCGCCACTGCCATCCACGTAGCGGAATTGACCATCGCGCGCACCGTACAGGAATGTGCCGCGACGGGAATCAAACACGCGCTCGGAAATACGCACGCCCGCTTCAACGGATTTGATCAATGGCATTTCCAATTCTTGTTTGATATCTACTTTGAAGCTTTCCACTTCATCGGTATAAACGTGTGGATATTCCTCATAGCGCGACAAACGCATATTAGCGCCGGTGAGCAAATCAGGATTATTAAACGAAATCGTTGGGGTTTTCTCACCATTCTCGGTGATGGAAATGGTTTGGCCAGCCAACTCTTCCCAGGTAGTGCCCGTCACACTTGCACCATTCAGGTTGCCAGTGGCGGTACCAAATTGATACGCGTGCATTGACACCAAACGGTCTTTACGGGTTTTGTCACCCTTACTGTCGGTATAATCCAGTGTCAGTGTGGTGGTATCGGTAAGATTAAATTCCAGATTCAAGCCCAAGCTGTCTGAGTCAGCATTGGTGGACTGGTCTTCAGTGCGCGCTTCAATCCAGGGAGAGGAATCGCCCGTGGTTTTCGGATTACCAATACTGATAACACCATTGGCTGCCGTGGCATTCGACAAACCGCCCACAGTCACACCGTGGCGTTTATCTTCCGATTCAAATTCGGATTTGAAATAATCCAACTGTGCTTTAAATACGTCGCTTGGCTGGTACACAGCGGTCAGCATAAATGCATCGCGTTGGTCATCGCCGTAACCGGTTTGAAATTGGTAGGCGCGGGCAAACTCGGAATTGGCAGACGCATAACCAATCTGGCCATCGGCAGCGGCGCGTGAACCATCGAAATTGTTCGGTTGGGTCAGGCTGGAATAACCCAGAGCCACACCGAAGGTGTCATCCAAAAATTTTCCTTGATAAGAGAGACTGTAGCGCTCGCCACCAGTGTCACCAGTCGCATCATCGTTGTGCGACAGACGCACGCCAGCATTGAAGTTGTGCTCTTTCTGGGCTTCCAACGGGTTAACGGTTTTGAGTTCAACTACCGCCGCAACGCCGCCTTCAATGTGCGAAGCTTTAGGTGATTTGTATACTGCCGCCTGACTAATCAGCTCAGCAGGATATTGGTCGAATGACATCCAGCGCAAGCTTTCAGTGTAAGAACTGGTGGTCGCTTGCTCGCGGCCATTCAAGGTAGTTTGAATAAAATCGCCATTCATACCGCGAATATTTAATTGCGATGATTGGCCTGAATCACGCACGGTAGTAACACCGGGAATGCGGCCCAGTGCATCGGCAATAGACACTTGAGGCAGGGAACCTACCGCACTTGCATCCACCACATCGGCAACTACATCCGATTGGCGTTTAGTTTCAATAGAGTTGAGCAGTGTTGCGCGATAACCGGTAACCGTTACTTCTTCTACTTGCTCAGCTGCTTGCTGCGCATAAACAGTTTGTGAACCCGACACCAGCGCCATAGTGGCCGCCAATGCAAGCATGTGGTTAAACTTGTGTTTGTTCATGATTTTCTCTCTCCGCGAAGCTATCTTTTATTTTTAACATTATGCGTACGACAACTTTTATCCATACGCTGTACAGAGTGTTCTGTCGCTAAAATGATAGTAGGCCTTCGGCAGCGCCTCTCACAATAGAATGCATACGTATTCAAAACACCGCATACGTATGCAATCACAAAAACCGCACCAGCTTTTCCACTGCTCAACACTCAGGCTTAAGCCTAGTTGATTAAATTCTTCAATCCAGCCTTTCAAAAACGCAAATCAAATAAAGAAAAATGTTTAAAGCTCATATGGAAATAACGACGATAAAACGGAAAGGAAACCAGGAAATAAAAAAGAGGGCATAAAGCCCTCTAAAGCAAGACCAACAACAAGGAGAACAACTAAAAACAAAAAGGAGAAATCACACCACGCGGGAAATCACTGCACCATAGCCTGGAATCTCCAAACTGTTACTGCGCGCAGCGACCGAATGGCAACCATGCCCCTCGATTTTTTCCAAATGATAATTGGCATCTAATGAAATAATTGTCGCATTAGCAGCAAAATTAAATGCACAGAGCAATTTTTCTTCGCCATAACTGCGCATAAAGACTAAATGGTTTTCGGCGGCAGCTAAAAATCGAATGTCGCCTAAACGCAAACATGGCTGTTGTTTGCGCCAGTGCATAAATGCGCGGTAAGCATTGAGAATTGAGTTGCTATCATCCTCCTGCAAACTCACAGCCTGCTCTTTATGCGCAGTGGGAATTGGCAGCCAGGTCTTCGCTTGCGAAAAACCGGCATGCTCTTCGGAATGACTCCAGGGCATGGGCGTGCGACAACCGTCACGACCTTTAAAACGCGGCCAAAAGGTAATGCCATAAGGATCTTGCAATTCGTGCTGTTGAATTTCTGCTTCGGTTAAACCCAACTCTTCACCCTGATAACTGCACACACTACCGCGCAGGGATAACAAAAGTGCATTGAGTGTTTTTGCTAATTGGGGCGACTGCTCTTTACCACCCCAGCGCGACATAAACCGCCGCACATCATGATTACCAATCGCCCAGCAGGGCCAACCTTCCGATAAATTTTTCTCCAGCGTCTCCACAGTTTCACGAATATAAGAGCCGGATAATTTATCCACCAGCAATTCAAAACNNAGCGCAACTCTTTATCGTGGAAACAAAAATTAATCGCATCCAGACGCAGGCCATCTACACCGCGTTTTAACCAGAACTCCACCTCATCCAAAATTTGTTGACGCACTGCGGCGCAGTGGAAATTCACATCCGGTTGGGATTTTAAAAAGTTGTGCAAAAAATATTGGCAGCGACGCGGCTCCCACTCCCAGGCTGACCCGCCAAAAATTGACAGCCAGTTATTCGGTGGAGTGCCGTCCGGATTGGGATCAACCCATACATACCAGTCAGATTTTGGATTGTCGCGCGATTCGCGGCTCTCCAAAAACCAGGCGTGCTGGTCAGAAGTGTGNNCTCAACACTTGATCGATAATAATTTTGATGCCGCGCGCATGGGCTTTGGCAATCAATTCATCAAAATCCGCGAGGGTGCCAAAAATAGGATCTATATCGCGGTAATCGCTGATGTCGTAACCAAAATCTTTCATTGGCGATTTAAAAAATGGCGACACCCAAATCGCATCCACCCCAAGACTCGCGATGTAATCGAGTTTGCTGATAATGCCGGGGATATCACCGATGCCGTCATTGTTGGCGTCCATCATACTGCGTGGATATACCTGATATACCACCGCACCGCGCCACCAGGGAGTTATTGTCATTTGCATGAATCTCTTGTTATTGATCTAGTGAACGCCAGTCGCTGGCACAAGAACTACAGCGTTCGTATTGCGTAGTAGCAACATACGCGAGCCATATTTTTTCGCCAAGTGACTACATACGTATGCAAGTCGCCAAGCCGGTTTTTTACGCTGAAAAAACCATAGAATACGTATTCATAAACCATCAANNGCACAAAAAACCTGAACTAGTCTTTGATGCATACGTATGCAGGCTGAATACGTATGCACGCACTTGAGTTGATTCTAGCCAAGGCCTAAGGTGACGAAATAGTCATTTCTGCTATGACGAGTAGCGCTTATATCAATGCGCCACATCAGGCCACCACAATAGTGATGATAAATAAGTAAAAACATCAATAACGCACTTTACCACCCGATATTTAAAAGATGTCATTTAAAAAATCGCCATATAAAAATCGCTTCCCACATAAAACACGAGAGCATTGTCATGAAAAAAAATCTATTAGCGCTGGTTGTCAGTAGCAGCCTCTTATTATCCGCCTGCTCCGATCATTCATCGACAAGCTCAAGTGCNNCCCACCGCTGACGCAATCGCACCCGGTGCGCCAGGCAATTCATCAGTGTGGGCTTACGCGGGCAAAACCGGTATCGGCACCTCGTTTGAACAATATACCAATAGTGCATACAGCGACTCGGGCGCGAGCGGCACCGTTTCCAAAGTCTGGTTTTCCATCGCGCAAGGCGTGCTCACAGAAACGATGTACGGATTGATTCACGAAGCTCAACTGCAGGAGATGCAATTTTTTATCAAAGGTCACGACTTTCTCGATGAAGAAAAGAAAGACACCATTTCCACTATCGAATATTTAAAAACTGACGCACAGGGTCGCCCACAATCCCTCGCGTACAAAATCGTCAACAAAGACAAAGACGGAAAATATGAAATTGAAAAACATATTTTTACTGATCCC
>DQHS01000222.1 GCA_003524365.1 Cellvibrio sp. | reverse complement strand
CGGCATCCATGCCTCAGACGGTCTCAGCAAAAACACCGCAAACCCTTTGCTAATTAGCGTTCTTTTCTAAAAAAATTAAACAACTCTTTTACGCGGAATAATCACCACACCATCATCACGGCAATCAACATAAGCACTGATGCCGTACACCTGTTCCAGATTTTCCGTGGTCAATACGTCAATGGGTTGACCATCAGCCACAATTTTTCCGTGACGCAACAAAACCAAACGCGAACAAAAACGGGCAGCCAAACTTAAATCATGTAGCGCCGCCAATACAGTGCCGCCCTGCTGCGCATGTTCAGCGAGCAATTCCATCATATGTAATTGATGGTAAGGGTCGAGCGCAGCGATAGGTTCGTCGGCGAGAATAATTTGCGGCTCACCAGCAAAAACCCTTGCTAGCAAAGTGCGCTGCAACTCGCCACCGGAAAGTGTAGTCACAATCCGTTGGCGCAGCGATTGCAACTCGGTGATCTCAAGCGCGCGTTCAATTGCCTGCTTATCGCGTTCCGATTTCCCACTCATAGGTTTATGCCATGGCGCGCGCCCCAAACCCACCAAATGCTCAACTTGCAACGGCCATGCGGGTGATTCCTGTTGCGGCAAGTAGGCTAATAATTGCGCGCGCTCCCTTCCAGAAAAATCGGTTAGTACCTTTTGTGGATTAGCTTCGTTCGACAAATAAATCTGTCCGGAGTCGGGTTGTTGCAATCCAGCCATCATCCGCAAGAGCGAACTTTTACCGGCGCCATTGGGGCCGATCAATCCAATTAATTCACCCTGCGCTAGTATCAGATTGGCATTATCCAGAATGACATTACCATCGCGCGCAAATGAAACCTGTTGGGCACTGAGTGTTGTAGTCATCATCACGCCCACCGTGAACGGGTTTTTAAAATCAAGAGGAGAAAGAAAGGGCCGCCCAGCAAAGAAGTGACTACACCAAGTTTTAATTCGCGCGCACTATCAAACTGACGCACCAAAATATCGGCCAATACTAACAACAAAGCGCCACCGAGTGCGCTGGCAAACATCAAGCGACCGGGTCTATACCCCACAAAAGGACGCAATAAATGCGGCACAATTAAACCGATAAAACCGATACTGCCACTCACTGCAACACAGGCGCCGACACCAATCGCAATCCCGAATAACAAAATGCCGCGCTCGCGGTGATTATTAAAACCCAGCGAGCGCGTACTCTCTTCACCCAAGCTCAATGCATCCAGAAAACGGCTGCGACTGAGCATTAACAACCAGCCAATAATTGCCAACGGCAATGCAATACTGACGTGATCCCAATGGCGGTTGGCGAGTGAACCCATTAACCAAAATACAATTTCCTGCATCGCATATAGACTGGGCGCAAAATTTAATGCAACCGCAATTAATGCACCGGTGATTGCACTCATGGCCACACCAGCAAGAATTAACGCGAGCATACTGCTGTGCAAACCAGCCAACAAATAGACCAATACCAGTGATAAGAGTGCACCGATAATTGCTGCACTTGGCAGCCAATACCATGCTGCAGCAGCACCAAAATACAATACGCACACAGCACCAAAGGCTGCTCCGCTTGTTACACCGAGCACACCCGGATCAGCAAGGGGATTGCGTAACAAGCCTTGCATAGCAGCGCCAGCCATACCGAGCGTTGCACCGACGATTATTGCAAGCACCAAACGCGGAATACGAATTTGCCCAAGAATGGTTGCCCCCAAACTCTGCTCACCACTCCAGATATCTGCAAACGATTGCAGCACCGGAATATCGGCTGCGCCGCTATTCAGTGCCAGAGCTGCTGCGGCAAGAATGGCGACGGATAACATAATCACCACCTGTGGAAATGAAATTTTGATTTGCAAATTCACCTCTAAAATAATTGTGTATTTCTCGCTCCCAAGCTCTGCTTGGGAGTGTATATATCGCAGCGCACCTCACGACCTACAAGTAATTCAGAGTCCCCTGTATTCGTTTATCTCTGCCACATGCATTACCAAGCAGAGCTTGGGAACGAGGTTAGGGGTTATTTAGCGAGCTCTTCTTTTAACGCAACCGCCACATCGCCCAGTACTGAAGCCGCACAACCCGATAAGCCCGCGGGTAAACGTACAATTTTGAACCCTGCATTTGATAATGCAGGATGTGCTAAATATTCACGCGCAAGTGAAAAAGCTTCTGCAGTACCTTCTTCAATAATCAATATTTGTGGCTTGGCGCTGAGCAGTAATTCCAAATCCAACTGATTAAAGCCAAACATGCCACGTTCCGCCGCCAAATTGCGCAAACCGGCGAGTAACATTAATTCGTGCTCCAAGGTACCATCACCAATTACCACGCCATTGGATGAATACCAAAAGGCTGTCAGTGGTTGCTGGATTGTATTGGCGGCTTGTCGCGCAGCTGCTTGCAGTTCAGCAACTTGTGCGCTGTTTTTTTGGGTCATTGCCAAGGCTTTTTCTGTAGCGCCCACCAGCTGACCCAATTGCAAAATTTGCTGGTTGATATCACCTAGTTTACGCGGCAAAGGTATTCGCTCAACAGGGTTTCCCAATCGCTCTAACAATGCAACTGCCTCGGGTGCATCAAACTCGCCAGCAAAAATAACATCCGGTTTTAACGGCACAATTTCTTCGGCGAGACCATGATTGAGCGGAATTCCCCGCACTTGCGCCGCAATCGGCGACCACATGGGATGTGCGGTCAAATAACTAATTGACACCAAACGTTCGTGCGGCACTAACTCCCACAACAATTGATCGATACAAATATTCAGCGATGCAATTCGCTGTGGTGGAGTTTGTGTAGCTTGAGAATAAGCAAGGCTGGATAAAATCAAAAACAAAAAGCCCATCGCAAACAGGATGGGATTTTGAAGTGCAGAAAATACGTTCATCTTAAAGTGGATTCAACCAAGCCGCACCGCGCACACCGCTGGAATCGCCGTGTATAGCGGGCACAATTGGCGTATCGCACTCGCGCCCGAATACATACTTGGGTAATAGCTTAGGCACCTCGGTATAAATTGCGGCGATATTGGAAGCGCCGCCACCTAATACAATCACATCCGGGTCCATAATATTAATGATGCACGCCAAACCGCGCGCAAGTTGATCGAAATAATCGGAGAGAATTTTTTGTGCGGTCGCTTCGCCATTCTGCGCGCGCTCCACAATTTCATGGCCTTTGATTTTTTCGCCCGTCGCTAATTGATAGGAAAGACACAAACCAGTGCCTGATAAAAAAGCTTCCTGACAGCCCGCTTTTCCGCAGTAGCAAGGGCGGGCGTTTAATTCTGCTTCACTGGTCCAAGCCAGAGGATTATGCCCCCACTCACCCGCCACACCGTTGGGCCCGACAATGGGTTTACCTTGATAGGCAACACCCGCGCCGCAGCCAGTGCCGAGAATTCCCGCGAACACCAGATCGTAACCGCGACCTGCTCCATCGGTCGCCTCGGAAACGGCCAGACAGTTGGCGTCGTTGGTGACTTTGACCTCGCGCATCAGAAATGCCGACAGGTCTTTTTGGAAGGGCTTACCGTTGAGCCAAGTCGAATTGGCATTTTTCACCCAACCGGTTTTGCGCGAAATGGTTCCGGGAATACCTATCCCGACCGGCAGCAGAGTTTCGCCTGCCGCCACTTCCGCCTGGGCGACCAAACCGGCGATATCGCGCAGGGTTGCATCATAGTCGTCGCGTACCGTGGGAATGCGGGTACGAAACAGCTCCTGGCTGCTGCCATTAAGCAGGATCACCTCGGTTTTAGTACCGCCAAGATCGATACCGATACGAAAATCTGTCATATGAATCAGCCTGTTATCAAACGTGGCGGGATTATAGGTGGCGCCCCTTGCCCGAGGCAAATAAGCACATCGGGTAAATTCAATAATGGCGAAACGGCTGCCACGGACTACACTCAAAAACAAGCTTAGCTCTAAGCACATAGACCAATCTGTTACCGAAAGACCACCTGCGACCGAAAGACCACTTTATGACCGATACAAGAAAAACAGCTGCCGCCAATGAGCGCCGCAAATTTAGCCGTATCCTTTTTGATGCGCATGTTGAACTGGCACAAGGTGAATTCCACTGGCGTGCCAGCTTGCTCGATATTTCGCTCAGAGGCTTGTTGCTTCAACAAACACTGCCAGTAGAAGTAGTCCATCATGTACCCATACTGGTAAAAATTCTTTTGTCAGATAACACCAGCATTGCTATGTCGGTCACTGTAGCGCACCAACATCACAACCAAACCGGCTTGATGTGTACCTCCATTGATATCGATAGTGTGAGTCATTTACGACGTTTGATTGAATTAAATCTAGGGGATGCATTGGCAGCAGAAAGGGAACTGTCTGAATTAATCAGTGATTACTGAAGCCGGCAGCGGAGCCAACATGGATAAGGTTCACCAGCAATTCCCGACCAGCGGAGCCATCAAAAATAATGAGTGAACAACAAAAAACCGATGACATAAACGATGAAGATAAACGCAGACACCCGCGCTTTCCCCTGCGGGCTTATGCCGATTTGCAGTACTCCACGAAGAAGTGGGAGGCACATGTATTGGATCTCTCTGAGTCTGGCGCACGCTTGGCAATTCTGGGCGAACACATGCTGCAAAAAGGTGACCCACTTCGAGTTCATATCGAACTGGAAGAAATCAATCTACTGACCTCGCCAAAAAAACAACTCAGCCTGCATGGCAGATTAGTTCATGTGCGCGAACATCTTTTAGGGTTTGAATTCCAACCCGATACGCCCATTGATAAAACAATCCTTTATGAATTGTTAACCCAGATAGAAAACAGTCAATAATCAGTAAATTCTTTATGAAAAATGCTGCATTTTTTTACGCATTTTTATGTCTGTTATTTCTCTTGAGCAATAACAGCACGGCGAGCGGCATGACCGATGATGTGCTGCGTATCAGGTTGCCCCAAGCGGGCTCACTCGAACCCGAATCCACCAGCCGTTTTTACGAGCAAGCGTTGCGGTTGGCACTGGAAAAAACCAGCAATGCATCTGAACGAATCCAATTTGATTACCACCCCACCCACGTACAACGCGAACGAGCGCGCCTATTGGTCCAGCAGGGCAAGCTAGACATTATCTGGAGCAGCAGTAATAAAAAACGCGAGAAAGAACTAACGCCCGTTAAATTTAATTTAATTCGCGGTATTAATGAGTATCGGCTGTTACTAATTCGCGCAGATGATCAACCCCGATTTGAACAAGTCAAGAATCTAGCCGATCTGCAGAAATTTAAAATTGGCAGCGGCACACATTGGAGTGATACCGACATCTATCGCTTTAACGGTTTACCGTTAGTCACCGCCTATGCCTACGCACCCATGTTCCGCATGCTAAAAGT
>DQHS01000145.1 GCA_003524365.1 Cellvibrio sp. | reverse complement strand
GTATCGCATTCAACCGCGATGAAGCTAAAGTGACCGTTGCCGGTGTACCCGATACTCCAGGCGTAGCGGCAAAAATTCTTGCACCTATAGGTGCAGCTAATATTGAAGTGGATGTTATTGTTCAAAACGTGTCTGCAGACGGCACCACTGACCTGACATTTACCGTGCACAAAAATGATATGAGCAAAGCTGTTGCTGTGCTGGAAGCTGTTGCCAAAGAAATTGGTGCACGCGAAGTGCGTAGTGATGATAAGGTAGCTAAGGTATCTATCGTGGGTGTTGGTATGCGCTCTCATGCGGGTGTTGCATCGCGCATGTTTACTGCTCTGGCAGAAGATCGTATCAACATCCAAATGATCACCACGTCGGAAATTAAAATTTCGGTGATCATTGATGAGCGTTACTTGGAGTTGGCTGTGCGTAGTCTGCACACCGCTTTTGGTTTGGATGCCGAACCGTCAGAAGGCCGTGTGAGGGGCTAGGTCTTTTAATAAAAGGCGGTTTAGTTAAGGTGTTTGAGTCGCATTACTGTTTACCTAAAAAATAAACAGAAAAATGTTGGGGGTTTCTTCCCTTTCGCAAAAAGTAGACGATACTTAACTCCAGGCATTCAGTTGTCAGGAAGCGACAGGGGGTATTCGGGGGTCGACGGTGGCAAGGGGTGTCTAAGTCGTACTCTTACAGGATGAGTGAAGGAGATTAAAGATGTTAATTTTAACTCGCCGTATTGGCGAAACCTTGATGGTAGGTGACGAGGTTACCGTTACCGTATTAGGTGTTAAAGGCAACCAAGTTCGTATTGGTGTCAATGCACCTAAAGATATTGCAGTGCATCGCGAAGAAATTTATCAGCGTATCCAGCGCGAAAAGCAAAATCAGGAAGAGCAAGACAGTTAAGTTTTTACTTAATTTTTTTTGTTATTCGGCGCTTTTCAACTACGCGGCGGTATGAGAAATCATCCGCCGCGTAGGCGTTTTTGAACGTTAAATTTTTAAATGCTTCTCTAGTTGAATATAAATTATGCAGCTTCAAAATATTCGCTATTTTGTTCTGTAAATTTGTCTTCAAGACTTTGATTTTTAGAGAATTATGGTATTATGCCGCACCTGCTGAGACGGAGCCTACTTCGCTTCAGTAGACGTGGAGAAGTGGCCGAGTGGCCGAAGGCACTCCCCTGCTAAGGGAGCATACCTCAAAAGGGTATCGGGGGTTCGACTCCCCCCTTCTCCGCCATTGAATTCAAAAAAAGCTCAATCGAAAGGTTGGGCTTTTTTATGCGGTAAAATTTATTTAATCGTGTAGGTTGGTGCTGAGCGCAGCGATGCCCAACTCGATCTACGATAACGCAAAAATTGCCCAATAAAAAAGCCGATGTTTTTGCATCGGCTTTTTTATTAATCACAGATAATTAATGATTACAGTGCGCTAATCTTTTGAATCTGCTCTCGCAATTTTTCCACTGCAATTTTATTTTCTGCCACGCGATTGCGTTCATTCGCCACTACTTCAGCAGGTGCTTTTGCTACAAACGCCTCATTGCCAAGTTTGGTTTCAGTACGCTCGATATCCTGAATCAATTTGCTGCATTCTTTGGTTAGGCGCGCGATTTCAGCATCTTTATCAATCAGTCCCGCCATGGGCACCAAAATTTCCATTTGACCAACTAATGCAGTTGCTGACATAGGCTCTACATCGCCTGTATTAAGCCAGGTAACACTTTCCAGTGACGCTAATTTTTTCAGGAATTGCTGATTGTTGTTCAAGCGCTGCTGATCATCGCTGGTGCCATTTTTAAATAACACTGGTAAGTCTTTGGCGGGTGATATATTCATCTCGCCGCGAATATTGCGTACACCTGCAACTACAGATTGTAGCCACTCCACATCGCTCAATGCTTGCTGATCGATTTTACTGTCATCCGCTTGTGGATAGCTTGCATGCATAATGGTTTCGCCAGTTGCACCTGAAAGCGGTTTAATTATTTGCCAAATTTCTTCAGTGATAAATGGCATTAATGGATGCACCAGACGCAAAATAGTTTCGAGTACGCGCACCAGTGTGCGACGAGTACCTTTCTTTTGCGCAGCGGTTGCATTGGCATTAAACAATACTGCTTTGGTTGCTTCCAAATACCAGCTGCAATATTCATCCCATACAAAAGAGTAAATTGCTTGCGATGCTAAATCCAGACGATAGTTGTCCAGATTTTCCGCTACCGTTTTTTCTGCAATTTGCAATTTACTGATAATCCAGCGATCACCTAATGACAACTCGTAATCGGTAGAGCCATCTTGCCCGCAATCCTGATTTTCACATTGCATCAATGTGAAGCGCATAGCATTCCAGATTTTATTGCAGAAGTTGCGATAGCCTTCTACGCGTCCCATATCGAATTTGATATCGCGACCGGTGGATGCAAGCGAGCAAAACGTAAAACGCAACGCATCGGTGCCGTAAGCTTGAATGCCTTCAGGGAATTCTTTGCGCGTTTGTTTTTCGATCTTGCCTGCATCTTTTGGATTCATTAAGCCCGTAGTGCGCTTTTGCACCAAAGTTTCCAAATCAATACCGTCGATAATATCGAGTGGGTCGAGTACGTTGCCTTTGGATTTTGACATTTT
>DQHS01000273.1 GCA_003524365.1 Cellvibrio sp. | reverse complement strand
CAGGAGCACGAGTTGGTAGCCGGTATTAATCTGGCGGATATCAAACTCACTGCGCACTCCGTCTATACCGACGAATGGAACTACGATCCCGTAGGCGCAGATTGGGCCGCAGGAAATACACCTCTACCGGAATTTGATGTTTACGATGCTGCATCGCAATCTACCGACATCGATCAGAAACAAGATTCTTACTATGTATCCACTCGCCTGAACCTCACTGACGAGCTTTCCGTGCTGTTGGGCGCACGCACAGTGGATATCGAGCAAGACGGTATTAGTTACGGTGCGCCACAAGCGGCGTCCGACGACGAAACCGTTCCCTATGCTGGTATTACCTATGAAGTTCTCCCAGGCACTATGCTCTACGCCAGTTACAGCGAAGTGTTTAACGCCCAGACCTGGGTTGATGCCGACTTGGCGCCATTAGGCGCGGTACGCGGTGAGAGTTCGGAAATCGGCGTTAAACAGGAGGTTTTTGCCGGTAGCGCGGTCCTCACTCTGGCAATGTTTGAATCCAGTCAGGAAAATTTTGGTGAATGGGTAACCCGCGATACCACATCCGGTTTAAATATCTATCGCGGCGTCGGGTTTGAAAGTGATGGATTTGAAGTGGAACTGGCCGGTGAGGTGTTTACGGGTTTGAACATCAGTGCTGGCTACACCGACGTCAATGTTCAAGACGATAACGGCAAAGACACTCGCCGCTTTATTCCGACTCACCAGTTCAAGTTAGCCACGGCTTATAACCTATCGGCGGTACCAGGGTTGCGGGTGGGCGCCGGGATCAACTGGCAAAATGAAATCTATTACGGTGATACCCAGGTGCAGGGTGATTATGCGCTGGTGGATCTCTTTGCCCGCTATGCCCTCACAACAAACCTGACGTTAGCGCTGAATGTAAACAATGTCGGGGATAAAAAATACCTTCTGAGTCCACAGTGGGGGCAGGCGAATTTTGGTGCTTCCCGCAATGTAACCGGCTCGATTACCTGGCGCTATTGATTAACTATCTCGCAACCAAAGAGACAAACTTATGCGCGCATTTTTTACGTTGCTTCATCGTTATTTCGGACTCACGATTGCGGGTTTTCTGGTCGTTACCGGGCTGACCGGTGCCATTATTTCCTGGGATCACGAACTGGATGATTGGCTCAATCCGCACTTACTGGACGCCACCACCACGGGTACGCCGATGAGCGCCACGGCCTTAGCCGAAGAGGTGGAGCGGCAATACCCGCAGGTGGAAGTAACCTACTACGAACTCTCGGTTGAACCCGGACACGCCTATTACTATTGGGTGGAACCCAGGGTTAACCCGGATACTGGCGAGCTGTATAAACCGGGATTTAACCAGATTTATGTCGACCCGGTTTCGGGTGAGATTTTGGGTAAAAGAGAGTGGGGCGCCGTTTGGCCTATCACCACCGAAAACTTCGTCTCCTTTCTCTACAAATTACATTTTAGTTTGCACATTCCCGAGTTTATGGGCACCGACCATTGGGGCCTGTGGTTGCTCGGTGTGATTGCCCTGACCTGGACAATCGATTGTTTTATCGGGTTTTACCTGACCTTACCGAAGCGCCAGCGCAATACCCAAGTGCGCTCGTCGACAAATACTGAGAGCGGCAGCTATTGGCAGCGGTGGAAACCGGCATGGAAGATTCGCTGGAGCGGCGGCCCAACCAAACTGAGCTTTGATTTGCATCGCGCTTTCGGCCTGTGGACATGGGTGTTGCTATTTATTATCGCGTTCACCGGTTTTTCCCTGAATCTGTACCGGGAAGTGTTTTTCCCGGTGATGTCGATGATGTCTGATGTGACCCCAACCCCTATCGATCAGCGCACTCCATCAGGTCACGATAACCCCATCGCCCCCGGTTACGATTTTACCAAGGCCCTTGCTTTGGGGCAGCAAGCGGGAGCAGATAAGGGCTGGTCCCAACCAGTAAACAGCNNGAGTTTGGCATCTACCGGATTGAGTTTTTTACCGCCGCAGAGGGCCATGGTGCAGGTGGCGTTGGGCATAAAGCCGTATTCCTGGATGCCAAAAGCGGTGAGCTGCTCGGTGACTTTACCCCTTGGAGAGGTACCGCCGCTGACCTTTTTGTACAAGCTCAATTCCCCTTGCACTCGGGGCGAATTCTGGGTCTGCCGGGGCGCATTTTGATTTCGATAATGGGGCTGGTTATTGCGATGCTTAGCATCACTGGTGTGATTATCTGGTACAAAAGATACAAAGCGCGCAGCGCGCGAAAAGTCAGTCAGGAAGTACCAGCAGATTTGCCTGTCGGAGTTCAACGTTCGTAGTAACCAACAAGACCAGCCGTTGTAAAACGGCTGGTTGAATTGGCAACCCAACCAGGTCATGTCCTGAGCGAATCAAATCCGGTTTTTCCCTCTTCACTATCGCCACTTGGTCGTAGAGTCATTTCTCGCTGTGTCATTTCATCATGGCTCTGTACCATCCGTGGAAATGGCGAATACCATCTTCCATGGGCGTCTGGTAAGGTCCCACGTGNNGCTGGTAAGGTCCCACTTCATTTACGCCGAGTCGATAAAGCGCGCGCCGCCCGGCATCAATACGTTCGGCAATTTCATCATCTTCGAGAGCGGTTTCCATATAAGCTTTGCGGTGGGATTCAGCGAGGTTTGGATTTTCTTCCAGCAGTTTTTCCGGATAATAAAACTCCACAACATTCAATGTGTTGCGCACAGACTTCGGGTACAGCGTCGACAACACCAGAGCGTAAGGAAAAACTTCGATCATATGTGTGGGGTAATAAGTTGCCCATATTGCGCCGAACTCGGGGGTTAATCCCTGATTATGGGAAAGTAAGTCGGTGTGCCATGTTTTATAGGCTTCTGTGCCTGCACGATTCAAGTTGGAAGAAACACCAATCCGCTGCATGCTAAACCAGTCACCGTAATCCCAATTCAATCCCTTGCTGTTAACGTAACGGCTCAGCCCTGGATGAAATGCGGCGATGTGATAATCATCGTTATAAATTTCAAGAAATGTTTTCCAGTTATAGGCGCACGAATGCAGTTCCACATGCCCCAAGGCATAATCGCTGAAGTCGAATTCCGGCCTCGTAAACAAGGTGGCCATATCCGCAGCCGGATTACGTTTTCCTTCGAAGAGTAAGCCGGACACATTGCTTAATGGAAAACGTTGCAGATTTGCGCAAGGTTGCTTCGCGAATTTCGGAGCGTGCAACAGCTTCCCGGTTTGATCGTAGCTCCACGCATGTATCGGACAAAAAATACGATTGCTGGTTGATTCCAATGTTCCCCGCCGAATATCAGCAGGGCCCGGAGTACCACCCAACATAATCGCCTGCCGGTGTCGACAAACATTGGAGATAAGTTCAACCCCGTTTTCGTTCCTGATTAGTACGCGCGAGTTTTCGTCCTGGGGTAGGGCGTGCCAGTCTCCGACATTAGGAACCATGGCTTCATGACCCACATAGGTCGACGCGCGGGAAAATATTTTTTCTTGCTCTTCGCGGAATATTTCTTCTGAACAATATGCATCGATGGGCAGGGCTAACTGCTCCTCTGGAGTGAGCCATATATCGTTGTAACTTGCGGAATATCGATCCAGATTATCCAATAATTTGTACATCGATCTGCCCATGGATTGCTCCTCCTATTGTTCAAATAATGGTTGCCTTTACTGTGCTAACTTCATTCCATGCGGGAGACTCACAATCAACATGTATCGCGCATTCGGGAATCAGTTCGCTGACTTCATCCTTCAAGCGCGACAACGAAGCCGCAGATTTCAGCACGCCGTTTCTTTTTCCCGATGAGCTACGAGTTTTTTATCTGCAAATTGCGCAACTGGATTGCTGAGTGGTTCTGCCATAATCAAGCTGGCAGCAGGGTCGGCGAGATTGATCATTTGCAAATTATTTTTAAGTTGTAAACGATTCAGGCAGGAGTGCATAAAAGTCGGGGCAAAAAAATCGTAGCGTTGGAATTTATGCTTTAACTCTGGATGACTTGCCTGATAACGTTGAGCGCATTGCGCCACCAGTCGCCAATACTGCTCTTCCTCGATGGTTCCACTCTCCTCCAGAATGTGTGACATAAAACGGAATACGCCATCGAACACATCGATAAAAATACCCAGCAGTTTGTAATCTTCCGGCACGTCCACCACCATCCGCGCGGCGTCTTCAGCAACTTTTGCATCCTTGTTTAAAATGACGCATTCTTCAGCCAGATCCTTCATGAACACCCGCTTCGGAATATATCCGTCGAGCACTACAATCAGATTTTCACAGTGCGGCATAAACACCAAATCGTGCGCGTAAAAACAATGTAATAGCGGCTGCAAAAACGCATCGAAATAGTGTGTTAACCAGGTCTCTGGCGATAGGCCGGAACGTTTTATCAGTTCCGCGATCAACGCGTTATCGTGATAATCCACATGCAACAGCGCCGTCATGGTCATCAATCGTTCGTTGTCTTTCAGCAGCGGAATAGGGCTCTCACGCCACAGCCCGGAAAACATTTTTTTGTAGGGGCTGTCTTTGGTGAGCGCAGATTCATAGTAATAATTTCTAAAACCGATTGAAGCGATTTCACGCAGAATGGAGAACCCCAGCTTATTCAGCGTTTTATCGTTCGCGATAATATCCTGCAAAACCGTATTGATGGCGGGTGTTCCTTTCATATAGTAAGGAGAAAGGCCGCGCATAAACCCCATGTTCAAAATGGAGAGCGAGGTTTTGACATAACTCTTTTCGGTATTGGATTTATTGAAATAGGTTCTGATAGATTGCTGGGCTGCATAGCTATCGGTACTGGTTCCCAGCGGAACAATTTTTCGGTTTGCCACATAAGAAGCAAACGCAATACTTAATTTGGTATACCACTGCCAGGGGTGCGCCGGCATAAAATAATATTCGTCGCTGTTTAAACCCATGGCGACCAGTTTGTTAATGTAATTATCAAACAATTCCGCGCCGATTTCGCGCTTGATAAAACTGTAATATTCGAGCTCTTTTACGCAGGCAAACTCAGCGTGATCCCGATGTACCGCCAGCCAGATAATATTGAAATCACTACCGGTTTCAGGTGCGTAGGCGTGGTAATCGTAGGCATCAAATCCTATTCGACCGTTATTGGCGACGAAACCGGGGTGCCCTTCCGTCATGGACGATTCGAACGTCTGGTAATCCGCATCAACCAATTCGCTGCAGGGAATATTGGAGTTCCGCATTTTATAAGCGGCACCATATAAGGTACTGCTGATTTCATCGAGGTAAATAGGCAGCTTTTCTTCGGCGATCCCGAGTGTTTGTTTAAAATCATTAATCAACACTAACGCATCCAAGCTGGTCGGCTTTCCTTCTTTATTAACTAAGGTGTCATCTATTACGCGCTTGATAGATTCTTTCGCAATTCGCCAGTGCCGCAGCGACATTTTCTTTGCCTTGAAAAAATAACTGCAATTAGAGTCGTCTGTTTGAATCTGGTAAACCGCCCATCCACCATCCATGCTTTCAATCAATTTGGGGGTGAAGATTTGCTCGTGGCTGAATTCGCTCAGCGCTTTACAAACCAGGTGACGATTTGCACTGGCCCAAGCCTCCGGTGACAAGTGCGCTACTGCAGATTCCGGTTGGTTATAATTAAATTGATTCACTGGCAATTACCCTCTGTAGTGTGGTTAAAAAATTTTCTTTTTCACAAAATCCCAAACTGGCTTTCTTTTTTTCCAACTGAATAGTGCCGTCATAGTGGAAGCCGACAAATGCATTCAGTTTGTGTACCTTGTCATTTTTTACATCCGGCTCCACAATCACACGTTTGGCATTTTTCCGAAAAAATAAAAACGCCATAATGTGACGCAGCACATCGCGGGTGAACCCCGGAATAGGTTTTTCGGCGGCTGGGCCGACCAGAAAATGCATACCGATATCGCCTGGCTTAACGGGATAATGCGCACCGACTTCGTCATACTCCGGCCAGTAACACTCCATCAGGAAGGCCGGGCGGTTTTTATAAAACCCGAGATAAACTTCCATGTGATTTCCTTTTTGTATCTCGTCATAAATCTGTCTGGTTTCCGCAAGAGAAGCGTTTTGCATATTCCAGAACGCGGCGTATTCCATCAGGAACCAGGAGTGAATGGTTTCGATATCCTTCTCTACATCCAGCAGGCGGATATCAATCCAGGGGTTCAGGCCAAGTTCTTCAATGTAGTGATTCATCCTTCCTCCAGCACAAGCTGTTTTGGTTGATAGGTATTGTTCGCCGCCAACCCGCGTTGGTGATGCCTGTCCACACCGAACAGGTGTCGATCAATAATGGCGGTGAAAACAAATCCACCGGCGGCTAACGCAAACGACATGGGAACGCCGATCCAACTGACGATGTGCCCTGCGGCGAAAGAAGCGAGGAGCACACCGAAATTTTGGAAAAAATTGGCGACCGCAAAATCGCGGTCGTAAAAAGCGGGCTGACTAATGCGAAACAAAGTGACTTCAAGTTTGACGACCACCTGAAATAAACTCCATCCGTAAAGGCAGCGACCAATCAGCACGAGTAGGGGCGACNNTTTTCAAAAATGATTTGTTGATAATGAGCCCGACGATCGCCACCATGCCCGGTATCGCAAAAACAATTCCGGTAATGGTCTGATTGCCGAATGCGTAAATTGATTCCCAATAGACCGAAAAGAATGGCCGCACCAGATAGGCGCTCATATCGAACAGCAGCATCAGGCCACTGAGTTTCGCCAGCGCGATCCAGGCACCGGCAGGGCGCGTCAATGTTGCATTTTTTTCCGCTGTTGTTTTGTTGTGGTTTGCTCTGGTGTTCTCATTATTTGCTCTGGTTTTGCTAACAGAAAAAATAAGAAATAAACAAATTCCCATCTGTACAAAATCACCCGCCGACATCAGGTACATACTTGCCTCGGGGCCAAGATGTTCTAATGCGGAGCCGCCGACAGAAGCACCGAAAATTGCACCCACATGGACTACAACAGCCACCATGCCAATAACCAGTCCGTGATTTTCAGGTTTTTCTGCACGCATCAAGTACGGGAAAAGCAGCAGATAGCTCGCCTTCATAATGAACATCAGCATTGTCAGTACCCAATACACCTGTACTGTTGGTGCATGTGCGCTGGCAATAGCCAATGATCCCGCCAAAAATTGTGTTATCCATAACAGATGCAGCGTTTCAATGCGGCGCGTGAGTTTCGCCCAAAAGGGCAGCGCGCACATTACGGCAATCGAAATGGCTGCTATGTAGGCACCCACATGCACCGGGCTAGTCAGCCCATAGCGCAGTTCGAAAAATTGCGGATAAAACGCAATAAGAATGGAGTCACTGATAACACCGCATGCAGACATTATCAGGATGGCAATTCGTAGAGTCATCGGGGCACTCCACTACCCATCGGATTCCAACCCGATTCTTTTCCTGGCTCAAAACTTTGGAACGCGAAGCGGTTTTCAATCGAATAAATATCCTGGCCGGTAATTTCCCGGAGTATGCGGCTATTGCGGTAACAGGACATTCCCAGATCCTGGTTGATCAAGCCATGGCTTTCAAAACCCGCGTTCTGGATAAAAATTTCCCGCCCATGAATATCCACTGACCAGTTTTCTTTCTGTAAGTATTTACCCTGTTCGTCGCGTTCAATACGGTCGAAAACACCTTCCATAAACGAGGGAACTTCGTATAGGTGACCGCTTGAGAGAACTACGCCACCAGTGTCAGTTTGATAACGTTCACCGGTCTGCGTATGCGCGAACTGCAAAAAATATCCATTCGTGCTATCAGCAGATTTATTATCCGAATTATTTTGCTTCACATTGATCAGGTTCATGCAGGGCATTAACTGCACTTGCGGTAAATTGCTATGTCGGCTCGCATCGAGAAAATCGTAAATTTCATCGAGCAGCGATTGATTTGCGCCGCAGTAAACACTTTTTTGTTCTTCGATAATTTTTTGCTTTGTGGGTTTATCCAACCCATGAAAATAGGTGCCGTAATCGCCGCACAGAATTTCCAGTGTCAACTTTGCAGTTTCCATCTGGAAAAATCGCGGCGCACGTGTTACCCAGTCAAGTTGATATCCGAATTTTTCGCTATCCTTTAACAGGTCGTAAAATATTTCCGCACCACTTTGCCCACCGCCGATAACCGTTATTTTTTTCTGCTTCTGCAACTCCGGTTTATTCTTCAGATAACGTGAAGAATGCAATTCAATTCCACGAGAAGCGGGGCGAAAACAATCGGGAACGCGCGGCTTCATGCCGACACCCACAACCAGTTTTTTTGCCAGGAAACTAAACGATTTGTTCTGCTTGGTTTCGGTACCCGTCACGCGATAAACGCGCTGATCCGGGTCATAAACCACTTGTTCGATCTGATGGTTAAAACGGATATTGTCCAGCCGCGATACTGCCCATCGGCAGTACCGGTTGTATTCCTGCCGTTCCAAATAAAAATTTTCCCGAACAAAAAAATTAAAAAGGCTTCCCTGCTGTTTTCGATAATTTAAATAACTGAAAGGGTTCGTGGGGTCCGCCATGGAAACCAGGTCCGCCAGAAAAGGGCTTTGCAACGTAACACCCTCAATCAACATTCCAGGATGCCAGTTAAATTCCTCCTCTCTATCCAGAAAGACACAGCGTAAATCGGTAACCGCGGAAGACAGACAGGCAAGGCCGAGGTTAAAAGGCCCCACACCTACGGCGACAAAATCATAGATGGCATCGTTATACATTCGTTGTCCCTTGCTGGATGGTGTAAATAGAAATCTAATGCAAATGGGTATGAGAATCATTCGTATTTGAAGATAGTATAGGGAAAGAAATCGACATGCTAGAGATTTAGGCGACACAACATTATTAGTGGCGCTTAAAGTTTCGATATTCGTGAAGGTTTTTTATCGATTTAAGTTGAAGGTATAGAGCAGGCGTATGTGGAGGTCTTTATAAGATTCGCCTGAAACTCTTGATATCACGCGATTAAATACCTCGTAAACAATCAAGCGTAACCTGGTTGGGTTACCCGCACTGTCGCTGGATCGGCTAGAAATTGATTATGGCCGAGGTCAATCCATCATGATCTCGCCCAAGCAGAAAAGTAAATTTTTGCAACATTTGGCGGCGCGCCGTGAACAAGTAGGTTAATGCGGCGGTTCAGCAGAAGTTGTAGTGCTGTGAAATGTGCTGTTATTTTCATTCAAGATGAGGTTTATAAGATATTGCCGCGAGTTTATAAGCATAGCGGTCCTTACAATCTAAATTGCGAGGATATAATGAGGTTTGCAATTCGTAGACTTTTCTAAAAAAGTTTTTCCAGGTCATCCACCCAGGAAAAGGAACGATTATTCTTTCAGTGTTGAAATTATCAGTGCTGAGGGAAACTTATTTTCAAATGTGCACCATCAATTTTGCATAAACATATTTAAAAAGGTGTTCTCATGAAAGTGAATGTGCCTGCGTCAGCAGATAAGGCAAATCAATCGAATATTTGCGAGACGCAGTTGAGGCCATTATTGGATTCCTCTTTTGAGGATGCATATNNGGATTCCTCTTTTGAGGATGCACGTTCGGACGCAGTGGTTCAGCAGAAGTTGCAGTCAGTTATGAATGCAAGTCCACGTGTGAAACAAATGCAAGCAGCAAAAACCGTAATTGACAATAGTGCGCGGGTGAATGTACACCAACGGGCTGTATCTATGATGGCTTCCAAGTCTACGCAATGTGTAGGATTCAAAGAGCAACAACCTTACACGAAAAATCCTGCTCAACTTAATGCTGATCAGGCCTCTGTGCCTAACCGTACTGGCTTGCCAGATAACTTAAAAAACGGAATCGAAAACCTTTCAGGCATGAGCATGGATCACGTTAAGGTGCATTACAACTCATCGTAACCAGCTCAATTAAATGCGCATGCTTTTGCACTGGATAGTGATATCCATGTGGCCCCTGGTCAGGAACAACATTTGCCCCATGAGGCATGGCATGTCGTCCAGCAGGCGCAGGGGAGGGTAAAACCTACTATGCAAATGAAAGAGGGTGTGCCGGTTAATGATGATGAGGATTTGGAGCATGAGGCAGACGTTATGGGAACTAAAGCACTCTCAATACATGCACAAACCTTGCAGGCAAAATCAATCGATACCACTTTGCACACGAATAGTGTGGTGCAACATTATTTCACCGCGAAAGGTGATAAAGCGAAAAAAGTTCGCCAATGGGTGAGTGCAACTAAAAAACAATTGGAGGCAGAAGGGGAAGATTTATTGCTGAAGTTTTTTACTGACCATGCGAAATCTGATGTTGAAGTTGAATGGGATAACGTTCGCGAAACCTACGCTGAAACCAAATTGAAAATGAGGCTAAAGCTGGATGATGAAACAGATGCGCCACTTACGCTGATGGATGAACAATACCCAACCGAAAAATTAGCAGGTGCTAAATCGGCAGACGGATATAACAGATTGGCGGCTTGGGATATAGCCGATAGGGGCGCGCTGGATCCCGCTACCCATACAGAATTAGCACACGTATCAAAAATAGGCGATTGGATGACGAAACGTATAGATACAACCTACGGCTCCAGCAAAGGTGAGCTTGGGCAGGGGTTTTATACGGTCACAGGTCATGAGGACGGTGCGGCCGAAGGTATTCGAAACGAGTTCGGAGAGAAAGGTAAAGAACCTCGTGACGTCTTGAAATTTCGTATAGCCAACGTAGAGCTGATCGAAATGGTTAACGGAGATGAAGAGCTGGGCGCTTTTTTGATTTATATATTGCAGCATTCTTCAGGGTATCCCAGAGGGGTAGATAAAGATGCTTCAATCAGCGCGATAAATAAAATGGGGAAGGTGCTGATTTTTCCTGATCATACAACCAAGGTGGATATAGATGAGGAAGGAACGAAGTATAGTTATGAAACTTTCAGGGAAGCGAATGGTGCACCTGGCACCCATGCTTTAATTATTGGGCCACAAGCCCGTGAAAGTTTGAAAGGTATCCGGCAAATTTGTGCCCGTGGTTATCTGGGAGACAAAATCATTAATGAAGCCCCTCGCTCTGAAAAACGGTTAGGGCCAAGGCCGGGTTAGATTTTTAGCAACAGGTGTTTGCTGTGTATGATTTTTTCTGTGGTAGTTCAATATTGCATGTGACTATAATTAAAATCGGTCACTTTTTGTCAATGTTAGTGCTTGCCGGTAAACTACCGCCTATGAATACACCCAATGAAACTCTCGCCCCTGCACGTGGCCCGGCAGATCACGATGTCCGTAATCAGATCGTCGCTGCCGCAACCGAACACTTTAGCCGCTATGGTTATGGAAAGACCACTGTGTCCGACCTTGCCAAAGCTATCGGTTTTTCCAAGGCCTATATCTACAAGTTTTTCGAGTCCAAGCAAGCAATTGGAGAAATGATTTGTTCCCATTGTTTACATGACATTGAAACGGAAATACGCACGGCTGTTAATGAGGCTGATCGGCCCCCGGAAAAGCTGCGGCGCTTGTTCAAGTCGGCGGTAATAGCCAGTCTTCGTCTGTTTTCCGATGATCGCAAGCTGTACGAAATTGCTGTTTCTGCCGCTACCGAGCAATGGCAATCAACCCGCGATTACGAGGCCCGCATCCAGGCGCTACTGAAGGATATTGTATTAGAGGGGCGCCAGTCGGGGGATTTTGAACGCAAAACGCCTATTGATGAAACTGTAACGGCCATCTATCTGGTGCTCCGACCTTACCTCAATCCCTTGTTACTACAACATAATTTCGATCATACCGATGCGGCACCGGCGCACCTTTCCAGTCTGGTATTAAGAAGTCTATCGCCTCGTAGCCTGTCGCCATGACAGTTGTGACTATTGACTAAATTGGTCACAAGAA
>DQHS01000045.1 GCA_003524365.1 Cellvibrio sp. | reverse complement strand
ATGGCGCATTGGTCGGTGAAAAAGTCACGGCGCGCCTGGTGGAAGATCATGCGCGTTTTATAGATGCCCGCGTGGATCAAGTTATCGAGCCGTCACCTGAACGCGTCACGCCGCCCTGCGAACATTTCGTCAGCTGTGGCGGTTGCCAGCTGCAATACATGCCGCCATCTGCCCAAGTAGCGATGAAACAGCAGGCGCTGCTGGANNCTGATACCCGTTATCGCAGCCGCGCGCGTCTGGGTGTTTGGTATGAGGCCGATGGCAGTGTGACGCTCGGGTTTCGTCAGCGTTACAGCAATGACATTACCCCCATTAACCAGTGCATTGTGTTGGTGCCTGAGCTGAATGCACTGCTAGCGCCTTTGCATGTTTGGTTGACCGAGTTGCGAGCGACTAAAGCGGTGACCCATATTGAATTGGTCAAAGGGCAACATGAAATTGCGATTATTTTGCGTCACACCAAAAAGCTGGCGGATGCAGATCTGGCCGCATTAGCGAAGTTGGCCGACACAGCGCAATGCACTGTGTGGCTGGAACCTAACGGCGATAACGGCTTGACCGATTTAGTAGGACAGCCCTGTGACCCGCGCTTGGTGTATTCGGTTGAATCACTAGACCTTGCTTTCCATCCGCAGGATTTCACCCAGGTAAACCCGCAGGTGAACCAGCAGATGGTCGCTCAAGCTCTCCAGCTGTTAGCGTTGAAGCCGACTGATCGGGTGTTGGACTTGTTCTGTGGTATCGGCAACTTCACTCTGCCCATCGCGCAGCAGTGCGCTGAAGTGGTTGGCATTGAGGCAGTTGAATCAATGGTATTGCGTGGACGTGAAAATGCAGAGCGCCTTAACATTACCAACGCCAAATTTATTGCCGCCAATTTGGCCGATATGACCCATACTCAATTGCAACGTTTGGGGGGCGCCGATAAGGAACAGGGAATCAGTGCAATTTTGCTCGATCCGCCCCGCGATGGTGCAAAAGACATTATTGCCAGTATTTTGCGCTGGGGTGTGGGCAAGCAACTTTCGCCCAAGCGGATTGTCTACGTGAGCTGTAACCCGGCAACCTTGGCGCGAGATTCCGCATTGTTGGCGGAGGCTGGATACAGTTTGGATACGCTCGGTGTATTGGATATGTTCCCTCACACCAGTCATGTTGAATCTATGGCGCTGTTTTTGCCTAAGAGATAAGTCTTTAGATCAACATCCGATTTTGGGCCTGATGCCTGCAGGACACCGTTTTTGTCCTCCAGTGAATAATAAGTAAGCCCCTTTTTTTGAAGTAATGCGTATGGTTAAAGTCAGAGCAGATCATCCCATAGCTGCGGATGGTCAGGTCGATATAGATGCCTGGATTGATCGCCTCAACGAAGGCTATTCCCAGTCGGAAACCAGCCGTGCAGAGTTGCGTCGCGCCGCTGAACTGACCTTGTCGTTGGTCGATATTCACGCCGATGACGATCATAACTGGGGGGAAGATTTCTCCTGCTTCCGCATCGGTTTGGAGATGGCGGAAATTCTCGCAGATTTACAACTTGATCAAGACGCCTTGGTCGCCGCAATTCTCTACCGCTCTGTACGTGAGCACAAAATCACCCTTATCGATGTTCAAGCCCGCTTTGGTGATACCGTCAGCAAACTGGTAAAAGGTGTGCTGCGCATGGCGGCCATTAGCTATCAGCGCAATGAAGAGGAGCGGGTGCTGGGTTCGCAAGCGACCGAGCAGGCGGAAAAGATCCGCAAGATGCTGGTGTCCATGGTGGATGACGTACGCGTCGCGCTGATCAAGCTGGCCGAACGCACCTGTGCTATTCGCTCGGTAAAAAATGCTGAGCCCGATCGTCGCCGTCAGGTATCACGTGAAGTGGCTGATATCTACGCGCCGCTCGCCCATCGTCTTGGCATTGGTCATATCAAATGGGAGCTGGAGGATTTGTCCTTCCGCTACCTGCAACCCGATGACTACAAACGCATCGCCAAGTTATTGGATGAGCGTCGACTGGCGCGGCAGGAATATATCGACAACCTGCTTAACTTGATTCGCAATGAACTCAAAAAAGCGGGAATTGATGGTTCCGTTGGTGGACGTGCGAAACACATCTACAGTATCTGGCGCAAAATGCAGCGCAAGGGCATTCCCTTTTCGCAGGTATACGATATTCGTGCTGTGCGCATCCTTGTGCCCAGTGTGCGCGATTGTTACGCGGTGCTCGGAATAGTGCACAGCCTCTGGCGCAATATCCCCAACGAATTTGACGACTACATCGCCTCCCCCAAAGAGAATGGCTACCGCTCATTACATACCGCTGTGTGGGGCCCGGAAAACAAGGTGTTGGAGATTCAGATCCGCACCCAGGAAATGCACGAAGAATCTGAGCTGGGCGTTTGTGCGCACTGGCGTTACAAGGGCACCGACACCAAAGCCGTGCAGGACGGCTACGAGCAAAAAATCGCCTGGTTGCGTCAGGTGCTGGAGTGGCATGAAGAATTGGGTGGCGATTCCGAGCATTTGCAAGATGATTTGCGCTCGGTTAATCAGGATCGCATTTACGTGTTTACACCCGAAGGCCATGTGGTGGATCTGCCACGCACTGCCACGCCGCTCGATTTCGCTTACAAGATTCACACTGATGTTGGCCATCGCTGCCGCGGTGCCAAGGTCAATAACCGCATAGTACCGCTCAACTACCAATTGACCAATGCAGATCAGGTGGAAATTCTCACCGGAAAAATGGAATCGCCCAGCCGCGATTGGCTCAATGCCGCACTCGGTTATGTGAATACGCCGCGAGCGCGCGCCAAAATTCAACATTGGTACAAGCAACAGGCGCGCGATAAAAATATCGCCGAAGGGCAAGCGCTGCTTGATCGTGAATTCAAGCGCCTCGCGCTGTTGGATCTGGATTTTGAAGAGCTCGCGAAAAAATTGCGCTTCAATAATCTCGATGATCTCTACGCTGCCGTAGGCGCGAGCGATATTGGTGTCGGGCACGTATTAAATGCTGCGCAAAAACAATTGGATGATGCTGATCCGCAACAGCCGCTGATTCCGTTTAAGGCAAAATCGCCTCGGCAGAAAAAAGCTTCAGATCTTTATATTGAAGGCGTGGGTAACCTGCTCACGCAAATTGCCAATTGCTGCAACCCGGTACCGGGTGATGCGATTACGGGTTACATCACTTTGGGCAAGGGCGTTTCCATTCATCGTCAGGACTGCGCCAATATTTTGCAGCTGCAAACCGACGAACCCCAACGTATTATCAAAGTGGAGTGGGGTGATACCCCGCAGAGCTTTTACTCGGTGGATCTGGTTATCGAAGCCTATGACCGCTATGGTTTGTTGAAAGATATTACGACGTTGCTGGATACAGAGCGCATCAATATTGTTGCCATGCAAACCTTATCGGATAAACGCAAAAACACCGTGGATATGCTGGTGACAGTGGAAATTCGCAGTTTCGATGAGTTGAGTCGCATTCTTACCAAGCTCAACCAATTGCCCAACATCGCCTCGGCGCGCCGCAAACATTAGGATCTAATTTGTGACCCAATACAGCATCGACGATTTACTTTATTTAATGGCGCGTTTGCGCGATCCGGAGTCCGGTTGCCCATGGGATCTCAAACAGGATTACGCCAGTATCGCACCCTCGACGTTGGAAGAAGCCTACGAGGTTGTCGACGCAATTGAAAAGCAGGATTTTGTTCATCTCAAAGAAGAATTGGGTGATTTATTATTCCAGGTGATTTTTTACAGTCAGCTCGGCAAAGAGGAAGATCGGTTTGAATTTGCGGGCGTTGTTTCTGATTTAGTCGCCAAACTAATTCGCCGTCATCCGCACGTCTTTCCCGATGGTACTTTGCACAGTCGAGTAGAAAATCGTCACACATTATCGTCCGATGTTAAAGCGCGGTGGGAGGCCATCAAGCAACAAGAGCGCGCGGAAAAAGGTGCGAATGGCATACTTGCCGATGTACCGCTGAATCTTCCGTCGTTAAGTCGCGCAGCCAAATTACAAAAACGTGCCGCCAGTGTGGGATTTGATTGGGATGATGTGTACGGCCCAATCGCCAAAGTGCGTGAAGAATTAATGGAAGTGGAAGCCGAGTTGGATTCGGGTGATATGGTTGCGCTTGAAGAGGAGCTAGGGGATTTGTTATTTGCGGTGGTGAATATCGCACGTTACCAAAAAATTGATCCTGAGCAAGCTTTGCGCCGCGCCAATCAAAAATTTGAACAGCGGTTTCATTTTATCGAGACGCATAGCCCCACACCTTTGGCTGAAACCTCCATCCAGGAAATGAATCGTCTCTGGGACGAAGCTAAAAAGCGGTAATGTGAAATAGGGTAAATAACCGCAATTTAGCTTCTGCTTTATTTTTATCTATGTAACCTCTTAGGTTAATCTAATGGATGGCGCATAATTCATCATTAAGGGTATAAGAGGTCTGCATCCTCATAGCTTTTTGTTTCATGTAGCCGGTTTCAAAAGCAGCTATGATTTAGTGGTAGCAAGTAATAAAAGCCCCCCTGCCGTAACAATAAAAACACTAATAGTGAGGTTCCTTTGGATCGGCGAGAAGTAAAGCCGGGCTATGTGGATAAGAAGCTTAGTACCATCAAAATCCATATCTCAGAGCTGAAAATAGGCATGTTTGTCTCCAAGCTGGATCGCGACTGGCAGGAAACCCCGTTTCTGATGCAGGGTTTTATGATTGAAAGTCTCGATGACATCGACACTGTGGCTGAGTTTTCACAACATGTGTGGATAGACGCGGTGCGTGAGCAGTGGATCCCCCCGGAAGAGCGCGGTGTTGCTGGCCCTGCCATCGCTAAATCAACATCCTATATCAATAAAATTGCAGCCCAAAAAGAGCATCAGGCGGCATTGGGGATATTTCGCGAAGCCAAGAAGCTGACCAAGACACTGCTTGAAGATGTGCGTTTGGGTGGTGTGGTTAATACCGAACAGGCAAAAGCGACAGTCAAAGATTGTGTTGGCAGTATTTTGCGCAATGCTGACGCGCTCATCTGGATGTCGCGCATGCGCAACGAGGATGAATACACCGCCGAACATTGTCTGAACGTGTGCATATTGGCAATTGCTTTTGGGCGCCATCTTGGCATGAGCGAACCAGAGTTGGAAAAATTAGGCTTGTGTGGTTTGTTGCACGATGTGGGCAAAATGCGCGTACCCCCACAAATTCTCAATAAACGCGAAGAACTCACCGACAAAGAATTTAACATCATCAAAGCGCACACTGTTCACGGGCGCAATTTGCTGATGTCATCACCCGGTGTGCCCAATTCCACTGTTGATGTTGCCTATAGCCACCATGAACGGGTTGATGGAACAGGTTATCCGCGCAAATTAAAAGCGGCGGGCATTTCCGATTTTGCGCGCATTATTTGTATTGTCGATGCCTACGACGCAATGACGGGCGACCGCTGTTATTCCCGCGCTATTCCCAGTACCGATGCACTAAAACGTATCTTTCAGGATCGCGGCACCCATTTTGATGAGCGGCTCGCGCTCGAATTTATCAAGTGCATCGGTTTGTATCCGCCTGGCAGCATTGTCGAATTAGTAAATGGTTTGGTGGGAATTGTGCTTGAGTCTAATCACCGCTACCGCCATCTGCCAAAAATTATTGTGGTAAAAGATTTAAATAAACCGCTCGAAAAAGAGCAGGTGATTAACCTAAATGAAGTGGAACAAAAAACCTTGGATAAGGGTTTTTTGATCAAACGCGCACTCTGCGATGGCAGTTATGGAATTCGTATACGCGAATATCGTGAGAAGGGATTAAGCTTCACCTTCGCATAACCCTGCTACATCGGCGTTAATCAATAAGGCGCTTTTCGGAGCGCCTTATTTTTTTGTCCGCAACACCAGTTAGTCTGTATCAACAATACGTTTGGGTTTCGGTTTTTGAATCACCAGAGTTTTAACTACCGGCTTTGTTGTGTGCGCTGTTTTATTTGCACCTTGCGCAGCGGGTTTACTTTGTGGCGCGCTTGTTGTTTTCTTGGCGGGTATTTTGTTCAGATTCGGTTTATTTGCGCTTGACGTGTTTGTCCCCGGCTTCTTGCTGGCAGGTTTATATTTGACGTTATTATTTTTCGCACGCGCTCCGTTTACACCTGCTTTAGTCGTCGATTTGGGTGGCTGCACAGTTTCGGTTTTGTATTTCCCTTGTTCAATTCCTTCCAATGTCCAATCGCCAATCTTTACCCGCACCAACCGCAGAGTAGGGTGGCCGACAGCGGCTGTCATTCGACGCACTTGGCGATTGCGCCCCTCAGTGATCACAATTTCCAGCCACTGAGTTGGAATGTTCACCCGAGTACGAATTGGTGGCACTCGCTCCCAGAGGTTGGGGGTGGGGATAAGGCGCACCTCGGCTGGTTGCGTCATGCCATCGTTCAGCTCCACACCCAAGCGTAATTTAGTCAGTGCGTAACTGTTAGGCGCGCCCTCAACTTGTACCCAATAGGTTTTGGGTTGTTTATGTGCAGGGTGGCTGATGTGATGCTGCAAGTCACCGTCATCAGTCAGAAGTAGTAGTCCTTCCGAATCATGATCCAGTCGCCCCGCGGGATAAACATTGGGCAGNNCACTGCTATACTGCGCGCGCTTTTATAGGCCTTAGAAGGCCAACATTTTCTTGTACGAGGGTGCCGTGTCGGCGTTTTCCGTTGGCGGGTTTCCTTGGTTCTAGCCGCCTGCCTTAACGGAGTAAACGTAAAAAATGACTGATTCCAAAATTATCTACACCCAAACCGACGAAGCCCCAGCCTTAGCGACTTACTCCTTACTCCCCATCGTTCAATCCTTTACCAAATCCTCCGGCATCGCCATCGAAACCCGCGATATTTCTCTCTCTGGCCGCATTATCGCCGCCTTCCCCGATGCCCTGACTAAAGAACAATTTATCGGTGATCACCTCTCTGAGCTGGGCAAGCTCGCGACAACACCAGAAGCCAACATTATCAAGCTCCCCAATATCAGCGCCTCTGTTCCGCAATTGATAGCGGCCATTAAAGAATTGCAATCGCAAGGTTTCAAACTGCCGGACTATCCAGAAAACCCGACTAACGATGCTGAAAAAGACGCAAAAGCGCGCTACGACAAAATCAAAGGCTCTGCAGTAAATCCGGTTCTGCGTGAAGGTAACTCGGATCGTCGCGCGCCTCTTTCGGTAAAAAATTACGCGCGTAAAAACCCACATAAAATGGGCGCTTGGGCTGCAGATTCCAAATCTCACGTTTCACACATGAGCAGCGGCGATTTCTACGGTAGCGAAAAATCCGCGCTGATTGCAGATGCGGGCACTGTAAAAATCGAATTGGTCGCTAAAGATGGCAGCACCAAAGTATTGAAAGAATCGGTAAAAGTTCTGGCCGGTGAAATTATCGACGCATCAGTATTGAGCAAAAAAGCCCTGCGCACGTTTATCGCTGAGCAAATTGAAGATGCAAAAAACAAAGGTGTATTGCTGTCGGTGCATTTGAAAGCCACCATGATGAAAGTGTCTGACCCGATTATTTTCGGTCACTTTGTCTCCGTGTTTTACGCTCCGGTATTAGAAAAGCATGCAGCTGTATTGAGTGAGTTAGCGGTTGATCTAAATAACGGTCTCGGCGACCTTTACGCCAAAATCAAATCTTTGCCTGCTGATAAACAAGCGGAAATTGAAGGCGATATCAAAGCGCTTTACGCAACCCGTCCTGAATTGGCGATGGTGAACTCCGANNGGAATACCGCAGGCAAGCTGCAAGATACCAAAGCCTGTATCCCTGATCGTTGCTACGCAGGTATTTATCAAGTTGTTATCGATGACTGCAAAAAGCGCGGTGCCTTTAATCCGACTACCATGGGCAGCGTGCCTAACGTGGGTCTGATGGCACAAGCAGCAGAAGAATACGGTTCACACGACAAAACTTTCCAAATCGCTGCTGATGGCGTTGTGCGTGTAGTGGATGCGGCTGGCAAAGTGCTGATCGAACAAGCCGTTGAGCAAGGTGATATTTTCCGTGCTTGCCAAGTAAAAGACGCACCGATTCAGGATTGGGTGAAGCTTGCCGTGAATCGTGCCCGTGCATCAGCGACTCCGGCGGTGTTCTGGTTAGATCCAAAACGTGCCCACGATGCGCAATTGATCACTAAGGTAAATACCTACCTGAAAGATCACGATAC
>DQHS01000039.1 GCA_003524365.1 Cellvibrio sp. | reverse complement strand
GGCCTGCTGGGCCTGCCCAATGCCGGCAAGTCCACCTTTATTCGTGCCGTGTCGGCGGCCAAGCCGAAGGTGGCCGATTATCCTTTCACCACGCTGGTGCCCAATCTTGGCGTTGTAAAAGTGCAGCAGCATCGCAGCTTTGTGATCGCCGATATTCCCGGTGTGATCGAAGGCGCAGCCGAAGGTGCTGGTTTGGGGGTGCGTTTCCTCAAGCATCTAACCCGCTGTCGTTATTTGATGCACATGGTGGATATGGCGCCGGTGGATGAATCCAATCCTGCTGAAAGCGTGCGTATCATCGCCAATGAATTGCAAAAGTTCAGCCCGACTCTTGCCACACGCGAGCGCTGGTTATTGCTCAATAAAATTGATTTGCTACCGCCCGATGAAGTGGATGCGCGCTGTCAGGCAGTGATTGATGAGTTGAACTGGACGGGGCCGGTGTTCCGCATTTCTGCCCTCAATCGTGAAGGCACAGTGCCGCTGACGGGTAAGCTGATGGATAGCCTCGAAGCAGTGTGGGAAGAAGAAAAGACCAATCCCGAAGCGCGCGAGCGCGAAGCAGAGCTGCAAAATCAAATGGCGCAGGAAGCGCGCGATCGTATCGAAGAGTTGCGTGAAATTGAGCGCGAAGCTCGTCGTGCACGCGGTGATGTTGAAGATGAAAACTTCAATGAAGATGATTATGACGTTGAAGTTATTTATGTTGGCCACTAATTTATTCTTGAGCGCATCTTCTTCATGAGCAAAAGAAACACCATTCCCCAAGCCAAGCGCTGGGTAGTAAAAATTGGCAGCGCACTTTTAACCAATGACGGTAAAGGGCTGGATGCTGTGGCGATTGCCGGTTGGGTCAAACAAATGGCCGAGCTGCGTTTGCGCGGTATTGAATTGGTATTGGTTTCATCCGGTGCTGTCGCTGCGGGTATGCGCCGTTTGGGTTGGGCTGCGCGCCCGACTGAAATTCATCAGTTGCAAGCTGCTGCTGCTGTCGGCCAAATGAGTTTGATCCAAACTTACGAAGTGGAATTCCAGCGCTACGGTTTGCTCACTGCACAAGTGCTGCTCGATCACGATGATTTATCTTCACGTCAGCGCTATTTAAATGCGCGCTCTACACTGAAAACGCTTGTCGGTTTTAATGTGGTGCCGGTGATTAATGAGAACGATACAGTAACCACTGAAGAAATTCGTTTTGGCGATAACGACACTCTCGGCGCGCTGGTTGCCAATTTGTTGGAAGCTGATTTGCTGGTGATTCTCACCGATCAAAAAGGTATGTACGACAGCGATCCTCGTTCCAATCCCAATGCACAATTGCTCAGCGAAATTGCTGCAGATGATCCCCGCCTCGAACAAATGGCTGGTGGTACCGGTGGTGCGTTAGGGCGTGGTGGCATGATTACCAAAGTACGCGCCGCACGTGTTGCTGCGCGTTCCGGTGCAGATACTGTGATCGTCGGTGGTCGTATTGACGATGCGTTACTGCGCATCGCAGCGGGTGAAAATCTCGGTACTTTTTTGTGGGCCGAACAACAGCCACAAGCTGCCCGCAAACGCTGGATCTCCGGTCAGTTGCAAACGCGCGGAACAATAGTACTGGATGACGGCGCCGCACGTGTCGTGCGCGAGCAAGGTAAAAGTATTTTGCCAGTTGGCGTAAAAGAAGTGCGCGGCGATTTTACTCGCGGCGATATGGTGATTTGTATTGATTTGCACGGAAAAGAAATTGCGCGCGGATTAATTAATTACCACGCCGACGAAGCACGCAAAATTATCGGCAAACCCAGTAGCCAGATTTTTGATATTTTAGGCTATCAGGATGATAACGAATTAATACACCGGGATAATCTGGTGTTGAGTTAGGTTGTCGGCAATAGTGATCTTATCAGCGAGAACATAGGCGCGCATCAAACGCACCATAAAAAAGAGGCCATTGCGGCCTCTTTTTTATGAAAAATTGCTTTAGGAATTATTTCTCCACACAACTCTTCTCGCCCTCGGGCAATTTCTCCAAGCGAATATTGGTGATGCTCACCTTGAAATTGCCGTCGGTGGCTATGCTGAAGGGGCTGTTGATTTTGCTTAGGTCGAAGTTGTCGCTTTTGAAGCAGTTGAGTGGTAGTGGCAAGCTGAACCATTTGCCTTTGGGCATTCTTTTAATCAGCGCGTTGATGGATAAATCGGCGCGGCAAGGGTAACCGCAGTCCAGTCCGACGTTAACGTTTTTGTCGGGTTTTACATCTATACGCATATCAATCGTCAGTGATACAGCATCTTTGAATTTCGATAAATCAATCGGGTTGCCATAAAGTGCAAAGCTACCATGTATCATTTTTTTCGGTGACCAGGTGATTTGTATCGCATCACCTTCGCCTTTGAAGCTGGTAGGCGCCACCTTGACTTTGCCGCTCGCCGACTCCCCCTCCCGCCCCGGTATCCAAAGGCCCCAATTGGTGGGGTCGCCGAGTGAAATATTGCGGCCAATCAATTCGCCTTTGATGAGGTAGGCGTAGTTGGGGTTAAGTTCCTGTGCCTGAATGGTTAAAGGCAATAGAAGCATGCCGGACAATGCCAGCAAGGATTTCAGGATGTTGGGGTAATGCATGTTTGAAGCCTCGTGAGAAATTATTATGTGAGCAAGTGACTGTTAAAGAAGCCCTAACAGTTGCGCATAATATTCATCCAACAGGCAAATATGTCAATTGACTATAAGAAAACCCCCTCCCATTTTCAAAGGGAGGGTGGGGCTAGAGGCTGTTAAAAAGTCCCCCGCTGCACAAAGGGCACTTGGGCATAGAGTTTGCGCTCACCGGTGTGCGGGGATCAATATCCATAATCACTCCACGGCCGACATCTGCATCGCCACTGGGAATACTCCAGATAATCTGACCAGTTCTGGCAATGACGGACAATAACCCGATGGAATTGGCAAGCAAAGAGCAAACATCGACTGTGGAAGAGTGGCAGTCAGTCGATAGAAATTATATTAAGGTTCTGCGTGCAGGCTTTAGTATTGTTCATGCGATAGGTCTGCTAGCAGCCATTATTTTTATATGGTTACTTCCTGCTTTGCCGCAGTCTGTTGGCGATAACACCGCTTGGCGGCGCGTCTCCCCTATATCCATCTGCTATTTTTTACTTACCAATATCCAACATTCGCTCAACCTTTGACCGGTGTTGGCGGGTGCGCTCACCAATAAAAAAGCCCGCGCCAAAAGCGCGGGCTTTTTCAATGCAGTCAAATTACTTCTGCGATTGCGACATTTTTGCCCGCAATACCACAATTGCTAACATGCCCACTAACAATAGTAAGCTAGATGGTTCGGGTACGGAAACTCCGTTAACATTTACGGTTGTACCATTGAATGTGTCGATGGACAATTGATTGCTGTCGGCATCGCCGAATACAGTGCTAGTCAGAGAAAAATTGCCGCTGCCTATAGCCACCGCGTTTAGTAACACGCTGAATAAGGTGAATTCGCCTGCTTGCAACAAGTCCAAATCCAATGCTTCATCAAGCGAAAGTTCGAATAGGTTTATCCAGCCCGCCCCGTTACTGCTGTCTTGCAGACTGCCAAAGCCGTTCAAGTCCAGTTGATTGCCGAGTGTTGAATCGCCCCACACAACGCTGCTGAAATTAAACAGGCTGGCATCGTAATTAAAATTCACATCGTAAACGCCGAGTGAAGGGGTGTTGGCATCGGTTAAGCCGCTAATGCGTACTTGCACTTCAATGCTGTCGCCGACACTAACAGCGGTTTCATTGGCAATAAGGTCGATGCTGATTGCATTGGCGTTGACCGATAAGCTCAAGCTGAGTGCACACAAGCTGGCAAATAATTTTTTCATAACAAACTCCTGTTGGGTGTTGATGGCCTCCCCCTAGGGGGGGGCTATGTTAATTAATGAGTGGCGCAGCCTGGGCGAGTGCATTGCAATGTGAGTGCCCGCGTATCAAGGGCGTTAATGGCTCCATCGCCATTCACATCGCGCTGATCAAATGCTGTTGGTGTAACGCCACGTGCTGCGGCAACGAGTTGTGCATCGTTTTTATCCACATCACCGTCGCCGTCCAAATCGATAATTAATTTGAGAGAGACGACTAGCGGGTCATGATCAGATGAACGATAAGCATCGGTGCTGTAAAAATTCGCAACTTGCGCGGGCGATTTAAATTCGGTGTTGTAATCGAGGCTGATAGGTTCATCAGCGTTGNNTGAAGGCTGATAGGTTCATCAGCGTTGATATGCCAATCGGCGGTGTACAACACTTGTGGTGTTAGCGAATTGCTTGCCAAGCTGTGATCCAAATAACCGGCTTGTCCATCGAACACATAAGAGTAAGCACTGCTGCCGCCAAATTTATGAATTAGGTCGGTATAACCAGCGTTGATAATTTGCGTGATGGGATCTTCTTTTGCGTAAGCATTTAAATCACCGATGATCAAATAATCAGGATCATTAACCCCAGTTGGATGGGTGTTCAACCAATTCACCAGCGCAGTCGCGGCTTGGGTGCGGGTGATATTGCAATTGCCTTGCCCATCGCCGATATCCAAATCACCGAGGTCATTACAGTGCGAGCCTTTGGATTTGAAGTGGTTGACCACGGCAGTTGCAATCGCACGGTTGCTATTAGCGCGGAAACTTTGCGCGAGTGCAGGGCGACTTTTAGTGTCGATAAATTGTGGGTCAACACTGGAATCCAAAATTGCGGTTGTGCCGATAGCGGTGGCTTTGTCGCTGCGATAAATAAATCCGACCGCAATTTCGTCAGTGCCAATTTTATTTACGCCCGGATTGATGTATTTCCATGCGCTGATTTCAGTAGCTGCATTGAGTGCAGCGGCTAATTCTGCGATGGCACTGGTGCTGCTGTAGCCGTCGTTTTCAATTTCAATAAGACCGATAACATCCGCGTTCAGTCCAACCAGTGCGCTCACGATTTTTGCTTTTTGACGTGCAAATTCTGCTGCGTTGTTCGCGCCGCGTGAGGTGGGGAAGCCACCGCCAGTGCCATTACCGTTAAAAAAATTCAACACGTTAAAGCTGGCGATTTTTAAATTCGCCGTCGAATCTACTGTCGGTGCGAGTGGGCGTGCATTGGTGTGTACAAAATTGGGCGTAGCGGTAGGGAGAATGCGATACACACCAAAATCGTAAGTGATTACGCCTTGCAGGTTCGCCACTGCATCGCCGCTGCGCAAAGTATTTTCGGCAGACAAGCCGGGCGCAGGGAAAATAACCGGATCGGGATTCTGCAGATTGCTTGCGTCATCCATCATCAACTTATTCAAATTGTTTTGTACTTGTAATGCATTAGCTGCTGCACCAGGTTCAACCACGTTGGTTGGTTGTTGTAAGCGGCCGTTAGCGAGCAGCACTTGACCGAAGCGACCTAATTGATAGGTTTCGTTTACGGTGAGTGTTTGTGCAATCGCCACTGACATGCCTTCAATTTTTTCAAAGGCATCCAGTGATGTAACCGGCAGTGAAATGCTGGCTGGTGTTGGCAGCGTTTGGTTGCTGGCACACACAACAACGGTGGTATTGCTGAGTTGGGTTAATTGAAAGGTTTCTGCAACCGTTCCATTTACGCGTACGCGATCACCCACGGCAACAGGTGTGGTGCTGACGATATAAATGCCTTCGGATGTGTCTGCATTGCCATCGCTACCGGTATCTTCTTCCTGAATAAAAAATCCGCCCAATTGACTGGCGTTTTGGAAATCAGCCACCACGATTGCTTCGATATTGACGTTATTGCCAACTAATGGACTCGCAGCACCAGCGCCTTGAACAATTGCGATGGAAGTTGCGGCTTCACCGCAACTTCCAATGGTTCCGCCATTATTACCGCCGTCGTTATTGCCCCCACCATTGCTACTGCCTTGGTAGGTGCCGAGATGATCAAAGGTATCCTGCGCGTAACCTTCCCACTCCACTGCGGGGTCAAAACTATTGTTGATGGTCACATCGCCGGTAGTAATTGATGTTTTGCGGCGCAAAGTATTGTCGGCGGTGCTGGTAAGACCAGTGCCCCATTCGCTACCAGGATCGAATCCAACCTGGCCGATGCTATCCAAAATGGTATTGCCATTTTTTAACACAATGGCGTCATCGCCATTGAACCAACCTGAGCTGTTAGTTTGATTGGCCTTGGCCAAAATCGTCGCATTGGCGCTGCCGTGTGCAAGCACAAATACGCCGTTTGCGGGAATGTTGCCGGCGAGGTTGATCGTCAGGGCGGCAGTAGCATTGCCGTTGAAATACATCTCCACTTTATGGCCGGTCAGATCAACACTGTTGGCGCTGCTGTTATAAATCTCCAAGGCTTTATTGTTGCTGCTGCCTTCAATGTATTCAGAAAAATACAGCTCAGCGGCTGCAGGCAGTGCGCTCAAGCTTGCAATTGCGGCCGCTAGTAACAGCGGTTGGTGAGTTTTGAATTTCATAGCTGGCTCCCTGATAAACCTGATGGGTTTGATGATCGAGGAGCGCAGCTTAGGGGGGATTTGTTACGGGGCTGTGGCGGGATTTAGTCGTTTGTGTGATGTTTTTGTGAATGGCCGACTTGCCTGCCTATTCTCCGTCGTTCACTTCTGCCCGATCAAGCGAGCCTATATCCAGAAAGGGCGATGCATCAATTTCACTGGCATCCATCATCTCCGCAACGCGCTGGAGCGAGGCGATGATCATGTGCTGTTCCCAGCTTTGCAGGTTGTCGAATTTACGCACAAAGCTGTCCTGCAGCGGCGCGGGTGCTTTATCCAGAATCGATTTACCTGCCGCCGTTAATTGTGGGTGCACTTTGCGTTTATCGGTCTGCGAGCGTACGCGCTCGATCAGCGCGCGGCTCTCCAATCGGTCGAGGATGCTGGTGACCGTTGCCTGACTGAGGCTCATGGCATCTGCCAGCTCGCGCGAAGTGGCGCGTTCCTCGCTGTGGATTAGCTGTAGCAGGCGCAATTGGGGGCCGGTGACGCTGGCGGTTTTCACTAATTGTTTGGAGTGGAGGTCGATGGCGCGGATAACCCGGCGCAACGAGGTGAGTACTTCGTCGATCTGATTCATCTAGGGTCCGATAGGGCTGCTGAGTGTCGCCAGCATGCCCGCTGTGGATGCACTTGTCACCTTTCGCCAGAAAATTAGCCCTAGACCTGAAAGGATTAATTTTGTACACTTTGAAACTACTTAGTGTTCTAATCATTTTATTTCCTATAAAAATAATAGCCTATTCACTTTTGTAATTTAAATTAGCACTAAAAGTGCTTAAAAATGAAAATTCTTATCGATATTGGTTTTTCTATATCGATAATTATCAGTTTATTAATTAGTGTTGTAATAATAATTGCAGCCGAAAAAGACGAGCTATGGAGGTCTGTATGAACGCCAGAAACGATCTTTTACTGGACAAGTTAGAGTTGCGCGCACCTCTGCCATCCGATGGTCATCAATTAAACCAGCTGGTTGCGGCCAGCCCGCCACTGGATACCAACTCAGTCTACTGCAATCTGTTGCAATGCCTGCATTTTGCCGATACCTCGGTCGCAGCTGTGCTGGATGGTCGCCTTGTGGGTTTTATCTCGGCCTATTGCCCGCCCAATGAGCCGGAAACCCTGTTTGTGTGGCAGGTTGTGGTTGCTGAGCCGGTGCGTGGTTCAGGGTTGGCCAAGCGGATGTTGCATTGGCTTATTCAGCAGCCAGGCACCGAACAGGCTTTGGGTTTGGCAACGACCATTACCCCCAACAACCGCGCCTCATGGGCGTTATTTGAAAGTTTTGCGCAGGACTGCGACGCCCTGCCGGTGAAAAGTGTGTTGTTCCAGCGCGACCGTCATTTTGCCGGGCAGCATGATGATGAGTACCTCTTGCGCATTGCCCCTCTTCCCAATCGTCCCGATAAATCCATGGTCAATCATGTGGATGATTTACGCAGTAGTTTGCGTACCCCCGGCAGCCGTCGCTGGTTAGATTAATTTGTCGTGTTGACGGCTCTGAATTAATCGCAGCACTTTTTTTGACAGTAATTTTCACGATGATTTTTTTCGTCGCAGGAATTTTATTGCCTATTTTTTATAAAGGTAGATTATCAATAGGAGTATGGAGTATGAAAATTTTCCAACAAATGGAGTCTGAAGTTCGTTCTTATTCTCGTTCATTCCCGGTGGTGTTTCATCAAGCAAAGGGTAGTTATCTTTATGATGAGGAGGGCAAAGCCTATCTCGATTTTCTTGCTGGTGCCGGCTCACTTAATTATGGTCACAATAATCCGCTACTTAAAAAAGCCTTGATGGATTACATCGAGCAAGATGGCATTGCGCACGGTTTGGATATGCACACGCAAGCCAAAGCCAAATTTCTTACCCGCTTCCGCGATTTAATTCTCACTCCACGCGAGCTTAACTACCGCGTGCAATTTACCGGACCAACGGGCGCTAACGCCGTTGAAGCAGCATTAAAAATTGCGCGCAAAGTAAAAGGTCGCGGCAATGTTATTGCCTTCACTAACGGCTTTCACGGTGTATCACTCGGTGCGGTTGCGGCCACCGGCAATGAACACCATCGTGGTGGCGCCGGTGTGCCACTGAGCAATATTGAGCGCATGCCGTTTTGTGGTTACCACGGGCGCGATGCCGACACGCTCAAAATGATGGACAAATTATTAGGTGATCCTTCCAGCGGTGTGGATGTACCTGCCGCCGTTATTGTCGAGGTAGTACAAGGTGAAGGTGGATTAAATGTTGCTGCCGACAGCTGGCTGCAAGGGTTGCAAAAACTGTGTCGCAAACACGACATGTTATTAATCGTCGATGATATTCAAGCAGGCTGCGGTCGCACTGGTACATTTTTCAGTTTTGAATCCAGTGGCATTAAACCGGATATTGTCACGCTCTCTAAATCTTTGAGCGGTTTTGGCTTGCCTTTCTCGGTGGTGTTATTACATCCTGCGTTGGATCGCTGGTTGCCCGGTGAGCACAACGGTACTTTTCGTGGCAACAATCATGCATTTGTCACAGCCACAGCAGCGCTCGAAGTGTATTGGAGCGATGAGCATTTCACGCAGGAAATTAATGCAAAAGCGGCCATTATCAAACAGTATTTCACTGCCATTATTGAGAGCTATTCACCTCCGGCACTGCGCATAAAAGGGCTCGGGTTAATGCAGGGTGTGGAATGCATTAACGGAGAAATTGCCGCTGCGATCTGCCGCCATGCTTTTGAGCGCGGGTTGATAATTGAAACCGCGGGTAATCAGGGCCAGGTAGTTAAATGTTTTTGCCCGCTTACCATTGGCGAAGAAGATTTGCGCAAAGGCTTAAAAATTATCGATATGAGTTTTGCGGCCGTTATGCGCGAATTCAGCCAACTAAGAAGTGCGTAAGCCTGATTTGTCTGGATACCCGCGTGCGCGGGTATGACTGATTAAAAAAGAGAGAGATATATATGATTGTTAGAAAATTATCCGAAGCAAAATTACAAGGCCGCAGCGTGAGCGCAGAGGGCTGGGAAAGTAACCGCTTATTATTGAAAAGTGACGGCGCTGGTTTTTCGTTTCACATCACCCGTATTTTTAAAGATGCAGTGCTGCACATGCATTATCAAAATCACATCGAATCTGTGTATTGCATCAGCGGTTTTGGCGAGATAAAAGATGTCGCTAGCGGAGCGGTGCACCCCATCGAGCCGGGCACGCTGTATATTCTGGATAAACACGACAAACACATTCTGCGTGCGTTTGAAGAAATGGAAATGGCTTGTGTGTTTAATCCACCACTCATGGGCCGTGAAGTACACAACGCCGAAGGTGCTTATGGTTTGGCTGCAGAAGTGATTGTATGAAGCAAAACGCCGCCTTCAAGCGGGCTTTTATTTTGCTGTTGATCGTGCTTTTGCCACTGCTGTTTGCGGCAGGTATTCAGGCACAGGGGCTACCAGAGGTAGAGGCTGTTGCAGAGGAAGAGCAGGCGCGGAAAGTGGTAGAGCAGTTGGATGCACCGCTCTACAGTGCATTTACCGAACGCTACATTCTGGATGAATTAAAATCCTTGCGTACAGATATGGCCGCACAGCGGGTTGAATTTATTCAGCAGATTACTGATCGCCAGATTGAAGCGGTAGATCGCAGTGTGAGTTATGCCACCAATACCGTATCCAATTTTTTCTACATCATTGCGGCAATAAGTTCGGTGTTAGTGATAGTGGGCTGGACATCGATTCGCGAAATGAAAGAAAAAATGGGCAATCTTGCCGATAAAGAATTGCGCAAGTTGATTGGTGCTTACGAAGAGCGGCTGCGGGAAATTGAACAGCAGTTGCGCGAAAAATCCACCTATATCGATGAAAACCGCGAAGCCATTGAGCGCACCAAAGAAATTCACGCGCTCTGGTTACGCGCTGCGCAAGAGTCTGCACCGGCGAATAAAATTGCCGTGTACGATCAAATTCTTGCACTCAATCCACGCGATTGTGAAGCGCTGACCTACAAAGCCGATGCGGCGCTAGAGTCGAACGAGCCGCAATGGGCAATTAATTTATGTCAGCGCGCACTGCAATTGGATGCCTCAAATGCCCACGCCTTTTATCAACTCGCTTGCGCGCATGCGGCGTTGGCGCACTTTGAAGATGCCATCAGTTTTTTAACCAAAGCCTTAATTAATGGCGACGCGCGACTGGATGATTTTGCCAAAGATCCTGCGCTGCAGCCCCTGCATCACTTACCTGCGTTTGAGCAGTTGTTAGTGGATGCGGGCACTGCAGGCCCGTTAGAAATCAAGGGATGATTATGACGAGTGTAGGGTGTGGAAATGCTGATTAGTTTTGTTCTGTGCATGACATTTTTTTTGGCGGTAGGGCTTGCCTCTGCGCGTCTGCGAAAAAATAATCAGCAGGATTATTATCTCGCCAGTCACAGCGTGTCCCCTTGGTTAGTCGGCCTATCTGCCGTCGCGACTAATAACAGCGGCTACATGTTTATCGGTGTGATTGGCTACACCTATGCGGTGGGTTTATCCGCGGGTGTATTAATGCTCGGTTGGATTCTGGGTGATTTTCTTGCATCGCTATTAGTTCATAAAAAATTACGCGCTGTTGCATTGAATTCGGGGCAGAACAGTTACGTAGGTGCTCTAAGCCAGTGGGCGGGTTTTTCGGGCAATCATTTTCGTGTGGTTGCTGCGCTCCTGTCGCTGTTGTTTTTATTAGCTTATTCAAGCGCGCAATTGGTCGCCGGCAGTAAAGCCCTGCAAGTATTGCTGCATTGGCCTGCGTGGATGGGCGCAGTGATGGGCGCATTATTGGTGATGTGTTATTGCATCGCGGGCGGCATTCGCGCGTCCATCTGGACTGATGCGGCGCAGTCCGTCGTGATGATTATTGCGATGGGTATTATGCTCGCCAGCGCAGTCATTGCGCTCGGCGGTGTGACATCGGTATACGCGTCGCTCAAAACTATCGACGGGTTTTTATCGCTCGCACCCGCCACTGTATTGTTGCCAGGTTATGCTGGTGTGGCAGTATTTTTTGTGGGCTGGTTAGTGGCAGGTTTTTCGGTTATCGCGCAGCCGCATATTATGGTGCGCTTTATGGCATTGAGTTCTGCGCAAGGATTTGTGCGTGCGCGACTGTGGTATTACCTGTGGTTTATTGTGTTTTATATGATGGCGACTGCAGTGGGTATGTTGGCGCGTATTTATTTACCCGACACCCAAGGTTTTGATGCGGAGTTGGCACTGCCTACCATGGCAGTTGAATTGTTGCCGTCATTTTTGGTGGGCGTTGTTCTCGCGGGAATTTTTGCGGCGACAATATCAACGGCGGATTCGCTGCTGCTCAGTTGCTCCGCGTTGTTATCACAAGATTTATTCCCGCGTGTGTTTGCGCAGCGCTACGGAATGAAAATCGCCACACTCATCGCGACCCTGGCTGCATTGGCTTGGGCGCTATTAAATCAACAATCAGTTTTTGCTTTAGTGGTTTTGTCCTGGGCGATGTTGTCGGCCTGTTTTGTCCCCCTTATTATTTTATTGCTCTGGCGTCAGACGTTAACGCAAGCCCATGCGCTGGTGATGATGTTCTTGGGTGTTGCCACTGTCTTGTGCTGGCATTGGTTTGCCCCGCAGCTGATTGACAATGCAGGCGATCTTTACCAGGGCTTGCCCGCGTTAATTCTGGCGTTAGGGTGTTATGGGCTGGTGCGACTCTGGCGCCGCTATCATCAACGCTCGTTAGCAAACTAATAGGCCAAACACATCTTCCGGTTAGCCAAGTAACCGCTCGCAATAACCCGCCTGTCGGCCATTCCAAAACACTCTAGCAAGTGCATCTGGATGGGGGAACTTGAGCCTGCGGCGAGAGTCCGAATTACTTACCCCCCCTTATCATTTACGATTCATTAATCCCCTGAGAGTGATAAATGAAAACCCATTGATTTGTACGTCTGCATCTACCCGGATAAAGACGCTGTAAGGAGGCTCTTATGAGCACCAGAAACGATCTTTTGCTCGATAAGATTGAACTTCGCACTCCGCTGACCACCGATGGCGATGCCCTTAAAGGCTTGCTCGCTACTACTCCCGTGCTTGATGGCAATTCCGTGCAGTGCACGCTGCTGCAATGCGGTCATTTCGCTAAAACCTCGGTCGCGGCATTTCTGCATGGTCGCCTCGTGGGGTTTGTTTCAGCCTACTACCCACCCAATGAACCGCGTACTTTGTTTGTGTGGCAAGTAGTGGTCACGCAAAAACTGCGCGATCTGGGTTTGGGTAAAAAAATGCTGCACTGGTTAATCGCGCAACCCGCATGTGAACAGGCAATCCGTTTGGTTACTGCAATCGGAATTAAGAACTCCATTTCCTGGTCGATGTTTGATGGCTTTGCGCGCGATATTGGCGCGCTGCCGATCAAATCCTTTGTTACTCCCCTGGCCCCCAAGCATAATTACGAACCAGACGAATATTTGCTGCGTATTTCCCCTCTCCCTAATCGACCTGAACAATCCGCAAGCGATTCGCTGGAAGATCTCAAAGCTACCGGCTCGCATATTTCGGCAATGCGGCGCTGGTTGGATTAATTTGTCCCGCTGGTGCGACTGTGAGTCGCGCCCCTGCGACAATTTGTCACTGTTCGCGGCCTATTAAAACGCCTACTGTTCCATCCAAATAAGCAGAATTGTGCATATAAGGGTGGAGCAAGTGAGAAAACTGAATTACCTGACGGCGATTATCGTAATGAGTGTTGGTATCGCAAGTCTTGGTGTTGCGACCCTGGTGCAAGCTCATGAGGCAGTGCTGAAAAAAGCTAAACGCGTAAAAAATACTGAAGTTGAAGAAGTAAAAGTGTGGGGCGAGGCGCGTGATAGTGCCTCCTCCGGTTATACCAATCCCACCAGTGTGTTGACCCAGGAAGATATGGTCAGCATCAACGCCACCACCACTGAAGATCTGGTCAAATACGAACCCAGTATCGTCATCCGCAAACGCTACATAGGCGATTCCAACGGCACGCTCGGTTTGCGTGGCTCCAATATGTTTGCCACCCCGCGCTCCATGGTATTTGCCGACGGTGTGCCGCTGCATTATTTTTTGCAAACCCGCTGGAGCGGTGCGCCGCGTTGGACCATGGTGAGTGCGAGCGAAATTGCGCAGGTGGAAATTCTCTACGGCCCTTTCTCTGCTGAATACAGCGGCAACTCCATGGGCGGTGTGATTCTGATTGAAACCGCAATTCCGCAAGAGCGACAAGTGCATGTGGATCTGGATTATTTCGCGCAAGATTTTTCCGCTTACGGCTTTAGTGATCGACTCGACGGCTACAAAACGTTTGTTGCCTACGGTGAAACCTTTGGCGATTTCAGTCTGTATCTTTCTTACAACCACTTGGAAAATGAAAGCCAGCCACAGTCATATTATTTTGATAGCAAGCGCACGCTCAATAATGCAGCGCCGGTGGCGGGCTTAATTACGGATAGTGATGTCTATGGCAAACCTGCTTACTACTTTGGTGATACGGGCATAGAGCAGGCAGTTACCGATAATTTTAAAATTAAGTTGGGTTACGATTTTGGCGAATGGTCGAGCTTGTTAAATATCGCCTATGAAGATCGCAACACCCTGCGTGATACCCCCAATACTTATCTAACAAATTCAGCGGGTACTAAAGTCTGGTCTGGCAATTTTATTCAGGATGGCATCGCGATTACTGTTCCTGCATCGCGCCTCGGGGCGAGCGAATTGGATCGTCGCAGTTTGTCCACTGGCTTACGGATTAAAGGTGAATTGAGCGAGCGCGCGCGTTTTGAGGCCAACATGAGTGACTTCCGGATTTTGGAGGACAATAACCGCGCATCCAGCCATGCGTTGCAAGATCCTTTGTTTAAAAGCCGTGGCCTCACTACCAATTACGAAGACACCGGCTGGCAAACGCTCGAGGGAAAATTCACGTTTTCTGATGTGGGGCTAAGTAGTTTGGAATTAATTACTGGCGCGCGCTATGAAGCCTACGAATTAAATTTGGATACTTATAATTCCGCTGCCTGGAACAAAGGTGATTTTGCTGGCTATACCGGCCGCAGCGGCGGTAAAACCAATATCAGTGCTGCATTTGTGCAGGCTAATTGGGATATCAATGAGCGCTGGGATCTCGCCTTGGGTGGGCGTTACGAACGCTGGCAAAGTGAAGGTGGTTATTTCAGTAAAGATGCTGCAGCAACACCTGAGTATGATTTGGTCGATGTCGAAGACGCATCCAGCAATCAATTCTCGCCCAAATTTTCACTCGGTTATGTTCCGGCCAATACTTGGTTGGTGCGTTACTCTTTGGCAAAAGCTTACCGTTTTCCCATAGTGGAAGAATTGTTCGCGCAGAGTCAATCTTATTCATCGACGGTTGAAGCTCGCCCTGATCTGAAACCGGAAAATGGTTTACATCACAATCTGATGTTAGAAAAACAATTTGATGCAGGTTATGCGCGCATTAATATTTTTACTGAAACGATTAAAGATGCGATTGAATCACAAACCACTATTTTGCCGAGTGGGTCGCCTGTGCCATCAGTAACTACTTTCTCTGCCGTAGATGAAGTGGAAACTGACGGTGTGGAATTTATTCTAAACCGTTATGGTGTGTTGGTTCCGCAACTGGATATCCGCTTCAATATCGCTTACACCAAATCTATTATCACCGATAACAGCACTGCTGAAGGCCCTAATCCGGCTACAACATTGGAAGGTAATGAGTATCCGCGCATGCCGCGCTGGCGTGGAAATTTAATGGCGACTTACCACGCATCTGATCGCTGGGATCTGAGTGCAAATCTGCAATACGCAGATAAAAGTTTTGGTCGTCTGCAAAACGATGACACTGCCAAAAATGTGATGGGCGCGCAGGACGGTTACACTCGCGTTGGCGTAAAAACAACTTACGATGTCAGTGAACAAATCGAAGTGGGTTTTGGTATTGATAATCTTACCGATGAAGAGAGTTATGTCGCACACCCTTGGCCGGGTAGAAGTATGTATTTAAGTCTGTCTTACGACATGTAAAAAGATAAATTCGGAGTGACCGTAGGTTGGGTTAGCTGCGAGTACAACGAGCAAAGTAACCCAACATGACCCTCTTCGAATAAAAAAGGTTTCATAAAAAATGAATGCCAGCACCCCCGTTAGTCAAACCAATCAATCCCGTGCCCTTTATCGCACCATCTGGCGCTGGCATTTTTACGCCGGAATTTTTTCTATTCCGTTTGTTATCCTTCTTGCGTTGACCGGAGCAATTTATTTATTCAAACCCTATTACGAACATTGGCAAGAGCGCGACTATCGCGGTTTGCAAGTCACCGGTGAGGTGCTCGAGCCCAATCAACAAATTAGCGCTGCGCTCGCTGCCATTGAAGGCGGAAAATTATTAAGTTATCGCCTACCACAAACGGCCGACGAGGCAGTGTTAATCAAAGTGCAGAGCGATACCAACTGGATGGTGTTCGTAAATCCCTACACCGGCGCTGTGCTTGCGAAAGAACGTAGCGACGAACAGTTAATGAATATCGTCAAAACGCTTCACGGTGAATTATTGCTCGGCACTGTTGGCTCGATATTGGTAGAGCTCGCTGCCTGTTGGGCGATTGTATTAATCATCACCGGTTTGTATTTATGGTGGCCGCGTAATGCGCAGGGGCTGGCGGGAGTTATTTATCCGCGCCTGCGCGATGGCAGCAGAACATTCTGGCGTGATATTCACGCCGTTACCGGCATCTGGATTTCCGCACTCGCATTATTTTTATTGGTCACCGGTTTGCCCTGGGCATTAGTCTGGGGTGCGGCCTTAAAAGAAATGCGCTCTGTTGATTTTTCCACGCAGCAGGATTGGGTGCAAAGCCGTGCGCAAGAGCATGATCATTGGCGAGCACAAGCCAGTGATACTTTTAATTTAACGCCGGAAGTTTTACTGGCAGCGCAGCAATTAAAATTATCGCCGCCGGTTGAACTCAGTATCGCCAGCACACACCACATCAGCTGGAAAGCTTCATCCCAAACCGGCAATCGCCCGCAGCGCGCCGATGTCTGGCTCAACGGCGATGGCAGTATCGAAAAACGAAGTGGTTTTGCTGAGAAAAAATTGTTAGATCGCGCAATTGGTATTGGAATCGCGGCGCACGAAGGTTATTTATTTGGCTGGTTTAATCTGGTGTTGGGTGTACTCACTTGCGCGGGATTAATATTAATCAGCGCCAGCGGATTTATTTTGTGGCGCAAGCGCAAGCCGGATTCCGTACTGGGTGCACCACCACCCATGCCAGCCCGCGTTGGCTTCGCTGTAGTTGCTATCACCATAAGCCTGGCGATTTTTCTGCCGCTATTGGCGATTTCATTGGTTGCGCTTTTGATCATTGAATTTATTTTGTTAAGGCGGGTGAGTGGAGTTAGCCAGTGGCTAGGTTTAAGTAAATAGCTATTCCACTTTTGTCGCAAAAACTCCTATCGTTTTGCTAACAAACCTGGCCAAAGTTGCGCCCAGGTTTTCCAGTTGTGTTTTCCGGGTTGTGTCACTGTATGCTCTGGGGATAATTGTTTAGCTAATAAACTATTGGGAATGGCGAATTTGTCATTTGTACCATAGGCGAGATAAATTTTATTTTTTGTTTCGTCTGGCAGCTGTGTCAACCATGCCCACAAATTAACATCACGCGGAATTTTTGGAGCCGATGTGTTTTCTATTAAATAGTTGAAGTCCTGTGCATCGCCAAGGTAGGGTGCCAGAATAAATATTTTGTTAATATCGTCGGGGTATTGCTTTAAATAGAGCAATGAGCCAAACCCGCCTAATGAAGTCCCGCCTAAATAAATTTCGCTATACCCAGCATCCAGCGCGGGTTTGATAATGTCCTGCCGCAATCGCTCGATGATGGTGCGCGCCTCGTAATATTTAAAATGCGCATCTACGGCAATAACATCCATTTTTGGATGGGCTGCGTGAACGGCATCAATTACACCATATTTATCAAATACGTTAGCTCTATCGCCAATGCCAGGTAGCAACACCATTAATTGACGAGCGATTTTATTTTCTTTGTCGACATGCTGTTGTTGGTAGTTGATTGTCTTTATGGGTATCGATGTACTTTGCAGGTAGTAGCAGCTGGTTAGCAATACGAATAGGGGAAGGCTGGCGAGGGTTTTCAGTCGCATTGGTGTTCCTTTTAATGAAATAGTCGGGGTTTGGTTGTGACAAGCTCTAAATGACTTCAGGGCCGATTATATGAAAATTGGGTGTGCTTTGTTTTCATCCTAGTCTATAAGTAAAAATATATCTGCTTTTGAGTTGTTTATTAATTGCTAATAAACTGCATTGGCTTCCACCTCACCGCCAACACTACACCGATTGCTGCTGCTTCATACCTGCATTTGAAAGCGCCGAGGTGGCTGTAAACGTGCATTGCGCACCACGTAATAAACTGTAATATTACCCCGCACATTAAACCGCATACCCTATGTGGTTCACGTCATAGGATTGACCGTAGCAGTACCGGCAACTCAAGGAATGGCGTTACGGAAATTCGAAACACGACTTGGCTGTATAGTTAGTCACGCACTTCGTGCGCTGGACAGTTTGTAAATCGCACTTTTGTGGTTTTTTTTGCGCAAAAGTAATCCGCAAAGCCACAACTTACAAGCTACCATTGAACGCGTGTTGAGGCTAATTCAGCAGGAGAAATATATGGAATTTAAGCTTTCTGAAATTGGACAAATTGCAATTGCTGTCAGTGACGTTTCGGTGGCGCTACCTTTCTATCGTGACGTACTTGGGTTGGATTTTCTATTTAGTCCATCATCTACTTTGGCTTTTCTAAGTGCAGGCACAATTCGCATCATGCTTAGCACTCCACAGGGGGCTGGAGCTGTTGGCGGGAATTCAACTCTGTATTTCAAAGTAAGTAATTTAAGTACTATTTTTTCTGCAATTGTTTCTCGTGGCGCCAAGTGTGAACGTGAGCCACAAATGGCAGCAAAACTTCCTGATCATGAGCTTTGGATTGGGTTCCTTAGGGATCCTGATGGTAATTTAATTGGTGTTATGGAAGAGAAACGTTAAAAAATAGAACTTTACCGGCGTAGCAACTCGTAACTTACAAATTGCCATTGTGCTTCGTTAGGCTGGTACAAGTAGGAAACATTATGCAGAAGAAAGGGCATTAGAGAACGGTTTGCTTTACAAAGTCACCTGATTCTGTTGGTTGGTTTCAGGAGCATGTTGAAACATCATTAAATTTTATAAAAAGTTAAATTTAGAAAAAAGCGCTTCAATTATTGACGTAGGTGAGGCGCGCATATGATCTATATCGTAGGGGCAGCTGCTTGCTGCGCCCTGTCTTTTTGTTTGGTGTTTTTATTTTATCTGGTGATTGGGCGCAGCAAGCGGCGCCCCTACAGTTTTGGTGTTTACTCCGCCGTACTTATAAACCGCACCGGCTTCTCCCACACCGCCAACACAACACAACCTTCCTCGCTAAAAATTTCATGGCTGCTCGTGGCCGGGTTAATTAAAAAAGTGCCGGCGTGATAATGGCCGCGTTCGTCACGTTGGCTGCCGCGCAGGATTAATAAAAATTCCATGCCCACATGCAAGTGCCGGGGAATATGTGCGCCGGGTTGGTAACGGAGCAGGGCGCAGGAGCATCCTTGCGTGGGGTCTCCGTGCAGCGGCAGTGTGTCCACTCCATCGCGAAAGCCCTGCCAGTTTAGGCTGGGGTCATCGAGATCCATCGATAATAAATTTTTCCAAACTAATTTTTTTCCCGCGTGTTCTTCCATGCTTTTCTCCTAGCGTTCCAATACGGCGAGTAAATCCGTTGAAGTGGCGACAGCGCCGAACACGCCGCCTTGCATTTTGATCATCGCTAACGCCGCTGTGTGATTAGCAGGATCAGTTGCCGCGCAGCAATCGCTGAGCAGTACACATTCCAGACCGCGATCATTCGCCTCGCGCATGGTGGTGTGTACACACACATCGGTGGTGATGCCGGTGAGAATCAAATTGCGGATGCCTTTGGTGTGCAGCACCAGTTCCAAATCCGTTGCGTAGAAAGAACCTTTGCCGGGTTTGTCGATAATCACTTCACCATCGAGCGGCGCCAGCTCGGGAATAATGTCCCAACCCGGTTCACCGCGAATTAGAATTTTTCCGCAGGGGCCTTCATCGCCGATGCCCGCGCCGATTTGTCGCGAGCGCCAGCGTTTATTGGGCGGTAAATCGGCGAGGTCAGGTCGATGCCCCTCGCGGGTGTGGATGATGTGAAAACCCTGCGCACGCATCACCGGCAACAATTTTTGCAGCGGGATTATCGGTGCGCGGGTAAGGTTGATGTCGTAACCCATGGTGTCGACGTATCCGCCCTTGCCGCAAAAATCCGTTTGCATATCGATGATGATCAGCGCGGTATTCGCTGGCCTTAGATCGCCGTCGTAAGGCCAAGCATAGGGGGTACTATCTAAATGAATTGCCATAAAAATTCCTCGTTATCTTTTACTCCAGAACCGCACTTAAATAACTGATCCGTGTTCCATCGGTTCAGGAACCTTGTAGTCGACCACACTGAATTTAGCGCATGCAAAGAGCACGCAGGCGACTGCCATATAAGCTGCTGCGACAGTGGGTGATTCGCCAATGCCGATCGCTTCGCCGTGCATAAAACCGAAAAACGTCATGAGCGATGCGGCGATAGAAAAGTATCCGGCTTTGATAAAGTTGCGGTCGATAATAAATACGGTAATGGCGCCGAGCATCAACCCGCCCAAGATCGCGCCGCCACCCAACACCGATAGCCCTTCATACAGCACGCCGTTCTGCGCGAGCTTATCCAGCCCGACGGCGGCGGCATTAGTGCCCGCTGCGCCCAACACTGTGTCTATCTGCAATTTCCCCCAAGCAGCGAGGTGCGGAATCAGCGCGACGACTACAGCAGGTGCATGGGATTTGGGCGTTTCCTGAAACGCTTGCGAGCCGATTAACATGCCGATGTAGAGCAAGATCGGTGAGATGGCGACCAGCGGGATGGCCGATGAAAAGACCGCGATAATGCCGAGCCAACAGAGCACTAACATGGTGATGCCGGTGACGGCTGAGTAGCCGATGCGCCCGCCCATGGATTTCCATCCGGGGTGGCCGATGTAGACGGCATTGATAAACGGATTGCCCATGCAGCAGCCGATCAAGCTGATCACGCCGTCGGCGGTGAGCACGCGTGTCGTGGGGAAGCTATCGCCTGCTACGGCGGCGCTCTCCACGTTGTCCATGGCTTCCACCAGATCGTAAATGCCGAAGGGAATCGCGGTGACTAAAATGATCCCGATAAATTCAAAGCCGGAAAACACATGGCCAACGGCCGGGATAGGAACTGAGAAGCCAAAACTGGTGAGGGATTGGGTCAGCTTATCCAAGGTGAGGCCGCCGTAATTCAAGCCCATCGCGGTGGAACCCCAGGCGATAAGCGTGCCCACGGCAATCGCCACTAATCCTGCCGGAATTCCTTTGAAGTAGCGCACACCGCCAAACCAGCTGAGCAAAATAATCGCGAAACAGACAAAGCCGATCACCGGTGTCATAAACATTTCCAGTGCGGGGCGCATGGAAATAAAGGCGATGGATACGCCTGCCAAGGTTCCCAGGAGCGCGGCGCGTGGCGTAATTTTGCGAATGTAAGGGGCGATAAAACCGCCGATCATCAATACAAAACTCTGCACAAACACCCAGGTTAAGCCCGCTTCCCAGCCTTTGATCGGGTCGCCGGTGGTGAGCGAGATGGGCAGCATAATCACAAATACCACCACAAACATATGCGGCACGCTGATGCCTGAGGGTAGTGCGCACACATCGGTGCGCCCCGTTTCCTTCGCCAGTTTATAGGCGAGCCAGGCGTAGTAGAGGGTGCTGAGGCACATCATAAATCCGACTGCGGGCAGTATTCGGCCGAAGACAATATCGTCGGGCATCTGCAGCACAAAGCGCAGCAGTCCCGTCAGTACCAGCAGGTTAACCAGAATATTGGTGCCAAAACCGAAGTAGGCATTCCAATCGCCCGGTACCCAAAACGCGGGTTTGGTAGTTTGCATAGCGGTACCCTCCAAAGTTGTAGTAGGCCTGACTGTAGTGGCCTGAATGTGATGCAGCGGTAGAAGGCGCCGGTGAGGGTTTTTACCCCGCGTGGTGCGCCCGGTTTATGCCGTTAACAAGGGTCGCGGTAGTGGCGACCCAGCCGAAAATGCCGCCCTGCGCCGATATCATCGCCACGGCAACACGGTGGAATTCAGGGAAGTAAGAGGCGCAGGCATCGCTCACCACCACGCAGCGGTAGCCGCGATCATTCGCCTCGCGCACCGTGGTATGCACACACACTTCCGTGGTGACACCGCATACCAGCAGGTTTTCGATCTTGCGTTCCTTGAGCAGCTCACCCAGATCGGTGCGATAAAACGCGCCCTTGCCGGGTTTATCGATCACGATTTCGCCCTCAATCGGCGTCAGCTCGGAAATGATGCTGTGGCCCGGTTCGCCGCGAATCAGAATCCGCCCCATGGGGCCGGGGCTGCCGATGCGCAATGCCGGTGTGCCGCGCTCGATCTTGGCGGGCGGGGCATCGCTTAAATCCGGTAGGTGTCCTTCCCGCGTATGAATGACTAATAACTTCGCCGCGCGCGCTGCCGACAACAGTTGCTGGCAGGGGGCGATGGCCGAGCGCAGCAAGTGCACATCGTTACCCAAGCTGGCGCCAAACCCGCCGGGTTCGAGAAAATCGCGCTGCATATCGATAATCACCAGCGCGGTTTTGGCGAATTCCAGCACCAGTGGCGCGGGTTCGGCGGGCAGGAGGTAGGTCGTCATCAATCATTCCTCGGGACATTGGTGGTGCTCAAACGGTCGGGCTAGAAAATCCACTTCACCATCAACTGGGGGAAGTTTTCATCCACGCCATCGATGCCGAATTTGTTGCGCCAGATCTGGTATTCGATGCCCGCTTGAAACACGCCGGGCGAGTCCATTAAAGAGCCGACATCCAGCAGCAGACGCGGTTGGGTGATGATGTTGTCCTCGCTCGGGCCAACATCCCATGCGTAATCGAAGAAGCCTTCAAAACTGAATTTGGCCTTGCCGATGTTGAAGGGCATTCCCCATGCCAGAGTGACTTGCTGGCCCAAGTCGGTACCGAAAGTCACCTCGTTGCGGGCGTACCAATTGATCTGGAAGAAGTTGAACTTGGGCAGCTTTAAATCCACTGCCAGGCCGTACAGATAGGTATGAAATCCATCGCCCAATTCGGCCGTAGACGTGATCAGAACATCTTGAATAATGCCGGTGGATAAATCCTTGCCCAGCATTTTTCCAAAGCTCAGGCGCGGGGAAATCTCACCATAAAAAGCAGTTTGGGTTTGCTCACCGGTGCGGTCAGGGTTGGTGATATCCACAAAGAAAAAGTTATCGCCATACTTCCAGCCGCTGGCGTGCTCCAGGGTAATCAGGCTGCGCTCCTCATCGCCCAACTCATACTCGGTGCCGTAGTGGTACTGCAAATTAGTGCTGCTCCAGCGCGCATCGGCTTGCGCTTGAGGCGCCGCCAGGCTGAGCGGGATAAGTAAACTGGCAAACGCTGCGGAATAGCGGCGCAACATTGGGGGCAGCTGGGGCATGGTGGCATCCTCATTTGGTTGTCTTTATGATGATAATCAAAACAATGTTGTATACAACGATGCGTACTGCACAAGCTGTGCCAGTGCAAAAAACAATCGCTAACGTTGCAGCTAAATAAATGAATTAGCGGGATTTTTTGGCTGGATAAGACGGGTGTGTGTTGAGGCATAAATGGATCTATTGGCACCAAAGCACAGCTTTAGCGTTGGTTGCTGCACCGGTAGAGGGCGATTTTGGGCGGCGCAGCCCTAATCGCCCGCTCGGTTTACAAGGTGCAGGTGCTCGCCTACCATGCAACTATTACCATGCAACNNACTATTACCATGCAACTATTACCATCCAACGACTACCATCTAACTATGGGCGTGTTAGCAAACGCAGATCAGCAAACGGAGCAGGTGTTTTGACAACCCCCAAATCAGCCGCACAACTGGTGTACGACCAGTTGAAACAGAAGATTATCGATTTTGAGATCTACCCCGGCACGCGCCTTACCGAATCTGAAATCGCCGAGGATTTTCAAGTCAGCCGCACCCCGGTGCGCGCCGCGTTACAGCGCCTGGAGACCGAAGGCCAAATCACCATCATGCCCAAACAGGGCTGTTTTGTGCGCTCGGTGGATATTGAAACTATCAGTCAATATTACGACGTGCGCATCATGTTAGAGGCCAGCGCCGTCGAACTCGCCTGTGATCATATGGAGGATGAAGATCTGGACGCGCTGCAGGAAGATTGGAATGCCGAGCGGCTGGACGATGAATTGGATATGGAAGAAATCAAAGCGCGCGAAGAAGCCTTTCACATCGGCATCGCCATCGGCAGCGGCAACCCGGTACTCGCCAACTACTTGCGCGACATCAACAACAATATTCGCATCCTGCGCAGGTTAGGATTCCCTGATCGCCAATCCGTCATCGAAACCTGCGAAGAACATTTTGCCATTTGCCAATTAATCCGCGCAAAAAATAAAAGCCAGGCACGCAAAGCCATGACCAAACACATCAGTAAAAGCCAGGGTCTTGCGCGCAGCGTCACGCTGAGCCAATTGCAGCAGGCGATCAAGCGGCATAAGTCCTAGCTATCGCCGTCTATTGAATTAAAGCTAAAAAATTTTCTGAGAGACAGTTAATGAGCTCCACTCCCGAAGTAATTATGAGCTTTAGCGATGTCGCCCACGCGATTCAACTCGCGCTTGCCCCGGTATTTTTACTGACGGGGATCGCGGGTTTGTTGAATGTCGTGGCGGGGCGCCTTGCGCGCATTATTGATCGCGGCCGCAGCCTTACCGAACAATCGCTTCCTCAGCATTTGGAAAACCCGGATGCGCTGAATAAAGAATTAAATCGTCTCGAACGTCGTCGTCACTACGCCAGCTTGGCAATTACCGCTTGCACTTGTTCTGCATTGCTGGTGTGTATGGTGGTGGCGGTGATTTTTTTACAAGTGATGCTGCAAGTGGAATTCAAATGGGTGATTAGCTTTTTGTTTACCGCCTCAACCCTGACGTTAATCGTCGGGCTGGGTTATTTTTTGCGGGAGGTGCATCTGGCTACGCGTACGGTGCGAATTCAAGTTGTTGCTGCTCGCGACCGATAAGCGCTTCTCTATAATAGGCGAACGCTAAGGTCATCAGCACAATCAATCTCAAGTCAATCGCGTACTGATCGATCATTATTTTTTACGGTGTTGTTATATCACTGATTTTTTTGTAGTGATAATTTTGGTTTGTATTTAACCAATAAGGATAACAACATGGATTCTGCACAAAACCCATCTGCCTCTAAAACCGGTAAATCAGCACCAAACAAGCAGTTTACTCCACTGCCTATTTACGGAAAATTTTCGCTCATATTGCTGGTGGTAATTTTTATTACCTTGCTTCCTCATTATTTCAAAATTTATTCTGCGTCTGATAGCGTACCAGTTGCATTTATAGTGCATGGGGTTTTGTATCTAGCTTGGTTTCTATTGTTTGCAGTCCAGTCCAATCTCGTTGTGCTAAAGAAAACAGAAGCCCATAAAAAATTGGGCTATCTCAGTTTGATTTTATTGATTGGGTTAATTCTTAGTGGTACGCAGATGTTGTACGGCGCTATGAGCGGATATGATCCGAATTGGGATGTGGGTTATTTGCGCTCGCGAACCAGTTTGATATGGGGCGTTCTGCACACGTCTATCTGTTTTATTATTTTCTGCGGGCTCGGGTTTTTGTACAGAAAAAAAATGCATGTGCATAAACGTTTGATGTTAATGGCAGCATTAACCATGATTCCTGCTTCTATCACACGCATTGCATTTATTGGTGTTATCCCAATTGATGGTACGCTCTTAACTTTGTTGACAACCTATGCATTATGGCTAGCCCCTGTAGTTATGGATCGCCTGATTTTTAAGGCAGTGCATCCCGTCTTCAAATGGAGTGTTCCTATTTACGTGGTTACACAAATAGTCTGTATAGGGCTTATGCCAGCAACTGAGCTTGGTAGAGCAATTGCATTTCCCTTTAAGGGTATTTGATGTGAAATCATAGCCGTTGGCGAGTGAGGCTGGACTTGAAGATCCATCCAGAATTCTTAACTGCATCTGGATGGCTCTTGGGTCACTATTGATCATTAGTAGTATTTCAACTGCGTCGCCTTGCCATGAAATACGCGATAGGAAAAGAAGGTGTAACCGAGAATGGTGGGTAAAACCACGATCACCCCGTACAAAATAAACATGAGTGATTCCGGCGCGCTGGCGGATTGCCAGATATCCAATTTGTTCGGCACCACATAGGGATAAAAGCTGTAGGCCAAACCAATGAAACTTAATAAAAAAATCATCGCGGCCGAGGCAAAAGGAATCCAGCAGCCAAAATCGTTAGGGTAAGGCGCGCGTCTTAAGTAGTGGTCTGCGATAAAAAACAGAACAAAACAAAACACTGGTATTACCCACAAAATCATAACCAGTGGAGATCCAAACCATTTATCAAAAATAATATCGCTGACAAATGGATTGACGATGGATACCGCGATAATTCCCAGCGCCATTAACCATGCACAGCGACGCGCCCACCAAGCAGCACGTTTTTGTAAATCGCCTTCGGTTTTCATTATCAACCAGGCTGCGCCAATAAAGGTGTAGCCAGCCGTTACACAAATTGCGCTGAGGATGGCAAATAGATGTGCAGCCAAGGTGTCTTCAAACCCCATTACAAAAAGGCCGAGCATGTAACCCTGCGCAAGGGTGGCAAGCAACGAGCCCGCTTGAAAGGCGCGGTCCCATAATCGTTTATGGTCTTCCGGTGCTTTTGCGCGAAAGTCGAATGCCACTCCGCGTAAAATTAACCCCGCAAGCATTGCCGTTACGGGCAAATATAAATTCAATAAAATCATGCTGTGTGCGCTTGGGAAGGCAATTAATAAAATACCTATGCCGAGCACTAACCAGGTTTCGTTAGCATCCCAAAATGGGCCGATACTCGCGATCATAATATCGCGCTGTTCTTCGGAATCTTTGGGCAATAAAATGCCGACCCCTAGATCGTAACCATCGAGAATCGCATAAATAAACAGTGCAAGACCCATCAAACCAATAAAAATAACGGGTAACCAAAATGCTTCGCCGGACAAGGTGCTGACATCGGTCATGATGTTTTCCTCACAGGTTTTCTTCGACGAGTTTTTCTTGCAATGTGTCAATTTCTTCCATGCGATCCACCAGCACCGCTTTTCTCGCCATCACAAACAAGGTCCGAATATAAGCAAACAGCAGCACAGCATAGAGTGTTAAATAAATTGCCAATGATGTGCCGACATTGCTCGCCGGAGTGCTAGTGACTGCGTCAGCAGTTTTTAACACACCCGTCACTAACCAGGGTTGACGGCCGATCTCGGTGACGTACCAACCGGCGAGCGTGGCTATCCAACCGGAGAAACTCATACCGACAAATACTTTCAGCATCAGCGGCGATATTTCATTGCGACGATAAAGCTGCCAGCTGCCAACCCATGACACTAACAGCATCAGCATTCCCATGCCTACCATAATGCGGAAGCCGTAAAACAAGGGTGCAACCGGTGGATGGGCGTTGGGGAATTCATTTAATCCTTTGAGTTCGCCATCCATTTTGTGAGTGAGAATCAAGCTTGCTACATTGGGAATTTCAATAGCGTATTTGTTGCTTTGGGTTTCTTGATCCGGAATTGCAAATAGCACTAAGGGCACATTTTTTTCGGTATGCCATACCGCTTCCATCGCCGCAATTTTCGCCGGTTGATGTTGCAATGAATTCAAGCCGTGCAGATCACCCAGAAAAATTTGGATTGGAATTAATAGCGCACCGGCAATGACTGCAGTTTTTAAGGCAAGACGCGGGGCAGGTTTGTGATCGCCTTTTAAAATGCGATAGGCAGAAATACCCGCGATTAAAAACGCGGCAGTTAATCCTGATGCGATCAACATGTGTGATAAGCGATAGGGCATAGAAGGATTAAAAATAATTGCCCACCAATCGAGCGGAAAGGCCTTCATGGTGTCGCCAACCTGACGCATTTCAAAACCGACTGGCGTTTGCATCCACGAATTCAATGCAATAATCCAGAAAGCCGACATGCTGGTGCCGAACGCCACCAAAAAAGTGGCAATAGTGTGCATGCGATTGGATACGCGATTAATGCCAAACAACATAATCCCTAAAAAAGTGGCTTCCAAAAAAAATGCCGTCAACACTTCATAGCCCAGCAGCGGGCCTGCAATATTGCCCACCGTTTCCATATAGCCTGGCCAATTGGTGCCGAACTGAAAACTCATCGTAATTCCGCTCACCACGCCCAGCGCAAACGTCAGTGCGAACACTTTTACCCAAAAACGATAAGCGCGCATCCACACATCGTCGCCCTTGCCGTTGTAGCGCAATTTGAAATAAAACAAAAACCATCCGAGTGCAATGGTGATGGTAGGGAACAAAATATGAAAAGAAATATTCGCCGCGAATTGGATGCGGGAGAGCATGAGTGTTTCGAGCATATACTTACCTCGGTGGCGAAATTAAATAATCTCCTTATCCTCGTTCCCCAGCTCCGCTTGGGAATGCATATTTAATCGAATCCTATAAATTCCTTTTGGTGTGTGCTGCGAGATGGTCATGTTGGGTTACGTTGCTCGTTGTACTCGCATCTAACCCAACCTACGTATCACTTTGAAGATTCTTTTTTGCCGCCCAATAGACGGTCTTTCATATCCAATACTTTGCCAATACTGCTGCCGAGCTTGAGCAATTTGCCGAGCTGGGCGGAATCGAGTCGTTGGATTTCCTGCGTCCAGAGTGTGAGCATTTCAATTAATTCATGCATCTCGCGCATACGCTGTTGCGCGTATTCCTCTTCCTCGTTGGCCGGTGCATCAATTAATAAATTGCGCAGGGTGGACAGTGTTGGATCAATCTCGCGTTTGCGGCGCTGCTCAATCAATGTTTTGGCAATATCCCAAACATCGCCGGGTGCCGAATAAAACTCTTTACGCTCACCGGGTCGGTGCTGCAGCTTAACCAGCTCCCATGACATCAGTTCTTTTAATCCCATGCTCACGTTGGAGCGGGAAATGCCGAGCGCTTCGGTAATGTCGTCGGCGCACAACGGCTCTTTACTCAAGACTAACAGGGCATACATTTGCCCGACTGTGCGGTTGATCCCCCAGCGGCTACCCATTTCGCCAAAGTGGAGGATGCAGGATTGGATCATGGGAGTGAGAGTCGTTGGCATAGTGTGTTCCGATAATTCTGTAGTTTCAGTACTTACTGAAACTACAGAATTATTTGATCTTGGTCAAGCTTTTATCAATTATCGAGGATGGGATGTAAGGGGTGCACAATCTATTTTTATGTCTGTTGCCGCACTGAACCGCTGGGTTTTTCTTTTTATAGTGAACTCGTTGTATACCGCTTCCGACCCTTTCAGGTGCTCCTACACCCGGGGTTGTGAGAGGTATTAGAGGGAAGTTATTGGTTGGTCTGGCTAGTTGCTCAGCAAATAGTTTCCGTTTGAACTTAATTCACAGAGAGAATCATCATGAATAAAGATCAAGTTAAAGGCTCAGTAAAACAAGCGGCCGGTAAAGTACAACAAAAAACCGGTGAAGCTATTGGCAGCGAAAAACAGCAAGTCAAAGGCGCTGCAAAACAAGTTGAAGGAAAGGTTCAAAAAGGGATTGGGGATTTGAAAGACAATCACAAGTAATTTTTTTGCTACATATTATGGAAAGCTTGATGATCAGTGACGCAATGGATTGCGTTATCCCCCCGATAGAGAAATATTCCCCGTGCGATTTAGTGCCGCTCAATTAGTTTCGTTCCAATTTCTTCCTGCTTTTTTGTCGAATACCTCCAGCATTTATTTTTTCTTAAACCTTATCGCGAAGTTAGTTTCCTGTCGGTTGCTCTATTGTTCGCGTGTAGTGCGAACTGCGTGGTCAGGGTTTAATTTTGAAAAATATTGGAGTTTTTGAGTTTTCAGTATATTTTGAAATTACAGAATTATTTGATGTTGATTAAGCAGAGGGGCTAAAAGATGCTAACTGCCGGTGTGGTTCGCTCTGGGTTGGTGGTCTGGTTATACCTGATTGGACTGGGGCATTTGGCTGCCGCCGTGGGGATGACGTGGCTGGTGGATCTGCCGTTGTTTACGGATTATCACCAAAATGTTTTGGTTGCGTTTGGTTTTAAGCCTGATCACGAAGAAGTTTTAGTGCTCCATAGTTGGTGGATGTCACTGTTTGGCGCGACCTTGCAAGCCTTCTCGCTATTTTTTCTCGCGCTGGTGTATTTTGCCAATCGATACCGCTGCTCTGCAGTCTGGCTTTGGTTAGGTGCTGGTATTTTGCTGTGGGCGCCGCAGGATATTTATTTTTCTCTGCAGCGCGGTGTGTGGTTACATCTGTGGGTAGATCTCGCTGCTGTTGGCGCAATTGTGCCGCCGCTGTGTGCATTGTGGTGGTGTGATCGCAAATGGAAACAGGAGTGATTGTGATGGAAGCCAAGTATCCCCCCGCTGTAGATCCCGGCGATCAAATAATTCTGTTTGATGCGGTCTGCAAATTATGTAATCGCTGGAGCCGTTTTATTATTCGCTTCGACAAACAGCATCGCTTTAAGCTTTGCTCAGTACAATCTGAGCAGGGGCAGGCAATTCTTCAGTGGTTTGGTTATCCACTTGATCAATTTGAAACCATGTTGCTTGTCCAGGGTGATCAAGCGATTGCTAAAAGTAATGCATTTCTCGAAATAGTACGGCAATTACCGTTTCCTTGGCCGCTACTCAGTATTGCAAAAATTCTCCCACAGAAAATGCGCGATTGGTGTTACGACCGCATTGCATTGAACCGCTATAAATTGTTTGGGAAATATGAGTATTGTCTGTTGGCCACTGCGGATCATGAGCGACGGTTTTTGTGATGAAGGAACTCCGGCATCAGTGATGCCGGAGTGGTGTAGCGGTTTTAATTACAAATTTCGCGGCCGCCACCAGCGCCTTGGCTATTGCAAGTGCTAGTGGTTATGCAGCTGCGGTTATTCTCCCAGCCCCAACCGCTGGCGGTATTTTTGCAGGTTGGGTAGAGGGTGCCCCACCAATTACATTGGCAAGTACCACCGGTTGAACCTCCGACGCTGCTGCTGCTTCTACTGCTGGCAAGGGGGCTGCTGCTCCGGCTACTGGTGGCTGCAACACTGCTGGGTGTTGTACCACCTGAAGGTGCTACGGCGCGGCCGGTACTTGCATCAATCCTGCCCGCGCAGAGGCCTTTGGCGCGGAGGTTGGTGGCGATCTGCGCAATCGCGGCGTTGGTGTTGTTGTAGTTGGCATCGTGCATCAGTATCACCTGGCCATTTTGCAGCTGGTTAGCGGCATTGGCGATGGCACTGGCGCTGGCGCCGTCCCAATCTCTTGAGTCTACATCCCAGATAATCACCCGCATACCGAGCGCTTGGGCCGCCTGCTGCACGTTGCTATTGGTCTCACCGTAGGGTGGACGGAAAAGCGTGGGTTTGGGTGCGCCCGCGTTCTGGATTGCCTGGCTCGTGCGGTTCAGCTCATCATAGATTTGCTGGTAACTGAGGCTGGTCAGATGCGGATGAGTAAAACTGTGGTTTTGCACCTCACCAACTGTCCGTTGCAGAGCAATCAGCGATGCGTTGTTGGCAACATACTGACCTTGGTTGAACCAGGTAACCGGGGTGAGGTTATTTTGTCTGAGAAGGTTTATTAGTGTGGTGGTATTGGCGCCGGGGCCATCGTCGAAGGTGATGCCTACATAGCCGCTGCAGCTAGTGCCACCGCCAAGGCTGCTAGTGCCGCCGCTGGTACTGCTGGTGCCACCACCGGTACTGCCACCACTGCAATTGCCGCTGAAACAGTCATAGGTGTAGCCGAAGCCAATCGCGCCATTGCAATGCATGGTTTCGGAGTTGCCACCACCACCGCAGGAGCCATTGGCGTAAAGCCCGGTGTTGTATTCCATGTCTTCCGCTTGACGGGTTTCACCGTTGACCTGGATATAGTCCACGAACACATCGCGGCCGGTAGTATCGTTATCAAATTGCACCTGTATATCGCCCGAGGCATTGCCGGTATAGGTGTAGTTCTGAAAGCTATTGGTCAGTGTCCATTGAGCGACAGTCGCTCCGCCCACTCGCAGATTGATGTGCTCGGAACCTGCCGCACCGCGCGCTCTTACGACAATCCCACTGCTGCCGCCAGTAGCGACTGACGATGCACTGCGGCTGGTGGTTGCGGTGCTGCTGGCGGCAGGCGTGCTGCTGGTGCCGCCAGTGCCTTGGCTCACGGTGATGTCAGAGCTGCCTCGGCTTTGATAGCCCTCGGTCGCAAGCACCATGTAGTCGTGGCTGCCCAGATTCAGGCCTTTGCTCGCCCAGAAGTTAAAGTGATTGGCTACGGTGATGGTGCCGGAGATATTGCCAAAGCCTTTCTTGGGGGTGCGTACACTGAAATATTGGTAGAAGGTTTGGGTGCCTTCAATCGACGGTTGTTGTACACGCTGACAGCGGCGCACATTGTAAGTCCCTCCATCGCTTTGGAAGCTGCCGTAGTCGGTGCCGCCGGAGCAGGACGCCGGATTGTACGAGCCATAACTTTCGATAACGTAATATTCGATCAATGGGCTTTTGGTCCAACCATAGAGCGCCAGATACGAGTTTTGGCTGGCATCCACACCGTAATTGCCCGAGTAATTCACCACACGCGCGCCGCCGGGGTTCCAGCCCTTACCACCAACCCAGTTATTGGTACTGTTGGTCCACTGCGAGGTGTAGCGGCCTGCGGCCTGCAAGCCAAAAGAGGCATCGCCGGAGTCTTTCCAGAACGAGTAGTAAAAGCCGTTATGGGTGCCAGTTTGGTTTGAGGTCAGGGTTTGTGCGCTGGCTGTTGTGGAGCCGAGTAGCGCGGTAGTGCAAAGTGCTGCTGTGCTGATAAGTGCCGAAACGACACCTTTGCCGATTAGAGGGAATTTCATTATTAATCTCCAGATTTAGCCACTCAACCAATACCACCTATAGAGGGGGAGGGCTGCTGTAGGCCGATCCTGTTTATTGCAAACAGGCGTTTTTTTCGGGCGACATACATCTTTGTTTTTATTGTTTTACGACTGCGCGGTGATTCCGAAGTGCACTTGTATACATCTCGTTGCACCTTATTGTCAATTAAACCATATTAATATGGTCAGAATAACTATATGGTGTTTATTGATGTGACAATCTGTGCAGTGGGAAGTACTAGTGCATAACATTTTTTTGCGGCCAAATCGATTAGCACATTGGCGCGCTTATCCTTTGTACGTGTATATTCACGGCCGTTTTTCTTTCCAGTGAGTGATGCTATGACTGATTCCAACTTTAATGCGGATACCGAAGGTTTCTTACGCGATCTGCAACAGGCTTTTAGGGTCGGCGCCCTGCTGCGGTTGGTGTTGTCAAAATACAAGGGCGCAGAAGTGGATTTGAATCGCATCACTATTCGTCCGGTACAAATTAAAGAACAAAAATTGCTTTCGTTTTTGTACGAGTACCGCACCAATCATGTGACTAAAAATCTGACTATCGAGGATGCAATTGCACAATTCCAGTTATGGTTTGGCCGTGATTTTCATAATGCTCATATGATTACTGATGAGTGGGAAACCCAGTTGAGCTTTAGCAAAAAAGGTAAGGTGCTGATCAATAAAAATCGCAACAAAAATTCAACACCAACGGGTGCTGCCTCTGTTGATAAAACCAGTAGCGCGCAACCGGAGCTGGCGCACAATCGCAGTAAACTACGCTATGTTGAGCAAGATCGCCCTTATTTGCATGAGCTTGGAATTACCGATGCCAATGGCCAGATTATTCCGGCTATGTCGCGCAAGTGGAAACAGATCAATAAATTTATTGAGGTGCTTTCTACTGCAATCCAGCAGACCGGACTGGATAAGTGCAGCGAGTTGCACATAGCTGATTTCGGTTCAGGAAAGGCCTATTTAACTTTTGCGGTGCATGACTATCTAACAGCAAACCTTGGTGTAAAAACGCAAGTGACTGGTGTGGAATTGCGCCAGGGTTTGGTGGATTTGTGCAATCAAACCGCGCAGAAATTATCACTTACGGGAATTAAATTCGAGCAGGGCGATGTGCAGCATTTTTCCGCGCAGGGCATCAACATCATGATCGCCTTGCATGCCTGTGATACCGCCACCGACTATGCGCTGAATATGGGTATCCGCACCGGTGCAGAAATTATTATGTGTTCACCCTGTTGTCATAAACAAATTCGCCCGCAATTGAAAAGTCCCGCCCTGCTTGCGCCGGTATTGCAACACGGTATTCACCTAGGGCAAGAAGCCGAAATGATTACCGATGGCTTGCGTGCGCTGCTATTAGAGGCCCATGGTTACGATACCAAAGTGTTTGAATTTATTTCGCTGGAGCACACCAGCAAAAACAAAATGATCCTCGCACAAAAACGGAAAACCGCGCGTGACAATACGGAAGTACTGCAGCAAATTGCAGCGATTAAAGCCTTTTATGGTATTCAGGAGCAGTGTTTGGAAACGCTGTTGCAATCCGAACCGCATAAATAATGTGGCGTGAATTAACAAAAAGCCCTGGCCATTAACGATGACCGGGGCTTTTATTTTTATCGCTTGTCGTTATTTCAATTTCATACAGCTCGCATAATAACTAACACTTGCAGGCCAGTCGGAGAAAATGCCAATCACGCCGACATCTTTCGCCAGTACATGCAATGCATCCATCATGTCGCCATCATTATTAATCGCCGGATTAATGGTTTGGTAATACCAACCGCCGCCGTTTTTAAGTGGGCCTGAACGTTCAAATGACCAAGTGATCATTTTCAAGCCGGCTTTTTTGGCGTTGCGGGCGTATTCGGATGGGACAATTTTATTGTTGTTGTCCAATGCCAGCAGCACCCAAATCGGTGGGGCGACAATGTTAAAACCTTCATCGGCATACATTTGCAAATCAGTTGCCGTTGGTACATCGGCAATGGTGTTGGCATCGTCCAAATATACTGCTTGCTTGCCAAATTCCGGTTCGTTTTTAATCCAGTAGCGTACATCCTGTATGTCGAATGATTGCGCCCACACATCGCGCGCTTTTACACCGGCCGCTTTGTATTCATTAATCATCTGTTGTGCATACATGGCCTGTGTGTAGGTGCCTTCAAATGGCATAGGCACACTGGCCGATTTAAGTTCGGGCGTCATTTTTACGCCGAGTTTTTTAAACAATTGAATGCTTTCGGCATGAGTAAGCAGTGTGCCTTTGTTTGCATATAAATCAGTGCGCCAGTTGGCGGTGCCTTTTAAATAGTCATCCACCGTTGTTGCTTTTGGATTGAATGCATCCATTTTTCCTTGCAGGGTTTTAAATTCAGCGAGGGTGATATCGCTGGTGCAGCAATTTGCACTCGCCGCTTTACCACTCACTGGATCAAACGGCGAAAATTTTTGGCTGCATTTGCTGGCGAGTGGTGTGGCGAGAATATTGGTAGTGGTGTGCAGGTCGCATTGTGAGTGACGGCACACGAGTTGTTTGTCTTTGGTAAAGGTGACATCACATTCTAAAATGCCTGCGCCCATTTTAGCGGCGGCTTCGTAAGATTCTTTGGTGTGCTCAGGGAATTGCAGTGGCGCGCCGCGATGGCCAATAGAAAAATTGGTTTTTTTGGCTGGGCTGTTAATGCAGCTCTGCAATTTCTTTTTAAGCGGACTTTCGTCCATATCGTTCACTAAAAAGAAGGGGCGTGGTCCGAGCTGGATGCTTGCATTTTTATCGTCGTGTTTATAGCCACGGTCGTCTTTTTCGCCATGGGCGCAGGCAGTTAGCGGAATTAAAAGTGTTAGTGCCAGGGCACTGGTGAGCAGATGGATTCGGCGCAGCATGTGAACCTCCTTTGATGGGTTGGGTTTATGGATAGCGATGCAACCCTAGCTCAGCAATATGAAGGTAATTAGCTGATTTGATGACAGCTTGGTGATGGCTTTTGCTTTTGTGTACTGCATCGCACCCGGTGAAATAGCGTGAAATACCAAAATCGCCAATTTGCGATAGGCTTATGGCAACTCTCTATTTCTAATTTTAAGGATTCTGATTGATGGCTACCGAAATTCCCCAGCGTATTGTTCAATTGCTTGCCTGCACAACAGCGGGTGAAGCCAAACCGATCATCGACGAATTGGTGCAGCAGTTGTGCGATATCACCGAACTGGATTTACATCCGGCACTTTTTCTTGATGAGCACGCAACTATTACAGCGCAGGGCAAGGCGGTATCGCCCACAACGGCAGCCCAGTGTGCGGAAGATGTGCAACGTACACGGATTTTTATGCAGGGTGTTTACGCGGCTATCCAGCAAAAGCTGCAAGGCAAGAATCATCGGCCAATTGATGTGTTGTACGCGGGGACGGGGCCCTTTGGGTTGTTGTTGATACCGCTGTTGCCGTTATTGGATGCGGCGCAGGTACGTGTGACCCTGTTGGATATTCACGCAGAGTCTCTGGCAAAATTGCAGCGTGTTATCGATTTTCTTGAGGTTGGCCATTTTATCGTGCAAGCGGAGTGCGTTGATGCTTGTGCGTGGCAATCCTCGCAAAAATTCGATCTGATTATTTCCGAGACCATGCGGCAGGGATTAATACAGGAGCCGCAGGTCAGTATTTTTAGTCATCTGCAACAATTTTTAAAACCCGATGGTTGGCTGATACCCGAAATCATTAGATTGGATTTATGGTTGAGTTCCGGTGTTTATCCTGCGCAGAGTGAAAGCAAGCATCCCGATCTGCATTTGGGGCCGGTGTTTCAGTTGGATAAGATGACCGCGATGCAATTAGGTAGTGGCGATACTGGTTGCGCGCACGGGAACCTGTGGGTGCCGGACTATGACGCAGTATTACAGGATTTAAAATTAACGACATTTATCCAAGTGTTTGGCGCGCATCAATTAGGCGAAAGTCAATCGCAGCTTACGCTGCCCATCTATGAACGCAATGCCCGCGTGCAGCCAAATTCTTTATTGCGCTTTCGCTATGAGCTGGGGTCATATCCCCAGTGTGTATTTGCGTATGAAAAATTGCCAGAACTCGCTGAATTTTTGTTGCCTGACAGTTTGGAAAAAAATTGCCAGGGCATTTATCACTTGAAACGGCTTTGGCACAAAACCCAGTTGCGCAAACAGGCAGTTGCTTCGGCAAAAGCACAGCAGCAATTGGCAGAAATTCCCACTAGCGAATGGCTGCTCGATCGCATTTTGTTGGACCAATTGGGTGTGGGGCTTGAGCCGGCCATGCAACAACTCTATTCGGCGCGCACACTGGTCGATATTGAATATTGGCTGGCCAGTGCGAATGCCGGCACGATTGCGCCGCAACAAATTGAACGCACCAATAGCGCGATCATTAATTTTATCGAAAACAAACAGAGCACGTTGGATGTGCAAACTGGGTTGCCACTGAGTGATCAACAGCTCGCCCACTGGGATGAACAGGGCTACTTAATTGTGCCCGGCGTTTTATCGGCCAGCGAGTCTGCAGCGGCCCGGGCTGCGCTCTGGGAATTTTTACAGATGCGTGAAGATGATCCGGCGAGTTGGTATCAATCGACCGCGCAGATGCAAAAAATTATGGTGCAATTATTTGCTCATCCCGCGTTGGAGGTGGCGCGCACATCGGATTATATTCGCCGCATTTTCCAGCAGTTATGGCAGCGCGATGATCTGGTGATGACGACGGATCGCATGAGTTTCAATCCGCCTGAAATGCCGCAGTGGCAATTTCCTGGGCCGGGAATTCATTGGGATGTTGAATTAACTGCGCCGATTCCTTTTGGTACTCAGGCGTTAATTTATTTGACCGATGTTGCCGAAAACCAGGGGGCTTTTTGTTGTGTGCCCGGCTTCCATAAAAAAATCGATCAGTGGTTGGCCGCACAGCCGCAGGGTGTGGATTTGCAACAGCAGGATTGGACACAGTGGCCGGTCAAACCCATCGCCGCCAAGGCGGGGGATTTGATTATCTGGCATCAGGCTTTGCCTCATGGTAGCAGTCCCAACCGCGCTGATTTTCCGCGTATGGTGCAATACCTGAATATGTATCGATAATGATGATTCCAGTTCGCCCTGTTGTTCGCAGGGCGATATCTTTTGGCTGGGTTGGTTTCGTTACTCAGTAAATGAATAGGGGTCAAACCAGAGCGATGCGTCATCCACTGGCGTTTTTTTCGGTAGCCCCGGATTGTCCAGTTTAATCAGCGTGCGGTTTTTCAAATTGGCTTTGGCCATAACATCTTTTACGGTGGGGTCATTGAGAAAGTAGTCATTAAAACTGCCGTCTTCAATCGCCAGTCTCAACCCTTTTTCAATATCCGCTGCCAACTCCGTATTGGATTTATTCACAAAAAAGTAAAAGGGGTTGGTGTAGGAAATCAGTAGGTTTTGCTCAACATCCAGCGCCAGTTTTGGATAGCGCTTCATTTCTGACCAAGGCTCGTGTGCTCCGCGAGGAAAGGCATCAAAGCGGTCGCCGTCGAGCATATGGAAAAGCCCTTCATATTTTAAGACCTTCACAACATTAAGGTTGTTAGCGGTAAGTACGTTGGTATCAGCCCAAAAACGCCCCTGACCCAGCGACACTCGTTTTAAATCCTCTCGTGTTTTAATCCCGTCAAATTTGTGCTGGGTACCTTTTTTAATCATTAACACGCGATAACCCAAAAGACCTCGATAGATGCAAATGCGGATGGGTTGCAGGCGCTCTTCTAGGTCGTTAGTTGTGGCATACCAGACAACCTCTAGCTCGTTGTCCATAAGCATGTTAACCATTCGCTCTTCGCTATTGTTAGGCACAGTTTCTTGTATTTCATATTTTTGAGGCACTTTGCTAAGCGCAAGCTGCAGCAGGCCCTTGGCGTAGGTTTCTATGCTGTTACCGCCCTGTACCATGCGTATCGGCTTGGCATTTGCCTGCAAGGGGGCGCAGAACAAGCAGGCGATAAGGCCCAATAACAGGCCTTGCGAGCGAAAAGTTTTACAAATTTGGGACATCTATAACCACCCTACTAGTAGCAACTCCCTAACTCTAGCTGACGCAGGTGCAATTGCACGGCGCTGTCCGGATGATTTTTTGGGTAGGCAGAAAAAACCACCGCACCCGTTGAGGTTCCATAAGGAAAAGGTGCAGTGGTGAAAGCAGCTTATCGCCTGCATCAACCGTGGCTGACAGCTGGGCAGGGATAAGTGATTGGAAGCAAGTGTGCAATCGAATCATCAAACAACTGCTGGGGAGTAGTTATTTGATGATTCGAAACGCACACCTAAACACGTACAAACCACTGAGTGGTGATTCAGTTGTTTGTCTGTTAATGGCTGTGTGGGCAACCATTAACTACACCGGTGAATGTGGGCGCACCGGTGCTTACAGTCACTACTGCTACCTAGTCGTCCTTATCCGTGGCTGCGGCAGTTTTACTGTTCAGGGTCACAGGCTTTTCGTAAGTGAAAGGCTGTAATAATTCATCGGGCTTGCCTTTACAGGCTTTGGCAAGCAATTCGCGGCGTTGGGCCAGCAAAATACCTATGGCTTCACTGTATTTTTCATCGATACCGGGAATGTTTTCTTCAATCAATTGGGTGATGTTGGCGGCAAGTTCCAGGTATTTATCGTGCTCTTCTGCGACTTTTTTATCTTCAAACATACTGCCATCCCGATCACATAGCCAAACGGCGATTACTGCCATTGTGTAAATCCTCAAAGTTGTTACTGTTTTTATGTACAGTATTCTGCGGTGCGATTAATGTCAACTTTCTTTTTTAACTTTCTGCTTCACTGCGATGATGGGTGGCTATCTCCTGAGCGTGAGACATTGGATAATGCCGCATCTTTTGTCCCTGCAGGATTTCCCGTGTCTGACACCGAGTTGCCCCCGAGCCCATCCCCCGAAAAACCGGCCAAGCCCAAAAGCCTGTTGCGCTCCAGCTTGCTCACCGGTTCCATGACCATGATCTCACGGGTGCTGGGCTTGATCCGCGATATCGTCTTGGCGAGTGTGTTGGGCGCGGGCGGTGCTATGGATGCCTTTGCGATTGCCCAGAAAATCCCTAATTTTTTTCGTCGCCTTTTTGCCGAGGGCGCCTTTTCCCAGGCGTTTATTCCGGTGCTGTCGGAGTATCGTGAGAACGGCACCCATGCGGCAGTGAAGGAGTTGGTTGATAAAGTGGCTGGTTGTCTCGGTTCGATCCTGCTGCTGGTGACGGTGGTTGGCGTGCTGGGAGCAGTCGGTTTCGCTTATATCTTTGGTTATGGCTACGCTGATGAACCGGAAAAGTTTTCGCTTCTTACGGATCTTATTCGCATCACTTTTCCCTACTTGATGTTGATCTCCCTTACCGGTTTTGCCGGTGCAATTTTGAATAGTTACGACCGCTTTGCGATCCCCGCCGTGACACCGGTTTTCCNNGCCAGATTCATTTGCTGCCATCGCCCAAGCTGGATTGGTCACACCCCGGCGTTAAACGTATTTTGGTGTTGATGACTCCTGCACTTTTTGGGGTATCGGTGAGTCAATTGAATCTGCTGCTCGATTCGATGATTGCCACCATGTTGGGCGACGGTGCGGTGAGTTGGCTGTTCTATTCCGACCGTTTGGTAGAGCTGCCGCTGGGGGTATTCGGGGTGGCGATTGCGACGGTGATTATGCCGGGCTTATCGCGCCTGAGTGCCACGCAATCGGGCGAAAAATTCAGTCACATGCTCGACTGGGCAATCCGTTTTGTAGTGCTTATCGCACTGCCTGCCACGCTCGCGCTGATCATTCTCGCTGAGCCGATTCTCTATACGCTTTTCTATCATGGCAAGATGACGTCGAACGATATCCTTATGTCGTCCTACAGCCTCAAAGCCTACGCGCTCGGTCTGTTTGCTTTTATGTTGATCAAAGTATTGGTGCCTGGTTATTTCGCGCGGCAGGACATGAAATCGCCTGTGCGTATCGGCATCATCGCCATCATCGCCAACATTCTGATGAAACCACTGGTGGTGATTCCGCTGGTAATGCTCTGGGGTATGGGGCATGTCGGTCTCGCGTTCACCACTGCGATGGCCGCCTATGTGAATGCCTATTTGCTCTATCGCGGCTTGCGCAAGAGTGAGGTTTACAACCCTGCCAGCAACTGGCCGAGGTTATGGTTGCGGTATGGAGCGGCTAATCTGGCGCTGGTTGCGGTATTGCTCGGCTTCCTCGCTTTCTGGAATCTTTGGCCGTACTGGGGTGTGATGGAGCGAATCCTCCGCCTTGCTATCGTCTGTATTACGGGGTTGGCGGCTTACTTGATTGCGCTCGTTGCTGTGGGTGTGCGTCTGCGCGATTTCAAAGCCCAGCACTGATTCACCCTCGGGGTAGGCTCAGGTGCCGCCGCTCCTGTATACTCCCGCCCTTCATTTTTCAGGCAAATTGGCTTAGGGCGAACACAGAGTGAATCCAGCGGCACATGCGTTTATTCGCGGGTTACACAACCTGCGCCCCTGGCATCGAGGCTGTGTGGCGACCATAGGTTCGTTCGACGGCGTGCATCTCGGCCATCNNCAGGCCCTGCTTGCGGCGGGTGTCGCGCGGGTGCTGTGCGTCCAATTCAATGAGGCGTTGCGCAACCTGACCGCCGAAGCCTTTATCGAAACAGTATTGCTCGATGGTTTGGCGATTAAACATCTGGTTGTTGGCGATGATTTCCGTTTTGGCTGTGATCGCCGCGGTGATTTCGCCTTGCTGCAAAAAATCGGTAGTGAACGCGGTTTTGGTGTGACCGATACCTGTACTCTGGAGATTAACGGCGAGCGCGTGAGCAGCACCCGTATTCGCCAGCTGTTGGAGGTGGGTGATTTTGCCCATGCCGAAACTCTGTTAGGTAAGCCTTACAGCATCAGTGGGCGCATAGCCTACGGCCAGCAGCTTGGGCGTAAACTCGGTGTACCTACCGCCAATGTGCATCTGCGTCGCTATCGCTCACCGCTGCACGGTGTATTTACTGTCACAGCAAAATTTGTGGATGGCAGTGTGCATCAGGGTGTTGCCAACGTTGGTGTGCGTCCTACAGTCACTGGCGATAAAAAACCACTGCTGGAAGTTCATCTATTTAATTTCTCGCGCAAAGTGTATGGCGCGATGATCGACGTAATTTTTCACACAAAATTGCGCGATGAAAAAAAATTCAATTCATTGGATGAGCTGCAA
>DQHS01000210.1:3619-7556 GCA_003524365.1 Cellvibrio sp. | reverse complement strand
CCATCATCGCCTGGGTGTAATGGTTAGCGCGGGTTTTGGGCGTGTAGTTTTCGGCGATTTCCCACAGCTGCTTGGCGACATCCAATTGCCCCGGCCATCCCTCTACAGCGTGATAGCGCGCGAGTACACGTTTGACATTGCCATCCANNNNCATCAATCGGCGCGGCAGCGAGGGATTGCACGGTGGGAAACTGCGCGATAAAGCGCTCGAAATAAGGAATCACCGTAGTGACCTGAGTTTGCTGCAACATAATTTCCGACAACCACACGCGATAGGCGCTGATGTCTTGTTGCCAGGGCAGATGTTTGCGCCCGTGTTTATCGAACCATTTGAGCACTTGCCCGGAAAATAAAACCGCCATAAAAAATCGCCAGTAAATTCACATAGCTAACCACCATCTACATGGCTAACAAATAAAAAGTCCCCTACAATTCGCTGCAAAATAACGCGCCATATCCCAATCGGCAACGTCGGGCTGGGACATTACTACAATCGATCGAAAGGAATAACAAAAATGAACGCAAGATACGTCATCAGCCGTTGGCTATTGTTGAACATCGCCTGCGGATTTGCACTAGTGTTAAGCGCTTGCGGCGGTGGAGGTGGCAGCAGTGGCGGCGGGGGTGGTAGCAAATCGGNNCATCGAGCGCTGTGCCCGTTGTCGATTTCCTCGTGAGTGCTTCAGCGGGCGCGGGCGGAAGTATTGCGCCAGTGAACCGCCGGGTGGTATCCGGCCAAACAACATCTTTCACCTTGGCACCTAATGCAAATTATGAGGTTGCCGGTGCATCCGGTTGTAACGGCCAGCTGGAAGGCAATACCTATACCACAGGCGCAGTCACCCAAGACTGCACCATAGATGTCACCTTTGCGCTGAAATCCTACCAATTAACAACACTAATTGAAGGTAGTGGCAGCATCACTCCAACTGCTCTTACCGTTCACCATGGTGATGAAGCACGTTTTAGCATTGCAGAAGCAGAAGGTCACAGCTTTAGCCTCGCCCAAGGTTGCGATGGTTACTTCGACTACACCCAACGCGTGTATATCATCTCCTCGGTCACGCAAGCCTGCCAACTGAACGTCAGTTTTCACGACTCAGCCTACGTTTACTTCGCCGATGCGGCACTGGAGCAAAAGGTCCGAGACAGTCTGGGCGTCACTCACGGCGAACCACTCAAGCAAACCGAACTGGACCAACTGCAAGAATTAAACGCGTCCTTCAGTAACATTGAACACTTGGAAGGATTGGAGAAAGCCAGGAATTTGCGTACGGCGATGCTGGACTTCAATAAAATCACCAATATCAGCCCGCTGGCTGGGCTTTCACTCAGGAATTTGGCACTGTCCAGCAACCCCATCAAGACCTCCCAAATGGCTTTTTTGGCCGGCATGCCACTTGAAGGACTCTTTATGGATGAGACTAAGATCGATGATATTTCGATCCTCGCTACTAAGCCCCAACTAAACAACTTAAGTTTCCGTTACACGCAGGTGCGCGATCTCTCACCATTAACAGGCTTAAGCCAATTGGAAATATTGTCCGCCGATCGCACTTCGGTTGTTGATCTTTCCCCCACACTAAGCCTGCCCAAGTTATATGCCCTGAGCGCAGGAGGTTGCTTAAAAACACAGGGCTTCTCCCGTGCACTGCAAATCAAGGAACAGCTGGAACAGCGCGGCGTGCTTGTATTCTTGGCGCCACCCAAAGAGTGGGTAAACCAAAACTGCCCCAAAACCGACGCTATCAATCAAGTAACGCTCAGTAGCGTTCTTGCAGATGGCGCCCTGGATCTCAACTGGCAAATCTCGGCCGATAACACCGGCCCCTGGTTATGCGAAATCCACTTTAATCTGGATAACCAACAGCCACGCATCCCCTCCAAAGTAATTGAAAATTGCCAAGCTCAGGATAGCCTTCGTCTGAGCGGCCTTAACCTCTATGAATACGAGCCCTATCTGGTGGTCGATTCAGGTCTGTACAACGATAGAAAAGTATCCGCCCCACTGAGACTAATCAGTGCTAATAGACCGCAAACGGCGATCTTGCAGTCTTACGATTGGGCGCAAACTCTGTTGAAAACCAACCCGCTATTGGTTGCCGATAAAGCCGCCACCCTGCGCCTCCATGTCACCGCGCAAACCAGTGTCGCACTTCCCAATGTACAAGTGTTTGCCGAACTCGCTGGCCAACGCGAAGCCGTCACCGTCACTCCACCAGCAGGACAACTGCCCACCAGCAAACAGCAGGGTGAACGCAACCAGAGCTTCTACAGCACAATCCCCGCACGACTCATGCAACCGGGGATGAAACTTGAGGTACTACTCAACAACATCCCGCAGTTGCAATTAACCCCGGCCTTCGCCCACGTAAAGGGGATCAACCTGATGTTGGTACCAATTCAACTGGGCGACAAAGTCAGCGCATTGCCGGATGAGGATATGGTGCGCAGAAGTATCACCCGCTTTTGGCCGTTGAGTGAAGTACATATCACTCAACGCGCGCCCTACCAAATAACAACGCCAGCAGACCAGGCAAATACCACCGCTATGTTGTACGAGCTTAACGATCTCAGAATCGTCGAAAACGGCGCGCCCTATTACTACGGCTATTTTGATCCCGCATTTAGCAATAACGATTTCTTTATCGGCGCCGGCTTCACTGGCGGGATGGTTGCTGTGGGCATTAATAGCGCAACGGAGTTAGACATGACACTCGCCCATGAAATGGGGCACAGCTTTGGGCTGCAACACGCACCCTGCGGCACATTCGCCAGTGTTGATAAAGAATACCCTTACGCTGGCGGCATCACCGGCAGCTACAGCACCAATCCCGACTACACCAATATTGACGGGACGCAGATGAAAGATTTAATGGGTTATTGCGATGGTAAACAGGTGTCGGACTACCACTACGAAAAAGCGCAGGATTATTTGAATAACCAGACCGGGCAGCCCCATCTAATTGATACCGCAACCGCGCGTGCGACTGCGCAGTCACGCAAACTGGACACATCCAGGAATACTCACCCCACCAGCAGCCTGTATTTGCGAATTTCAGTTGATGGCGCAGGCGCACAGATCGCCCAACAAATTGCCCTGCCGCATCTACCGGTATTACCCACCAGCAGCGACCACAGCGCGATAGTGGAGTTTGCCGATGGCCACCAACAAACCCTACCGGTGGCGGCACTTCACTTCAGCCATGAAGCAAAGATCAGCGCATATCAACTGCAACTCGTCATTCCGACCAGTACACAACAACCCAGTCGCCTAATCTTGCTGGAAGGTGAAAAACGCTTGCTGGAGCATAAGTTCAGTACACCTGCAATCATCAACAAAACTGTTGTACCAACGCGCAGCGCCAAAACCAGCGATACCGACAACAAAGGATTACAAGATCAATTGCAATACCACAATAATGAAGTGTGTGTCACAAGAGCCACATCCAACCTTCGACCTGCAAACCTGCTTTGGCGCCATGCAGACGGCGTAATTGCTCTGGCGCTGAATGAAACCGCCAGCCACTTCTGCCGGATGCTAAGCAATTTACCTGCTGGCGAAGCGGAGTTGCAGACATTTTGAACCCAACTCCCCTTTGTTTAACAAACAAAAGGAATACGCGCGGCCAAGAGACAACGCGCGAAAGCTAACCGGCCAAGGAATAACGACTGGCTAGCCGTAACGACCTGCCATGAGCCTTACGCACAAGCAATATATTTTTTACAAAGCGTTTTGCTAATTCTGGAAAATACGGAATTATTTACCGAGCCACTGCAATGTTTTCCGCTGCACTCGATGCAAAATTTCGCACGTTTTTAACTTTTTTCGTTGTTTACCACCACACCAAAAAACTCACGATTTTCCACTGCTGCTGCGTTTAATTGAACTTAAACAGCAGCACTCTCTACTACTATTGCGATGCATGCGGCGACA
>DQHS01000210.1:0-3583 GCA_003524365.1 Cellvibrio sp. | reverse complement strand
TGGGCCAAAACTGTTGGCATTAATGCACCGACTCTGGATACAGGTTTGGCTTGCTGGGTGAAAAATGCGACACCGGAAGAGCGGAAGCAATATCATGTTGAGTGGTGGGAAGGTTGGTATGAGGCGCTGGATGAGTTCATTTCATTCCAACGTCCTCACTCTAAAGCTCGCTCTGCCGCTTAAATTTGCTACTTAAGCTCGCGCGCGGTTTTTGTAATCAATCCAGCGCGAGCACCACTCTTTCATTCGGAATAAATTTTCCCCGCATAAAGCAACGCCTCTTCGAGCAATCTTGCAGAATTAATATCACCAAAAAATCGTCTTTATTTTTTTCACATCCTTGTGCATAACAATAATACATTAAGGCGCTACCGAAGACTCACTGGGTGCAGCTTCGACAGCGGGAGTGCTACTGGCAGGCGCTGGAGGAGTGGCCGCCGCTTCCGTTGACGTTGCAGCTGATGACGCAGCGTTTTTGTTTAAACGTTCTTGCAACTTATCAAAAAATCGATTCTTTTCTTTTTCTACTTTTTCTTTTAGCTCGTCTTTTTTCTCTTCATATTTTGCGCCATGCTTTTCTTTAACCTTATACACAGCGTAATCTTTCGTTAGCTCAACCAGCAATTCTTTATCGGGCCGGCAATCGCTCAGCGGATTGATTGCACCGAATGAACCTTTACAGCGCAGCAATTCCATACCGCGCTCCAGCCAGTATTGGCTGCCAATACTGCAACCACGCNNCAGTATACTGCAACCACCAACGCTGGTTGTAACCGCAACCTGATCGGCGGTGATGGTGTCGTTTTTATCTTTGATTAATTTAAACGGCAGGAAAATATCGTACTCGTCAGTAGCGAGGTTAATTTTTCCGGTCGATCCCAACTGCAACTTTTCCACGCCGGCCTTGAAAGTATCGATAGTAATAATTTCATCGCGCCATTTAATACTGCCAGATAATTCATTCATTGCAGTAAATTCATCCCACACTTTTGCCGAGTCTTCGGTTTTATTGACCAGATTGACCAGCTTGCAAAATTGCTGCTCTAAATTGATGGGCAACAAACGCACTTGAGCGCCAGAGAAGGTGGCGTTGCTGCGCAGGGATTTAAATAGCTGATTGACCGAATTGCCTTGCGTGCTGCCAAGCGCACGCGCTTGCACTGCACCCTGTAGGCCGAATTTAGAATCCATTTCCATATCTTTTAACAGAGGCTCCAATTCCAAGCCTTCTACGCCCGCATCAAATTGCACTTGCGCCTGCTGGCCACGCGCATCCAATTGGCCTTTGGCGGTAATGGCCCCCGCATAGGCTTTTGCAGTGAGGTTTTGTTCGATCATGCCATTTTTGGCGAGCACTTTTAACGCGACATTTTCCAGCGCAATTTTATTGACGATCAATTTTTTTAGCGCGAGCGTGGCGTTGATATTTAAACCTCGCAGATCATCCAGTGGGAGCGGCGTATCTTCAGAAGGTGCCGCCGCTGTTTGTTCAGTTGTTTCAGCTGGTGGTGGCAAATAATCATCCACATTAATTTCATCACCTTCTAACACCAGTTTGAGTGCGCTGGTGGAAAAATCGGTAATGCCGATACTGCCGGAAAAGTTCGTGTTATCCAGTACCAACTTTAGATTATCCAATTTCACTTTTTTATTCGTACCATCCACACTCGATGAAAATGCAACCTTGCTGAGCGCATCACTATTGGCAGTTTCCAATTCTGTGCCGAGTGCGGCCAGTAATTTGCGTGCGTTCATTTCGGTGAGTTTTATATCGCCTTTGTAGGCAAGTTCTTTTTGCACATCGGTGATATTCAATGCGTAATCGAGCGCGATGTCTACAGTATCGCTGCCGATAATTTCCGCCTGCAATTTGCCGTCTTCCAGTTTGATATTGCTGATCGCATTATCGACACTGACAGTGTTTTTTAATGCCGCTTGTAACTCCAATTTATCAGCACCGGCTTGTGCCAATTCCATCACAAATGATAAATCCAGCGCAAAAGGCTCAGCGCGGGTATTTACATCGCTCATGATGAGATTGATATCGCGCAACGCAATGGTTTGTTCGCTCTGTATATCGCTGTAATTCACGTTCGAATTACTGATGCTGATGTGTTGGATATCGAGTTTTAAATTCGCATCAGCTGCAGGTTCTGGCGGGGCTGATTGGACAGGTTTGTCAGATTTGCTGAGCGCTTCCCAATTACCTTTGCCGTTGGCATCTACCTTGAGCGAAATCACCGCGCCATCGACGGCGATGTGATCCACCTGAAAATCGCCGGAAAAGAGCGGCATCAAGGCCAACATCAAACTCGCTTGCTTGAGTTCGGCGATGGGCTGATCTGGCGCTTCCAACGCAGCGACTCGAACATCGTTTACCGCCACCCCCAAGCTAGGCCACAAATCCCAGCCCAGATCGCCATTTATTTGCAGGGCGATGCCCTGATCTTTGGCGATAGCTTCAATACGCGGTTTAAAGCGGTTGGCATCGACTAAAAAAACAAACGCAAACGCGGCGAGCAGTACCACAACCACCAAGGCGGCGAGGGTTTTGAGCAGAATTTTCATGATGACTTCCTCTGTGGTGGAACGGGCGGCGCAATCAAAGATGCGCTCACTGGTATTAAGTCGGTATTTAAGTTTAGAGGGGAGTGTATGAACAAAGTGCCCTACTGGCCAGATAAAACCGGACACTGCTCACAGAAATAGGCTGAGGTTCTCGCATTTTCAGTGCCACTTTTACTCGAACCTGGCACACGAACTGCCATTTTAGACGCCAACACCAAGTGGGGTGCGAAGCCTTGCTCAACGGCAGAAGCTGGCAGCACGAGAGGGTTTACCCTCCCGCCACTACCAACATAATCAATAACAGGTGATGCCATGAAATTTCCACTCCCTCGCTGGCTGGGCGCCAGTATTGCTGCTTTATGCCTTATTCCCGGCCTCGCGCAAGCGCAAGCCAACTCCATTCCTGCCGGTGACCGCGTTTTGATGGGCGCGTTTGTTGATCGCGACTGGACAGCCGACCACCCCTGTGGCGACAAGATCACCGAAAACTGGGAATGGGCTGATAACAAGCAGTGGTACGGCAATGCATCGCCCTACTTCGGCAAAATCTTCCCGGAAGTCTTTCGCCCGGATGGCAGCAAAAATTGGTACCACCTCTGGGAAGCCGAGGTAGACAAGATCAAAGCCCAAGGCCGCGTGCCTTACATCAACCTCGAATTCCACGGCGAGTTGGCGCTGCATGACAACAGCAAATGCTGGTGGAAGTGGGATACCACCAACCAACGGGTTGACCGCAATATCATCAAGGAAATTCTGGATGGCAAGCACAATGACATCATCGACAACATCGCCCACGGCTTAAAGGCAGAGAAAGTGCCCGTCGTTATCGACCTGTTCCACGAAGCCAACGGCGCATGGTACGACTGGAGCCCTTGCAAAAGCCGCGAAACCTGGGCGCGCTTTAGAGGCGCGTTCAAACATGTGGTAGATCGCTTCCGCGCAGTGGGTGCAACCAATGTGCAGTTCGGCAACTCCATTTGGCCCAACTCCGATTGCTGGACCGATGCCGGACCAC
>DQHS01000329.1 GCA_003524365.1 Cellvibrio sp. | reverse complement strand
CCTGCATTTTTTCATTCCAAAGCGCGGGAATATCGTCAACTTCGATTTCACCTTCAATTAAGGCGCGCTCAATTTCGTAACGCAAAATAACGTGTGCCGGATAAGTCAGCTCATCAGCGTCCACACGAATATAGCCACGCTTAATACGCGTATTGAAGGCGTATAGATTATCAACAGTAAAAGCAGGATCTTGCACGCGGTCTAACAATGTTTGCGCCAATGGTGCAAGCAACTTGGTAAATTCGTGCGAGCGCGCCAATTGCATTTCAAAAAATAAGCTTTGCGATTCATGGATGCCGGTGGAGCGCGCCTCACCCACAGGTAGACCCGCCCACGCGAGCGGTAAATTTTGCTCGTAACGNNCCCAAGTCTTTTTGTTGCGCGATTGAAAATGGGCCTGTCGGTGTAAGCAGATTTTTATTGGCCTGATTTGCATCAGCGCGCTGGATAAATTCCGGCAACCAGGTTTTTACCTCGCCAAATAGGGCATCCAATTTTGCGCAGTTCATATCCGGCTCGTAGAGTTCGAGCATCGCATCGTAACGGCTCAAGCCACTATCGGCTGCGCGCACTCGCGCTTCTTCGCGTGCGAGCTCCACTACTTTGGCAAGATTCGATTTAAATGCCGCCCAATCATTATTTTTGCGCTGCTCACGCCAGGCGTGCTCACANNGCTAATTGGGGTGCCGTCGTCAGTTGATGAACCAACACCGACAATTCCGCCATAGCTGCCCTGCGCGCGTCATTGCCGCCGGCGGGCATCATCGCCGCCTGATCCCAATCGCAAATTGCCGAGAGATGATTGAAATGCGAAATTTTTAAAAAGTGCTGGTGCAACTGTTGGTAAGACATAAAAGCCCCCATTGGCGGGTAATGACTGAATGGCAGATAGCGCCTGATCGAAGCGCTCCAATGACATTCAAAAAAGCGCCCAGACTAGCAAGTTTTGCGGCGCGGCAATAAATATTTTCTGCCTTCAATGGCAGACGGTTGCCGCCCATCTGCTCACTATCTACACTCCCCTTGGCGTTAGTGCGACATCCACTTATTGCCTTTGACTACTTCATCTAACTACATACATGGATTTTTACTATGGAGCATATCTACCCCGCCAACCCGGCGAACATCCCTGCCGACTTCACTAAACCCAGCAGCGCACATAGACGCCAGGCGGCGCTGGCAGCCTTGGGCTTGGTGCTTTTTGTGGTTATTTATTTTGCGTTGACCGGCTGGTTTGCCTGGTCGGCTTATCAGTTAATCCTGATTGACCTCGCCGGTGCCCGCCGCAACATTTTTCTCTGGGTGTTGGCGCTAAGTTCCGGGTTTCTTGCGCTCTTTATGGTGAAGGCGCTGCTGTTTGTGAAAAAAGGCAGTATCGCCCAGGACTATGAAGTGACCGCGCAAAGTGAGCCGCAGCTGCTGGCATTTCTTAATCGTCTGGCGGATGAAACCGGCGCTCCACGCCCGCACCGGGTATTTCTCTCGCCACGCGTAAATGCCTGCGTGTTTTACGATTTATCACTGCTGAATTTTATTTTTCCCTCCAAGAAAAATCTGGAAATTGGTCTGCCACTGGTGAACGCACTGACTCTGAGTGAATTAAAGGCAGTACTTGCGCATGAGTTCGGGCATTTCGTCCAGCGCTCCATGGCGCTTGGCAATTGGGTCTATATTGCCCAACAAATCGCTGCACACATTATTGCCCGCCGCGATGCACTGGATAATTTTCTGCGCTTCCTGTCGGGGATCGATCTGCGCATCGCCTGGATAGGCTGGCTGCTACGCCTGATTGTTTGGTCATTGCGCGCAACAATGGAAACCGTGTTCAACCTGGTCTTGTTGGCGCAGCGCGCCCTATCGCGGGAGATGGAATTTCAAGCCGACCTGGTTGCCGTAACAGTCACCGGCAGCGACGCGCTCATCCACGCACTGCACAAACTACAAGCCGCCGATGAAGCCTGGGACAGCGCACAGAGCTTTCTCAATGATCAAGTCAATCAAGGCAAAGCGAACAAAGACGTATTTGCGATCCAAACCCGGGTATTGCAGCACACCAGCAAAATTCTCAACGATCCGCTCTACGGCAAAGCCGCACCCGTCCCCACCAACAAACCCGAACAACACCGGGTGTTTACCGCTGATATCGCCCAGCCACCGCGTATGTGGGCGACCCACCCTTACAATCATGAGCGCGAGCAAAACGCTAAAAAAGTCTATGTTCCAGGTGTGCTGGATAACCGCAGTAGCTGGATAATTTTTGACAATCCCCAAGCACTGAAAGAGACCTTCACCAGCAAGCTGCTGGAGCGGTTTAAGGTGGAACTCCAACCGGACGCCGAGATCTTCACCGAGCTGGATAAACGCTACGAGCGCGAATACCTGAATAGCCGATACCGCGGCGCCTACCTCGGGCGTTCCTTCGTGCGTCACGCCAGTAAGCCCGATCAGCTCTACGACGTGCGGATAGATTCTGCTATTGATGCCTTGCGCGCGCTCTACCCGGAGGATCTGGCGAGCAAGCTGGATAGCCTCCGCAAACTTGAAAAAGAGCGCAGCCTACTGATCGCGCTACGCGATGGTATTTACACACCACCCGACGGCGTTATTCGTTTTCGCGGTAAAGAAGTCAGCAAGCGCGAGCTGCCAGCACTGATTGAAACCCTGAATGACGAGTGCGCCGCTGCTCATCAACAAGTATTTCGCCACGATCAAGAGTGCCGCAGCGCCCACCGTATAGCGGCACGCCAATTGGGCAAAGGTTGGGATAAATACCTCAGCGGCCTACTGGCACTGATTCACTATGCCGAGCACCAACAGGCCAACCTGGCCGATAGCCGCGCACTACTCAATAATACCTATGCGGTAGTTACGGCGGACCGCAATGTAAGCAAACGCGAAATCAAACGCTTGATTGCCGCAGGCGATGAAGTTTTCACTGCCCTGACCGCAATCTTTCGCATGGCTCCCGAGGTACAGTTGCCAGAGCCATTACGGCAAAAACTGGAAATAAACAGTTGGGGCGAGGCCTTGGGCGAGTTCAGCTTTGTGCCACCCACCCGGGAAAACATCAGTAATTGGTTAAGTGCTGTGGACAGTTGGATCAATTCCGCTTTGGGCTGGCTAGGTGCTTTACGCCAACTTAGCCTTGAACACTTGCTGCAAACCGAAACTCAAATCGCGCTCTGGCTTAATAAAGGAGAAGCGACCGAGGAAGCTCCCGCAGCCGCGCAAGTACCCAGTGAGTACCCCACACTCACGCCCGGTGAAGAGAGGGAATTGCAAAAACGTCTGGGGCTTTGGGACAAGTTCCAAACTGCCGACGGCGCCGTGGCAGGCAGCCTCCGGCTGGTGGTTGCGGCCGCCATTATCGGCGGTGCCCTTCTGCTTACTGCCGCACCTCAATTGGGTTTGCTTTTCTGAGTCTAACGCTCACAAAAAAGCCGACGCTGAGGTCGGCTTTTTTGTATCCAGCGCTTACATCAGTCACTAGTTCACGACTGATGCAAACACCTCAAAATAGGTCGGGAAAGTTTTGGCGGTACATTTCGGGTCATTAATCCGCACCGGCACACAACCAAAGGTAGCGAGCGAAAAACACATCGCCATACGGTGATCGTCATACGTATCAATCGCTGCATTCGGAATTAAATTTTTCACCGGCGTAATGCGCAACCAATCCTCGCCCTCCTCCACAATCGCGCCGAGCTTGCGCAACTCAGTCGCCATCGCAGAGATACGATCCGTCTCTTTCACTCGCCAGCTGGCGATATTGGTCAAACGCGAGGGGCCATCGCAAAAAAGTGCAACGACTGCGAGCGTCATGGCCGCATCAGGAATGTGGTTAAAATCGCGATCAAAAGCTTTAAGCGGCAGCGATGGGGCCGAGGCTTCAATCCAGTTCTCGCCTTTGGTGATCGTTACACCGATTGCCTCAAGCGCATCGGCAAAAGCCACATCGCCCTGGATACTATTGGCACCCACACCTTGCACTCGCAATGGGCCACGTCCGAGCGCACCCGCAGCAAGAAAGTAAGACGCAGAAGATGCATCACCTTCCACATACACAGTCGCGGGGCTGTTATAGCCGGTGGCCGCCGGAACAGTAAAACGCTCCCAGCCATCGCGCACAACATTAACACCGAACTGCGCCATCAACTTGAGGGTGATTTCAATGTAAGGTTTGGAGATCAACTCACTCACCAATTCGATTTGGGTTTCTTTGCCGGTCATCGGCAATGCCATCAATAACGCAGTGAGGAATTGGCTGGAGACATCGCCACGGATTTTGATGCTGCCATTAGCAGCGATTTGCGCGGGCTTGATTAGCAACGGCGGAAAGCCTTCCTGCCCGAGATAGGTAATGTCAGCGCCGATCTGACGCAATGCATCCACCAAATCGCCAATCGGGCGCTCATGCATACGCGCCACACCATGCAACTTATAAGTACCACCACTCAGCGCCAGCGCCGCCGTCAGCGGGCGAAAGGCTGTACCGGCGTTGCCGAGGAAAAGATCCGCCTCTTTATTAGGGAAGCTGCCGCCAGTGCCGACCACGCGGTAATCGTTCTCGCCAGTTTTAGTCACACTCACACCCAGCGCCGCCAAGGCTTCCAGCATGCGGTCGGTATCGTCAGATTTAAGCAGATCGCGGATATCCGTCTCGCCGGTGGCCAGCGCCGCCAGCAGCAGCGTGCGGTTGGAGATACTCTTGGAACCGGGCAATTGCACTGTGCCCTGGGCGCGGGTAACGGGAGCGAGATCGAGAAATTCCATCGTGGACCTGTTTAAAAAGTGGAAGGCCGAGCGAGGCCAAAAAAAGAAAGTGCGCATCATACCCGCATCAGTCCTTGCCCGCACCCCTGAACTTCTCGCCAACCATGAATTTGGGGTTGACAGTACGCCCCTCTATCGCCAAAATGCGCGCCTCATTTATGGCTAGATAGCTCAGCCGGTTAGAGCACAGCACTCATAATGCTGGGGTCGGCGGTTCAAGTCCGCCTCTAGCTACCATACATGTAAAGGGTTTGCAGGTTAGCGCTTGCAAGCCTTTTTATTTTCTTACTATAAAATTACCAACTCACCACAAAAACAGCTGCAAGATACAAAAACCACCTGTAACCCACCCAATTTTTCAGCGCGGCCACCAACCAGAGAGCCTTGCGTGCAACTCGCCCCCATGGGATGCCCATGATTTCTGCCATTCCTTTTTCACGTAAATCATCGAAGTAACAAAGAGTTTTAAAAAAAACGTGAAAATAGTGAAATACCGATCAACTGATATTTCACCATACACTTCTACCAATAAGAAAAATTTATGAGCTCAAAATCTAGAATGCGAGACTCGTTATAAAAGAGATTCTTAGCTGAGCACTTTCATTTCCAACTGGATGGGCGCGCTCCAGAACCAAAAGCCTCTTAGCCTCTTCATCCATAGCGAATATAGCCCTAACAACGGTAGTTCGTTTTTGATCAAGCAATGCGGAAAATTCAGATGCCTCTCTTTCTGAAACATCATGATATGAATGGTCAAGAGCTAAGAAATACTGTTTACCAAAAGCAACAGTTAAGTTCAATGTAGCAGACTGCACCTCAGTATCTACTTCTGTTGTACCACCAGACTGAAGATCCAACTCAGATGCTGTCATTCCTGAGTACGTGTAGGATAACGATGGAATAAAACTTATAAGCCCACTCCGACCGATATACTCGAACCTGTAACCATAACGCAAAGAAAAATCAACATTCCCTCCGTTCATTGCAAATCCCGCAGCAAGTTTATCAGCAGTGTCATTGGGGGTTGCCCCTATATCAATAGCACTCGTTAAAAACATCTTTTCATCGAAATAATAAGTGTAACGAAGATTAATTGTTGCTGTAGGATCACCCTCTCCTGCGGAAATTTGTGGATCTACAACAACCTCTCCTTGGCTCTGATTACCCTCTTCAGATTCAAGCGCATTGTTAAGTTCATTTTCTTGAGCTTTTGTTTCCGCTAAAGCATATTCCACTTGCGCTAATGTATTCTCTAACGTTTGAAGATCAAGTTTTTCCAACTTATCATTTAATTTATNNATTTAATTGAACCAAATTTACTTGGGGCCGCAATCGATGCCTTATCAGCACCTCCACTCTTCACAGATGTAATAGCTTTCCTTACTGCATCAGAGAAATCCTGTAATTGCTTGCTCTGCTCTTTATATTCGTTAAGACCATATTTTAAAGTTTGAATAACAGCAGTACTCTTTGGCTCTAATGGTCTGGCTTGCACCGCATCAACACCAACCCCCAAACCAAAAGCAGAACACGACAAAAATGCACATGAAAGGAAAGCGTAGATAAAAAATGTTTTATTCATGAATACACCTCAAGTTTTCCATAAGTATGATTTTCTCCTGTAAGACCAAGAAGCATTAATCACAAATAAACAACTTTTTCTAATAAATGATTTTTGGCTTACTTCTCAACAATCCTACCCAATAATCAAACTGCCGCACATTTCATCGCATTACATTTAAAACAGAGGATAGTCACTCAGGACTCGGCTCAACTAACACCTAAGAGATATTTAGATAACAAAGTGCCCTCTCAACATTATTCGCACTTAGTGCTATCCATTGCCGTGTGGACAAAACGCAGGAGCCCTTCTAGCCATGAAACACCGAGTTGCGAGGCTGAATTAACCACCCTCGCACCCAGCTCCTATTTATCTACTTAGCAGTCCCCTGAATTGACCAAAGGAAATCCAATTGCAGGAAGCCTTTAAAACTCTGATCTTCGCGCGACACATAGAAGTTCGTGAGATAAGGCAATGCATTGGTGTTGGGGTTAGGATTCGATGGATCTACCGTTGCGTTTCCGTGACACGTCATGCAATTAGTTTGAATACCTACCGTTGCCATATATGGTGTTTGGCTTCCGGGCGCTAAAATTCCTACATTCACGGGAGGCGTTCCAAACGTAGCTGCATTAAAACCCGCTTCAAGGTAAGGGTTATAGGCTACAACCGGACCACCAACGCTTTGCCCACCTACTGCTGGTTGATTGGGCGTTACCATTTGATATCCAATCGCCATCGCATAATGCGCAGCAGCGCCGGTCAATTGTGCAGGTCGTGCGCTGGCAATTGCTGATGAGCTGGGTAATGGAGGAGTGGTTGGGTCCGGCGTCCAGAAATAGGTTTGCCAAGTCCATTCGTCAATTTCCCGCGAGGTCACATGCATCGCCATCAAGACAATCACATCACCCACCACTAATTTTTCTTGTCCGCTAACGAGTACGTTAAATGCTGCAATATTGGCTTTGGTGACGGGGTAATGCACGAAATCACCTAGGCCATAAGTATTCGAAGCATTAGAGCCAGCAGTACAGTCTTTATCGACAGATGCAGCCGTAGACGTTCCGGTATTTTTGGTATTGATATACACACAACCAGGCCAAGATGTTTCGGGGAAACCGTTTGCACTAATTTCCGGGGTCACAACGGGTGGTGTACCTGGCCACGCGGGCATCACATAAATGGAGCCATTAAGCATATTCGCTTTGGTAATGACCTTGTAAGTTGGTTTAACGGTAACGGCATTATTTGGGAACACAGGAATCGAACGAATATTACCGCTTCCACTGTTATAGAAAGCTTGCAGCGCCTTCAGCGAAAACAAATTGTTGTGATAGGCAAAATCCTGTGCTGCCGGATCGTACCCCATGGTGACAACAATATTGGTATCACGGATGGACAAAGGAGTAGCCGAGGAGGCGGCAGCAGAAGACTTAACTACCGTCGCCGCTTTTTCAAGCCCTTTTGTTTTGTGCGTCAATTGCCGTGGTTTTTCCAATAAAAATGTTCGTTTAGCAGGTAAATCCACTTTCTTTTCCGTGGCTTTCAAGCGCGGCAAGGCCGCAATTTCGGCTGGTGTTAACCAGGTCAAATACACCGGAACATTCGTTAAACCATATTCATTTTGTCCACTCGGTGCCGTTAAGGACGTCCACAACCCCCAACCATGCAGATAGATCTCATTTGAATCCCCTGCATTAATCCACGCCATTAATTTTTCTTTATTTTCCGGGAAGCTATAACCTTTAATTCCCGGATCAGGGAGAGGCACCGGTTTTGCCAACACAGCAGCAGATATCGACAAAGCGATTAACGAACAAGATGACATCAACAACGTTCTTAGTTTCATGACATTTTCCTTTTTTAAGAAATGAAACTAGAGCCTAGATACTTATTTATGATTTGGTTATTACACTGGATTACAAATATTAAAAATAAATATTGAAGCGACAAAAATTTTATTTACGCGTATCGATTCTACACAGCTGTATCACCAGGCTTCCCAGCTTACATTAAATGCTGCAAATTATTGGACTATTGCTTTTTTGTATCCTAGCAATACAGACCAATGAAGTTTACTGCTTGCATCCAAGTCAACCCTGAATGAAATACACTCTGTGGATCTAAAAAATACGCAGTTTGTTTTTATATAAAAATGTAATTTGGCGTAATAGGTAGCTAGCGTTAAATAAATTAGTATCCGTGATTTCACTATAATTGGAACTTCACCATGGAAAATACTCCTGCGCAATTTCCCCCCACAATCAAAATCGGCATTTTAGTGTTTCCCGATTTTGAGCCCCTTGATGTATGGGGATTTATCGAAGCCTTTTCTATTTCGCGTTTTATTGGTACAAATTATTCAGACTCGGCACCCTACCCGTTTCAAATTGAACTGATATCTACCGAAGAAAAAACCTGTGCCGCACATGACCGGCCCCAACCTGTCAGAAGCTACAACGGCCCCCGCGTAACACCCGATTGGTTTCGCGATGAAGCACTGGAACAATCATTTCATGTGTTAATGATTCCCGGCGGTCAGGGTGTACGAACACTCATGGGCATGGAAACCAATAACACCCACGCCTTTAATGAATTAATACAGTGGGTAAAAATAATGGATCAATTAGTTCCAATAATGACATCCGTATGTACCGGTGCTGTAGTACTTGCTCGTTCAGGTGTCCTTGATGGCAAACCAGCAGCAACCAACCATCAGGCGTTTGCATGGGTTACACAATACGGGCCTAAAGTGCTTTGGGACAATGTTTCTCGCTGGGTCGATGCCGGGAAATATGTAACCTCCGCAGGGGTTTCAGCAGGCACGGATATGGCTTTCCATTTGATATCCCGTTTAGCAGGCAGGGCCGTAGCAGAGACTGCCGCCAAGGCAGCTGAATATGATTGGCATAGAAATCCAGATGAAGCTATTTATTATCCGCAGCAGGCTAGCGTTCCATCGAGTCGATAACCTCGCAGTTCTATTTTGCAGAACTGCCGCGTAAATGAGGATCGCAATGTGGCGATACAAGACTTTGTTCAACATTGCTATTCATTTTCAATATTCGGGTTAAAGATGACTATCATCAACTAATTAACATTGACCTAAATCGATTTAATGGACAAAATCCTGCCGGTGATTTCAAAACAGAAATATTCTGGATATCTTACGGAATAAAGGAAGATCTAAGGAAACTCTGAAATATTCACTTTCCGTCATACTCGCGAACGCGGGTATCCATAAAAATCAACAGCTTGGATTCCTGCTTTCGCAGGAATGACGAATAACTCAGAGCTTCCCTAATTAACGCGGTTAAGGCCGGTCATCAATGGAGCAAAAATTGAATAGAGTCATTATCGCAATACTTTTTATTGGTGTTGTTATGCCGCCTTTAGCCACTGCAAATGATTGCACTTACTGGCAACAACAAATAAATCAGGTAAGCAGATGGAGTAACAATGGCGGTAATGCCGATCAACAACGACGACTGCAAAGACAGCAAAGCTACCTTCAAAGCCAACTGGCTAAATGCCAAGGGACTACGCCTGGGCCGATATCAGTCGCAAGAGGACAACCTAGTAACACAACCAGCTACACCCCAATAAATTATTTAAGCAGTGATAATAAAGACGCCGAGCTGCAGCAGCTGATTGCCACCTGTAATCGTTGGATAGGTATTTCCAACAGCAGCCCCACGTTTGAAAACCAATCCACAAGGGACTCAGCCTGCAGAACAGCAACCAATAAGGAAGCTCTACTTAAAAATCCAAAACAAACATCGGAAATTAAGATTAAACGCAGCACTAAGGATTGCATTAAGCCCAATAACATTATCGACAAAGATGTGAAGGAATGTATGCAGGGATTGAAAGAACCGGACTGGAATAAAGTCAAAAATTAATCGACTCTCCACTGCTCTTACAGAGATAAAGCAACAAGCCTCACCGAAGATTTTTTAGCAAAAACTGTAGCAACGAGATATCGATAAATATCTTTGTCGATTTTCGGTGCCGGGTTGCTCCTCAGTATGTCTTCATAATCTGCTGGCGATTCCGCAACACCTAAAATACACCAGTTATCAATAAGCAGATGATGTTCGCATTCTCCCTCTCCGTTTTTTTCCACTAGCGCAACTGGCCCATCATAAGGCCAGGTCTTTAGTGATAAAGCGGAAAACCCTTGCAACATTTTAACGTTGTGAATCAATGCGGGTTGTTTACCCGCGCAGTAGCCTTTGCATTTTTTTAACTGATGGCTTGAACAAGCACGACTGGAGGGGTTTTCCAAGCCGCAAACTTGATAGCACAGACTGTGTTCGTCGCTAATGGATTGAATGGCCTCTTTCGCTTTTTTAACAGATGGGAAAAGGCCGTAGAGTTTTTGTGTGTTGTTGGGCATTTCTGATACTGCAAATATCTGCGGTGTTAACAAGCACTCCTTTCCTTCCACCAAACAAATACTGTAGAAGTTACTCACCCTACGCAGCCTACGGTTGTAGAGCGGCTGCAGTTCTTTCACTTTTTTTGATTCAAGAATAAGTGCAGACAACTCGCCAGCGGTTTTATCGAACGTGATGTTGCGGGTTTGCTGGCATATTTTCATTTCCCTTGATGATTTATGATCAGCAGTGAAATGGGATAGCACACGCTTGCGGATGCTAATACTTTTTCCAACGTAGAGAAGTTCTTTATTTTCGCCCCAGAAGTAATACACGCCGGGCGTGTTGGGCAGGCCGTCAATAATAGATGCATCAAAACCGGCGGGCATGCTCTCTTTGCGGTATTGATGTTTAACTGCTGCACGAACCAGTTCCTCTCCTTTTTCTTCCTCAGCAATCGTCATGAACGTGTAAGTCGCTTTTGCATCGTCCAGTGCGCGGTGGCGATGGGTTACAAAAATCTGATGCCTTGCGATAATTTTTTCCAGACTGTGCCCATCGCGGTCCGCATACAGAAAACGTGAAAGCCGGACGGTACACAGTAGCTTTGCCTTAAAAGGATAAGCGAGCCGCGCATATTCGTTGCGAATAAAACCATAATCAAAGCGCACATTGTGGGCGATAAATAATTTACCCTGCAGGCGCAACAAAATTTCTTTTGCCACCTGCTCAAAATAGGGAGCATCGGCCACCATCTCATTGGTGATGCCGGTGATCTGTTGAATTCCTTTGGGGATGGGAATGCGCGGGTTGATCAGCGTCGACCATTCAGTAACACCGTCTTCGGTGACCTCCACAATCCCGATTTCGGTGATGCGATCATAAGTCACATTGCCGCCGGTCGTTTCAATATCAACAATGACGCAGGGAACCGGAATGTATTTGAGCATGTGACTCACTGGGAATTATTGGGATAACAAACGGAAATCAGCGTGCGGCGAAATTGCCTCGCCCATCACCTCTCGAACAACACTGTATTAATAACCAGCATTATTCACAAAGTGATGGGCGAGTCAATCAATAGGTTTTGACGATTGCGATAGGAATACGTTGGAGTAGCCATTATGGACATACTCAAGTCGTCACTCGCCTACCAGAGGATTAATTAATTCCCGCAAAAATAAATGCAGGTCTACTTTTGCAGGTAAGTGACCTTGGTTTTATTGATGATCGCAATCACGCCTTTGCCGCATAAATCTTTCACCACCATTTCCACCTCATCTTCAGACAGTGTTTTTTGAAACAAGGAATTAATAGTGCTGGACAGGGTTTTTACCGTACCGGGTTTATCCCCCATCAGCGATAAACGGGCCTTTACGACGCTGGTTCGCTCGGGCAAGGTTTTTAAGCTGGTTTTATGCAGGATGGAAATTTCATCGATGCTGCTGGAGCGGGAAGCGAGGATATTGCGGTCTTTTAAATGCTGGATCAGCGGGTCAAAACCGGCGTCTTTGGAGACTATATGGAAATAGGCTTCCGGTTCNNCAGCGGCTGCAATGACCGGACAAGCTGGGTATTCAGTTTTGATTGATGAGCACCGAGGAACAAAAGGATATAAAAATTCCCCTTTTCCAAACCGGCGATGGATTCAGGTTGGACATTTTCGTAGTCGATAAAAACATAGTTCTTACGCACGCTGGACCTCCGTCATCTGTCATCTGGTCATAAATCTATGTATAGCATTAATCTCAGATTCCAGCTCGCATGACCGTTAGATTGCGCCCCCCAATTTCATCCCTCTCAATCCGACAACTCCACAATCCCCGGCTCCCAAACGCTGCGCAACTTGCGATAACCAACTCACTCTGGTTAAATGGCATAGTGGCCTTACCACCTTATCAACCGTATCAACTATAAAATCCAATTTTCCGAGTGAGAGCGCAGAGATGATAGAAACCTGGCGTTGGTTTGACCTGAAAGACCCGGTAACCCTTCCCAAGGTGGCGCAGGCTGGCGCTACCGGTATTGTGAGCTCCCTGAATGAGGTGGCGACCGGCGAGGAATGGCCGCTGGATAAAATCCTTGCACGCAAAAATATTATCGAGGGGTTTGGCCTGAAGTGGACGGTGATTGAAAGTATTCCGGTGCACAACGATATCAAAACCCGCACCGGTAATTATGCGCACTATATCGAGAACTATAAAAAATCCCTCATCAACGCAGGTAAAGCCGGTGTGAAAGTGGTGTGTTACAACTTTATGCCCGTTATTGATTGGACGCGCACTAACCTTGATTACCATTTGGAAAATACCGGCTCAGCGCTGCGTTTCGACATGGTGGATTTTGTTGCCTACGATGTGTTTATTTTGCAGCGCAACAATGCTGCGCAGAATTACAGTACTGAATTAGTCGCAGAAGCAGAAGCCTATTTCAATAGCATGAGCGGTGCACAAATCGCCCTGCTGGAAAAAAACATTATTGCCGGTTTACCTGGCGGCGAAGGCAGTTACACGCGCGCCTCTATCCGTGCCGCTATCAGCGAATTTATCGAGTTGGGCGAAGA
>DQHS01000025.1 GCA_003524365.1 Cellvibrio sp. | reverse complement strand
GCCGAACATACCCTGAGCGAACAGGCGCGCCAACGTCTGGCTTTGGCGCTGCGCTCCAGCGACTCCGGTTTTTGGGAGTGGGATATAGCGCAAGACCAAGCGCAGTTTTCACCTGAATGGCGCCAATTGTGCGGTATAGGCCCCGAGTGCCCTACTTCCCTTGACCTCGATGAATGGATGAGCCGCGTCCACCCCGCCGATAAACGCCTCAGTTACAGCGATATCATCCGTCACATCAAGGGTCAAACCGCGATGTATGAAAATGAATATCGGCTTAAGGTACAGGACGGCAGCTACAANNAGCATCCGCCAGCAGGCGGCACTGCACTCGCTCAATGAAATTGCCTCCCTGTCTGCAGTTGATCCAGATGAACAACTGCGCCGCGCACTCAACTTGGGGGCGCGCTATTTGGGGTTGAGCGCCGGGGTTATCAGCCAGATCAAGGGCGATGAATATCGGGTCCATGTGCAGTTTTCCTCCCAGGGGCAAAAGGGAATCCCCCCGTCCTGCCCGCTCACCAAAACCTATTGCAACCTGACTGTTACCCTGCGCGATGTAGTGGCGGAAGACGATATTCCCACCAGTGAATATCGGCATCACCCCGCCTATTTATTGACCCAGGTTGAGAGCTACATAGGTGTGCCTTTGTGGATCAATGGCGAGGTCTACGGCACTCTGAGTTTTACCTCACGCAAGACCCGCCATCACCAATACGACGCACTCGACAAGGATTTTGTGCGCCTGCTGGCGCGCTGGATCAGCTCGGTGGTGGAGCGCTGGCAACAGGATGCCGAGAAAAAAGTTATCTTGCAGCGTTTCCAAAAACTCAGCGAGCGGCTGCCGGGCTTCCTTTATCAATTCCAGCTGCGTCCTGATGGCAGTTCCTTTTTCCCCTATGCCAGCCCCGGCATTAAAAATATTTATGATGCCAGCCCGGAAGATGTAGCGCTCACGGCGGAGAAAGTCTTTGCGGTAATCCACCCGGACGATGCCGGCTGGGTAGGTGAAAGTGTCTCCTATTCGGCCACCAGCCTCACCCCTTGGGTGGCGACAGTGCGCGTCAATAACCCCCAGCGTGGCATGATTTGGACCCACATAGAGTCGATCCCGGAAAAGCTCGATGATGGCAGCGTGCTCTGGCACGGTTATGTCTCGGACATCACCCCGCTTAAACAAGCCGAACTGCAACTTAAAGAGACCAACTCACTGCGCAAGGCGATTCTGGACGCGGCGAGTGTGTCGATTATCTCGACCAATCAAGAGGGAATTATCAAAACCTTCAACCACGGTGCCGAACTGATGCTGGGCTACAGCGCAGAGGAAATGATCGATAAACAAACCCCCGCACTGATTCATCTGCAGGAGGAAATTATCGCCCATGCACATCAGCTGACCTGTGAGCTGGGCTATGAAGTCAAACCGGGGTTTGACAGTTTTATCGCCAAAGCGCGCGAGGGCAGTGACGATGAAAATGAATGGCACTATGTGCGCAAAGATGGCAGCTGTTTACCGGTGTTGCTCACCGTTTCGGCGCTGCGCGATTCCGAGGGCGAGATTACCGGCTTTTTGGGCATTGCGCGTGACATCAGCGAAATCAAACGCATCGACAAGATGAAAACCGAGTTTATCTCCACCGTAAGCCACGAGCTGCGCACCCCGCTCACCGCCATCAACGGCGCCTTGGGCATACTGGTCAATGGTCTTGCGGGCAGTTTGCCGGAGCAGTCAGCGCGCATGATTCAAATTGCACACAACAACTCCCAGCGGCTTATCCATCTGGTGAACGACTTGCTCGATATGGAAAAGTTGGTCGCCGGCAAAATGCATTTTGATATCCAGCCGCAGTCGCTGTTGCCGTTGATCCAGCAGAGTATTGAATCCAACGCCGCCTTTGCCCAGCAATACGGTGTGACCTATGAGTTGCTGCCGGTCAGGGGCGATATCAAGGTGGCTGTCGATCACCAGCGGCTTCTACAGGTGCTGGCCAACTACCTCTCCAACGCTGCCAAGTTTTCGCCGCTCAACGATGCCGTCAGTATCAGTGTGGAACTGCGCTTTGGCAGTGTGCGCGTTACCGTAACTGACAAGGGGCCGGGTGTACCCGATGATTTCCGTACGCGTCTGTTCCAGAAATTCTCGCAAGCCGACTCCTCGGATAGCCGCCAGAAAGGCGGTACCGGGTTGGGGCTGGCTATCTGCAAAGAAATTATTGAGCGCATGGGCGGCAAGGTGGGGTTGGAATCAGTGCCCGGCAACGGCGCCAGTTTCTACTTCGACCTGCCCTGTGATGACGTCACCCAAAGAAGCCCCGCGTCCCGTGTGGAGCCCTGCAAGACGCGGCCGCATTTGCTGATCGTGGAAGACGATCTGGAAACTGCCGAGGTATTGACCACTGCCCTCAGCGCTCAGGATTATGATGTGGACTGCGCCGCTACGGGCCAATCGGCGCTGGAGCACCTGCAACTGCGCGACTACGATCTGATCACTCTCGATCTGAACCTACCGGACATGAATGGTATCTCTATCATCGAGCAGATCCGCCAGCAGGAGTCATTGCAAAACAAGGGTGCAGCAAAAATGCTGATCATCATTATCACTGGCGCTATTGATGACGGAAAAAAACGCCTGCCAGTACACATTTCCCGCGAGCATATTTTCTGGTTACAAAAGCCGTTGGTAAATGGCCATCTTGAGCATTTAGTTTCCCAGGTGTTGGATCAACCGATGCGAGTCATATCAGGTACTCTGCAATGAAAGCGCCATTACCTACCTATGAAGATGAACGCCTGGCTCATTTGCACCAGCTAAAGATTCTGGATACCGCGCGCGAGCGGAGTTTTGATGCTATCGCACAGCTGGCGATGAATCTTTGCCAAGTGCCGATTGCTGTTGTCTCCCTCGTTGACACTGACCGCCAGTGGTTCAAGAGTTGCCTTGGTTTGGATGCGACTGAAACCCCGCGCGATGTGGCATTTTGCGCCCATGCCATTTTGCGGCCCGACGACGTATTGGTGGTGGAGGATGCAACCATTGACCCTCGCTTCAGTGACAATGCCCTTGTTCTGGGCGAGCCGTATATTCGCTTTTATGCGGGTGCACCACTGGTGACTGAGTCGGGTCATGCACTGGGAACATTGTGTGTTATCGATTATGTGCCCCGGCAATTGAGTTCAATCCAGATAAGTTCACTTCAGCTACTCGCTGGCCAAGTCATGCAACTACTCCGGTTCCGCGAGAGCAACATGGCACTGGAGCGCGAGCGGGAAAATTTGGACATGGTTATTCGGGGCACCAATATCGGTACCTGGCAATGGAATGTACAAACCGGAGAAACAATTTTTAACGAGCGCTGGGCAGAGATTGTGGGTTACAACCTCGACGAATTAGCGCCGATTTCCATTAATACCTGGCTAGATCTGGCACACCCGGAGGATTTGAAAAAATCCGGTGAGCTTATTGCGCAGCATTTGCGTGGCGAGCTTGAGTTTTACGATTGTAAATGTCGGATGCGCCATAGAGACGGGCACTGGGTGTGGGTGCACGATCGTGGCCGCGTATCGCGTCTGGATGATAGCGGAACCCCCCTGTGGATGTCTGGCACCCATGCGGATATCAGTGAACTGCAATCCTCACAAAAAAAGTTGCGCGACAGTGAAGAGCGGTTGCAGAGCATGCTAAGCAATTTCCCTGGCGCAGCCTATCGCTGTGAAAATGACTACCATTGGACAATGCTCTATCTCAGTGCCGCCGTTGAGCAATTAACTGGTTACAGCGCCAATGATTTTATTCGCATCGATTCACCGCGTAGCTTTACCGATTTGACGCATCCCGATGATGTGCCCTGGATCGCAGAACAGGTTCAGGCTGCGCTTGTTGCGAAAGAGCCTTTTGAGTTGCTGTTTCGTTTGCGGCATGCAAATGGCCATTGGTTGTGGGTGCAAGAACTGGGGCGGGGCATTTATGACGAATGCGGGGATTTAAAATACATTGATGGATTCATTTGGGATGTAACCCAATCGGAGTTAGCGAATAAGGCTATTCAGTTAAACGAGCAAAAGCTATCCACACTTTATAATCAGGCTTCTATTGGTATCGCATTAAATTCACTCGACGATGGCCGTTACCTGGAGTGCAATCCTGAGCTGTGTCGCCTGACTGGCTACACAGAAGCCGAATTAATAGCGAAAAATTATTGGGATTTAACGCCCCTGCAATACCAGTCGCAGGAAGACCAGCAGATGGAAAGCCTGCATGCAAGCGGCCGTTATGGTCCCTATGAAAAAGAATACAGGCATCGCGATGGTCACTTGATTCCGGTGTTGCTTAACGGCGTGTTGATAGAAGGCCCAGACGGCGAACGGAAAATCTGGTCATTTATTCAGGATATCACCGAGCGCAAACGTATCGAGCAAATGAAGAACGAGTTTGTGTCAGCCGTGAGCCATGAACTGCGCACTCCGCTTACCTCTATCTCCGGTTCCCTTGGATTAGTTACAAGTGGCGTATTAGGTCAACTACCCGATAAGGTACAGGGCATGCTCGGGATTGCACATAAAAATGCCAAGCGCCTGACCTTGCTGATCAACGATTTGCTCGATATGGAAAAAATCCTTGCGGGTAAAATGGAATTCGACATACAGGAGCAATCGCTGTTATCGATATTGGAGGCATCACTCGAAAGCAATAAGGCTTATGCCGACTCCTATGGGATAGCGCTAGTCTTGCAAGTAGAAGCGGGCGATTTGCACGCGCGGGTTGATGCCCAGCGTTTGCAGCAAGTACTGACCAATTTCATTTCTAACGCGGTGAAATTTTCGCCTGGCGAAGGGCAAGTGGAAATTCGCCTGTCGCAACAGGGTGATCAAGCTTTGATAGCGGTAGTGGATCATGGCCCTGGTATTAGCGAAGAGTTTCGCGCGCACATCTTTCAGAAATTTTCGCAGGCAGATTCGTCTGATTCCCGTCAGCGCGGTGGTACAGGTTTGGGCCTGTCCATCAGTAAGGCTTTTGTGGAGCGCATGCAGGGTCGCATTGGGTTTGAGTCCGTTGTTGGGGAAGGTGCAACCTTCTATGCCGCCTTCCCAATTGTTAATAGCGCCAAGGGTCCTGCCTCCGCTCTATAACCATCACACAGGTTTGATTTATGACTCAGGAACTAAGCCGTATTTTGTATGTTGAAGATGATCCCGATATCCAAGCTATTGCGATGATGGTGCTGGAGACAATTCATGGATTTGCGATGGAGGCCTGTAGTTCTGGCACTGAGGCTTTGCAAAAAGCCGTGGCCTTCAAGCCTGATCTGGTATTGCTTGATGTGATGATGCCCGGCATGGATGGCCCGGAAACACTCAAAGGCTTGCGTGCGTTTCCCGAGCTGGCAACCACGCCAGTGGTGTTTATGACCGCGAAGGTGCAGCCGCAAGAGGTGGAGGGTTACCTAAATTTGGGTGCGGTAGGTGTTATTGCCAAACCTTTTGACCCTATGACGTTAGCGCAGGAGCTGCGCGACATTTGGTTGAGACATTAAAGGGAGGTCAAAAAAATATTTTTTTAACCAATCCCCGACCAAAGTTTATCGAGGTTTTTAAACCCCCAATCATCGGGCGATTCGCGCCCGATAATTTTTTCTTTGCCCACTAATTTCGCCAAATCCAGTGTTTCCTGAATAATCGGCATTTTTGTTTTAGCAGAGAAAAAAACTTTTACGGTAGGGTTGAGCAGCGAAGTTTCATTTTGCTCGACGACAACCGCGAGGCGCCCGCTTTCCAACCGCACCAAAGATCCCGTGGGGTAAATACCCACCGTTTTTACAAAGGCCTGAAATACCGCTTCATCAAAATGACCTTTGCTCCACTCGGCCATTTTGCGAATCGAGTCGGCTGGTGCCCAGCCTTTTTTGTAGGGGCGATTAGACGTAATTGCATCATAGACATCGCAGACCGCGCCCATTTTTGCGTAGAGACTAATAGTGTCGCCCTTGAGCCCATGCGGGTAACCAGTGCCATCGACTTTTTCGTGGTGGTGCAGGCACACGTCCAACACCATCGGGCTGACTTGATAACTTTCGATTAAAATTTTAGCGCCCACCTCGGGGTGGGATTTTACGATCGCAAATTCACTATCGGTGAGTTTTCCGGGTTTATTCAGCACCTTCATGGGAATGCCGACTTTACCTATGTCGTGTAACAGCCCGGCAAAACCGGCTTCGCGCACCCCATCTTCGCCAAGATTTAATTGTCGGGCGAGCGCGATCATCAGTGCGCACACAGCGACGGAATGCATATAGGTATATTCGTCGGCAGTTTTCAGTCGTGCAAGGCTGATTAAGGCATGGGGTTGGCGCAGCACGGAATCGGAAATATCTTCCACTAACGCGCGCGCCTGCTCGATCTTAATGGCCTTGCCCATGCGCGCGTCGCTAAACATTTCTATAACGGCTTCTTTCGCTTTCGCGCAAAGTTTCGCTGCGGTTTGTATCTCATCCTCAAGCGATACCTTCTCGCTGTGCTGGGTCTTTTCGGCTCCCAACAATACGGCTTCAGTTTCGCGCGCAACCTCTTCTTCGGTCTTGCCCGGAACTGCCGCGCCTAAATCGGCGCCTTGGGTTACATCGATCCAGAGTTCTTTGATGCCACTGGCCAAAATGGCCTGCATGTCTTTTTCATCAGTTAGTAAGAATTTGGTTTTCCAGAAGGGATGCTCCATCCATGAACCACAAAATTCACAAATAAACATGCCAAGTTGGATGTCTTTGACTGCAATTCGTTTAAGCATGAAATTCCAGGTGGCGGGCAGCAGATGGTGAGCGAACTTACATCGATGAGTATAGACAGGGATTTTTTCTCAGGCAGAGCTAAGAAGTAATAAATTTTTGTCCTGTATTAAAGGCGCGTTTTCATTGGTCCAGATGATTGGCTAAACCTTGAATTCAGGCCTACTATTCACGCTAATCCTTTGGAAAATACTGACAGTGCAGGTGCGGATAGGGCTTGCGCGCATGACAATAAAATCCCCCTATCTCTCAGGCATCAATTACCCATGGATAAAAATGCTGAAATCGCGCTAAAACTGCAGGCTCTGCGCGACGACTATGCGGCGCGCTTACCAAAAGAGATCGAGTCTTTGCGCGATCTGGCCAGCAAATTGGCCGAGCCGGGATTGCAGCGCGACGCACTCGATCAGCTCAGCCAAAAACTGCATAAACTGGCAGGTTCGGCGGGCAGCTTTGGTTTCCCCGATCTGGGTAAACAGGCTAAAAAGCTGGAGCTACAAGCACAGACATGGCTCGCGGATGCCCAGTTGGATATCGGTATGCTGCGTGTCTTCGCGGTCGCAATCGCTGCCCTCAATGGACAGGTGCAGGGCGATAATGCAAAAAAAATCCCGGTGGTTTCGCAGAGCGCGCCGCTTAAAACGAATACCCTGATTTATGTGTTGGAAGACGACCCGGATGTCGCCGACGAAGTCTGCATGACACTGCGTCACTTTGGTCATCAGGTTGAGCACTTTGCCACTATTGCTGCTGCCGAAGGCGAGGTCTTGCGTCGCCCGCCCGATTTTATGATCTGCGACATTATGTTCACCGAAGAAGGGCGCGAGACCCCAGAGGCAGTGGCGAGGTTGCAGCAGCACCTAGTCACTCCTATCCCGGTAATTTTTGTTTCTACCCGCACCGATTTTGACGCCTATCATGCAGCGGTGCGCGCTGGTGCCGTCGGGTACTTTCTTAAACCTCTGGACATCATCCGTCTGGTGGAATGTTTTGAATATTATCTGGATCGCCATCGCAGTGCACCCTATCGGGTGTTGATTATCGATGACGACCTAGCGCTGGCCGAGCACTATAAACTAGTACTTAATTCGGCGGATATCCGCGCCGAAGTCAGTAACAATCCCCGCGAAATTTTTGAGAAACTACAGGATTTCCACCCTGAACTTATTTTGCTCGACATCAACATGCCTGGCTGTAATGGCACCGAATTGGCGCAAGTCATCCGTCTCAATCAGGATTGGTTACGTGTTCCTATTACCTATCTTTCATCGGAACAGGATGTGGAAAAACGAGCGGTGGCAATGGGGCGCGCGGGCGACGATTTTTTAAGTAAACCGCTGGGCGATCGCGAACTTATTACCGCTGTTTCGGTGCGCGCTGCGCGCAGTCGCCAACTGAGCGATGCCTTGGATCGCGACAGCTTGACCGGGTTGCTGAAACATTCGCGTATTAAAGAACAGGTAGATGCAGAGTTGAGCCGCGCCGTGCGCGCGGGTGAAAATTTAAGTGTGGTGATGCTGGATCTAGATCACTTCAAACAAGTTAACGATACCTATGGACATCCAGCGGGCGATAAGGTGATCAAAGCGATTGCGCATCTCTTGCGCCAACGCTTGCGCAAAACCGACGCGGTGGGGCGTTATGGCGGCGAGGAGTTTGTCGCCGTGCTGCCGCGCTGTAGTCGTGAAGAAGCGCTAGTGTTGATGGAGGATGTCCGCCAACGGCTGCGCGATATCACGTTCAACGCCGATCAGCGCAGTTTTAACGTCACCCTAAGTGCGGGTATTGCCGGTTATAGGTCGGGTGTAGAGCGCGCTGAAGAATTACTGCAAGAGGCCGACGCGGCGCTTTACCGTGCAAAGGCAGAAGGGCGCAATCGTATCTGCCTCAGCCGCTAATGTGCGGCGCAAAACCTCATCTTGAAAACATTGTCATATGAAAAGCACAACGCCCGGTTTAACCGGGCGTTGTTATTGTGAATCGCACATTAGGGGCGTGATTATTCGAGTTCTTCTGGATCTGGCACTTTCGGCGGTGTGCTGTCTTCNNGCTTCGGTGGGAACCGGCACATCGCGATTCATATCATCCAGATATTTTTCCGATTTCTCGCCGCTCATCGGTGCTTTACCGGGCAGATAATCGCCTTCAGTTCTTACAAGCTTGTCGTTCTCAAAATACACGCGGTAAAGGTATTGGGTGATATCGCCCTGTGACCCGCGACGAACACTGTAGGGGTAGTCCCAGCGGTCATCGTTAAAGGTATCGGGCAACAAGGTATTGCCGAGTACAAAGCGTACTTGCCGTTTGGACATGCCCAGTTTCAATTGCTCCACCATCTCTTGCGTGATGATGTGACCCTGTTGGATACCGACTTTGTAAACACCGGGAAAGCGGAAGCTGGAGCAAGCGGTGAGGCTGGAGACTAAGACCACGGCCAGGAAAACACGGCTGGCTAATTTCATACAAGGGCTTCCACTAACGAAAATGAACGCGGATAATACCCAACCACAGGAACACTGAGAAGGGTTTGGGGGAAATAATGGCAGACGGTAACCACGAACTGCGCAAAGCGGGTCTTAAAGTGACTTTGCCACGTGTAAAAATTTTGCAAATGCTCGAATCCTCTGAAAAGCATCACATGAGCGCGGAAGATGTGTACAAGGCGCTTATAGAACAGGGTGATGATGTAGGTTTGGCAACTGTCTATCGGGTGTTAACCCAATTTGAAACCGCCGGTTTGGTAGTGAGACACAACTTCGATGGCGGTCACTCTGTATTTGAAGTGGCGCGCGGTGAGCATCATGATCACATGGTGGATATAGATACCGGCACCATCATTGAGTTCCATAACGATGAAATTGAATCCTTGCAAAAGCGTATCGTAGCGGAGTATGGTTTCGAACTGACTGATCACAGTTTAGTGTTGTATGTTAGAAAGAAACGTTAGTGCGAGAAAAATGGGTGTTTTAGGTAACGATTTTTTGAGTAGTTATGTTTTAGTGATAGTGTTTCATGTAACAAAGTTGGTGCTAGTTGCGGTAAACGTTAGTGCTATATGAAAGAAAACGTTGATTTGTTTTACCCGCTTGAGGGCGCGATTTATCGCGCCCTTTTTATTTTATGCGGTTACTCATCCCCGTGAGGCTCAGAGTTCCAGCATTTCCCGCGCATGCGCTAACGATTGATCAGTAATTTTCAAGCCGCCCAGCATACGTGCAATCTCTTCCACTTTGTTTTCCCCTGATAACTCCACCAGCGTGGATTCCGCACTTTTCTTACTGGCGGTCTTCACGACCTGCAAGTGTTGGTGTCCTTTGCTCGCCACTTGCGCCAAATGGGTGACGCAGATGACTTGCCCACGTTCGCCCAACTGCCGCAGCAACTGCCCGACCACATCGCCTGTTGCACCGCCAATCCCCACATCGACCTCATCAAATACCAGTGTTGGCGTGGCCGAGGTTTTGGCGGTGATGACCTGAATCGCCAGACTAATGCGCGACAATTCGCCGCCCGAGGCAATTTTGGCCAGCGGGCGCGGTGCTTGGCCGGGGTTGGTGCTGATTAAAAACTCCACGTCTTCCAAGCCATTCGGGCCGGGTTTATCGGTGAGTGGAAGCAGGCTGACACTGAAATTGGCGTTAGTCATTGCCAATAATTTGAGTTGCTCATTCACCTGTTTGGCAAGGCTGGTGCCCGCTTTACTGCGTTTGGCAGACAGTTGCTCCGCCAACTGGCGATAGGCTTTTTCAGCTTGCGCAACCTGCTGCGCGAGTTGGTCGAGCTTGCCATCGCCTCCCTGTAACTGTTCCAGTTCAGCGCTGAGCTTCTCGATAAACGCAGGTAACTCTTCCGGTTGGATACGGTGTTTGCGCGCAAGATCGTAAATCGCTGACAAGCGATCCTCAACCACCGTCAGCCGCGCTGGGTCCAGATTAAAACTGTCGATATGGCGATCAATTTCGTGCTGCGCTTCTTCGACCTGAATTTGTGCGCTGTTCAATAATTCTTCCGCTGTTTGCAGTGCCGCTGACTTCTCCGGCAAATTGCGCAGGATGTGCAGGGCGCGATGTAGGTTCACACTCAACCCCTGCTCGTCATCGCCGCAAAACGCGGCCAGTTGTTGGCTGCCATGCAGTATTTCTTCAGCGTTGGCGAGGCTGCGCTGCTCGGCCTCCAATTTGGCCTGCTCGCCCGGCTGTAAGCCCAGTTGTTCCAGTTCGTTGGCTTGATAGCTTAATAACTGGAAGCGCGCGTTTACATCGGCGGCATTGTCGCGCAGGTGGATAAAGTGTTCGAGGCGGCTCTGCCATTCGCGAAACGCGAGCCGCACTTGTTTTGCGAGGTCGGTCTGGCCCGCAAATTCATCGATCATGCGGCGGTGGGTATCTTTGATCAGCAGCGATTGATGCTCGTGTTGGCTGTGAATATCAATCAGCATCTCGCCCAGAATACGCAGTTGCTGCAGCGTGACCGGCTGACCATTGATATAGGATTTGGATTTGCCCTCGTTATTGATCAAGCGGCGCAGCAGGCATTCCTGCGGATTGTCTTGCTGCTGCAAATCCATATTAAGCAGCCACTCCTGGGCACTGGGGATGGCGCTGGTATCAAAGGTGGCGGTGATGTCGGCGCGGGTGGCGCCCGTGCGCACGCGCTCGGCTTCGGCTCGATCACCCAATGTGAGTGCCAATGCATCCAACACAATCGATTTGCCCGCGCCTGTCTCACCGGTAATCACTGTCATACCCGGTTTGATATCCAGATCGAGCCGGTCTACCAAAGTGAAATTTTGAATATTCAGGTGAGTGAGCATGGGTGCCTCGCGCGGGTTGCAGCAATAAAAAAGCCAGACATTTAGGTTAGTAAATGTCTGGCTATTTATACAGTATGTGCTGTCCGGGTGGCAAGTGGTGCCCAGTCAGGAAAAGCGCAATTACAAACGAAAACCTTCCAGACGACGACTGAGTTCATCGGACGCATCGCGAATTTGTTGTGATGCCATCAATGTACCGCGCGCCGCATCTTTGGTGCCCAGCGATGACTGTTCAACATGGCTCACGTATTCCAGAATCAAGCTGCTTGCCTGCACGTGCTCGATTAACGAATTGCCGATATGCGCGACCATTTTGGCAACTTCATCCGTCTCTTTGCGCACGCTCTCCACAATATCACCGCCCTGACGGGTTTGGCCGATGCCTTCTTTTAACTGGGTCACCATGTCATCCATATTTTGTTTGGCGATACGGCTGGAGTTTTGCACGGCGGTAATGGTTTCACTGATTTCGCTTGTTGCTTTGGTGGTGCGCTGGGCGAGTTGGCGCACTTCGTCGGCGACCACCGCAAAGCCGCGCCCTTGTTCGCCTGCCCGCGCCGCTTCGATCGCCGCATTNNGCGCCGCTTCGATCGCCGCGTTCAGTGCAAGCAAGTTGGTTTGGTTGGCGACTTCACTGATTACAGAAATAACGGCAGAGATGCTGTCAATTCTTCCCGCTAGGTCGTCGATACTGATCTGGGTTTGAGTCACGCTATTATCGATTTCCACAAAACTTTTAACGGCGTTGGAGATGAGTTTTTGGCCTTGGGTGGCTGTTTTGGAGGCATGATCTGTTTGATTGGTAGCAACTTTAGCCTGCTGCATCGCATCCTTGGNNCGACCGATCCATAAATACTCTCTTCCGGTGCCTGACGCACATTGCGTTCGGTCAGGTCGCCACCCGCCACCGCCCGCACCAGAGTGAGTACCTCTTTCAGCTCTGCGCCTAAACCGCGATCCAATTTGCGTGCGAACATCACCACCGGCACGACTATGACCAGCATCACCAACAAACACACGGTCAGTTGCCATTTGGCGGTTTCCCAGAAGCGGGCATTCACCTCGT
>DQHS01000330.1 GCA_003524365.1 Cellvibrio sp. | reverse complement strand
AGCGTTCGCCCGTTTACAAAATGGCAGTCGATTGGCAAGTCGCACTACCGCTGCATCCTGAGTATCGCACTCTGCCCATGGTTTGGTATATCCCACCACTATCACCCATTCAAAACGCTGCGCAAGCGGGGCATGTGGGCATGAATGGTGAGATACCTGATTTGAAATCCTTGCGTATTCCACTGCGCTATCTCGCTAATTTATTAACAGCGGGCGATGAAAAACCGGTTGAGCATGCACTGGAACGCATGATTGCTATGCGCGCTTATATGCGCAGTAAACATGTGGATGGTGTGCAGGATTTGGAAGTGCTTAAACAAGTCGGACTGGATGTAGTAACGGTAGAAGAAATGTACCGCTATATGGCCATCGCCAATTACGAAGACCGTTTTGTAGTGCCCACCAGTCACCGAGCTTATGCCGAAAATGCCTACGATTTAAAAAACAGTTGCGGTTTTAGTTTTGGAAACGGCTGTGGCGATGGCAACAATGATGTGAGCTTATTTGGAACTAAAGCCAAAGGGGTTCGCCAAGTCATTCCCGTATCGATTCAGGAGTAAGACCCATGAAATTATTAACCGTTTTATCACTCCTGATGGATTATCCGGAAGACAACTCTGCCGAACTGGTAGCAGTACTGCGCATCGGCATGCAATTAATAGAAGCACCTTCGCAGTCTAAACAAAAAATACACACTTTTTTAGATAAGTTCATAAACCATTACGCACATACGCCGCTGCTGGATTTGCAATCTACATATGACAGTTTGTTCGAACGCGGACGCGCACTATCGCTGCATTTGTTTGAACATATTCATGGTGAGTCACGCGATAGAGGCCAAGCTATGGTGAATCTACAACAGCAATACCGAGATGCCGGTTTGGATATAGGCGTAAAAGAATTGCCCGACTATTTACCCCTGTACCTGGAGTTTTTATCCACTCAAGGCGAAGAAAATGCGCGTATCGGTTTGGAGGAAGTCGCACCAATTTTAGCGGTGCTGGCTTGTCGGTTGGAAAAACGCAACAACCCCTATGCCGGGCTATTTCACTGTTTGATTTTGCTCTCGGGTGTTGAGGTGAATCTCGACGAATTACACGCCCAATTAGAGCAAGAAAAACGCGATGACACACCCGAGGCCTTGGATAAAGTCTGGGAGGATGAAGTGGTGAATTTCGGTGCAGAAAAAAATGCCGATAGTTGCAGCAGTTCAACCGCACGCCCAACGCCACAACAAAGCCGTGATCATGTTGAATTTCTCAACGTCGATGAATTACTCAACTTACAAGCCAGTGCGCGGTAATAGGAGCCGTTATGAATTATCTCAACACCTTATTATTTGGACTTTACCCTTATCTGGCACTGATCATTTGTTTTATAGCCAGTTGGATTCGCTATGACCGCGAACAATACACCTGGAAGGCCAGCTCCAGCCAGTTGTTAGAAAGTAAACAACTTAAAACCGGTAGCCGTTTATTTCACGTAGGTATTATCACGGTATTGCTGGGTCACTTTGTTGGCTTGTTAACACCCGTTGAAGTTTGGCATCTGCTTGGCATCCACGCCCATCATAAACAACTTATCGCTATGACGCTCGGTGGCGTTTTTGGGGTAATTTGTTTTATTGGATTAACCATTCTATTGCGTCGCCGTTTATTCAACCCTCGTATTCGAGCCACTAGCAGCAACATGGATATTACGGTATTGCTGCTACTCTACGCGCAATTAATATTAGGATTGGGATCTATTTTTATTTCTGCACAGCATACCGATGGCGAAGAGATGTTGTTGTTAATGAGCTGGGCACAAAACATTGCCACCTTTGATCCTGCGCAAGCTGCGTCCGCTATAGCTTCCGTACACTGGATTTATAAACTCCATGTGTTTTTGGGAATGAGTTTATTTGTGGTGTTTCCCTTCAGCCGCTTGGTGCATGTATTTAGCGTGCCGGTGAAATACGTAGGGCGCCATTATCAAATTGTGCGCAAAAAAGCCTGGCATTAATGGCAAACGTAAATANNGATGAGGATTTTATTGAGGCCTTACTTGCACAAGAGGTGCAATTACCTACTGCTGACGAGCAGGCATGCCAGCAATACTTTCGCGCCAACGCCCAGCGTTTTATGAGTTCGCCACTGCTTGAACTGCAGCATATTTTAGTCGCTGCAGCACCGGAAGATGAAGCTGCGCGTATTACGGCAAAACAAGATGCTGAAGCCCTGTTGATAAAATTACAACTGGGGCAGGATTTTGCCCAACTTGCACAAACCCACTCCGCCTGCCCGTCTAAACAAGAAGGCGGAGACTTGGGTGTTATCAGCCGCGGCCAAACCGTGCCTGAGTTTGAACGGCAATTATTGCTCTTGCCGGTCGGCTTACATCACCAACCACTGGAAAGCCGCTACGGGTTTCATATTGTGAAAGTCAATCGCATCACACCAGGGCAAGCACTGCAATTTGATGATGTAAAAACCAAGATCGCACAATTTTTACAGGAGCGAGTTCGCCACAAAGCCATAGCACAATACATTCAGCAATTAATTAACGACGCCAAAATAGAAGGTTATGATTTTTCGGTACCAACATCAACGCTAATGCAATAAACCGTTTTAGCTTGCGAGGGTTACACCATGAGTTTAGAAACAGCACACGACTTGCTCAACAGAAGTCTGGGGCAACTAGCACGAAAAATTCCCGGCGCTACCGCTATTTTTCATCACCAAGGACTGGATTTTTGTTGCGGCGGGAATAAAAGTTTACGCCGCGCAGCAGAAGAAAAAAATCTGGATAGCGACGCTATTGCCAATGCACTATGGAGTATCGCTAGCAAAGGTGATGTGGCTGCTACAGAGAATATGCCCCTGCCAGAGTTGATTGATTTTATTTTAGAAAATTTCCATCAGGTCCATCGAGCTGAATTGCCAGAATTGGTGCGTTTGGCAACTAAAGTGGAGCGAGTGCATATCGATAAACCCGATTGCCCCCATGGTTTGAGTGATCATCTATTGCATATGGCACAAGAGTTAGAGACGCATATGCAAAAAGAGGAGCAGATTTTATTCCCCATGATTAAACAGCAAGCTGGCTCTATAGTACTAGGCCCCATTAGTGTGATGCGCCACGAACACGACGATCATGGCGCGGCACTGCGTGAATTGGAACGGCTCACCAACAATATGCAATCACCAGTGGGGGCCTGCAATACGGGGCGCGCACTGTATTTAGGCCTGCAAAAGTTGCGCAATGATTTGATGGAGCATATCCACTTGGAAAATAATCTACTGTTTGTCAAACAGGAGGAGCAATTTAGCAAACCACAGCCCAATTCAACTTGTTGTGGTACCTGTAGTTGAAATGAAGAGGCCAAATACCACCAGCGCAATGACAGCACTGGTGGTACAGATACGCACACAAATTTCCTTTGATGAACTGGATGAGGCGCGCGTCTGTTCCGGAAAGTGCGTCGGCTGTGCAAAAAAATTGTTGGAGTATTTGGAGCAGGAAGTTATTCACTGGGAATATAGCCTTGCGCGCGGTGAGGTTCCCAGCTTGGGTGATATTAATAAACTGGCGCGCAGTGCTAAAAAAATTTACAAAGTGTTGCAGTTAAATAATCTGGTGTAATCATTTTCGTGGAGCGACTAATTCAACCTTCGTCATTCGCCGTGAGCGATAAAATCCCTCCCTGTTTATCAAATACCAAATACTGCTGAATCATACCGGTGTTGATGCCTGCAATCATGGCATCCAGCGGTTTATTGGCATCCGTACTACTCGGCGCCTGCGCGCCTTTACCCGCAAGGCTAGCGGCAAAAACTAGTGACCAGGCTTGACCAGTGTTCGCCGCTTCAGCGATCAGATCAGCGAAGCTGGTAATTTCATCCGGTGTTTTATCTACACACATTTTCGGCGTAAGAAAACCGCCCTCGTTGGTATCGCCACCGGCTACCTCATCAATATCCACAAACACCAGCAATAAACGTTGCGCATCGGCTTGCGCGCGNNCGCGCGATGAAATACCCACTAAGGCTTAGCCTCCCTCGCATCAGCCACCCTACCCCCTTGTAGGTAGGTCTGCGCAAAGTTTGACATAGATCAAATATTGCAGCCCGTTCGCACACTAGCCTTACACCACATATAGACACAAAAGAAAATATAAATACTAGATATGGTGTTTCATGAAATTTATGCGCTTTGTGAATGAACAGATTGTCTGGCAGGAAGTGCCTGGTGAAACCTCACTCGCCTACACCATTACTGGCTGCCCGCTGCGCTGCAAAGGCTGCCATAGCAGCGAGTATCGCAACCCCAAATTAGGTGAACCACTCTATAGTGATTATTTCCAGAGTCGTTTGGACGCTTATCGCGGGCTGATTAGCTGTGTTGTCTTTTTTGGCGGCGAATGGCTACCGGTTTTATTGCAACCGCTGCTTGAGCAAGCACGGCGCGCCAACTTAAACACCTGTCTCTACAGCGGTTTTGATTTAATACCCGACTGCTTATTGCCGCATTTGACCTATGTGAAAACCGGTGCATGGATTGCAGCGCGCGGCGGCTTGGACAATCCCAATACCAATCAACGTTTTATCGATTTGCGCACCAACGAATTATTGAATTACAAGTTTCACACTACCGTCCATTGTTAATTACGCACTAACCATTATCTATAACGAGGAGTTTTTATGCTGCGCCTGAACCCTGCTCAACTCGATGAAAAATTAGAATTTATTCAACACTATCTTGCTGCAGAGAATGCAGCCGACGGTTCCACCATGGACGCCAATGCCAATGTGACGCAAAAAAATATTGCGACATTGGAGGCGGAGTTAATGAAGGATTTTTTCGTACAAGTTAACCGCGAACAAGTGCGCCGAAAGATTGCGGAGTTATTTGGCGAGAGTATGGCGGCGGAATATATTCGCCAGATTGAACAGCATGAAATTTATGTGCACGATGAAACCAGCCTGAAGCCCTACTGTGCCTCGCTCACCATGTATCCATTTTTGCTGGATGGCTTAACCAAGCTGGGCGGCGAATCGCGCGCGCCACAACATCTGGAATCCTTTTGCGGCACCTTTGTGAATTTTGTCTTTGCCGTGAGTTCACAATTTGCCGGTGCTATAGCCACCGTCGAATTTCTTACCTATTTTGATTATT
>DQHS01000181.1 GCA_003524365.1 Cellvibrio sp. | reverse complement strand
AGATTTGGATGGTTTGGGGGCGGGGCATGAGATGTGTGCAGTAATTTTTATTGGAGTCCAGTTGCTAGGATCGATAGTGCTGAACTGGACGAAAAGTTATCTCTTCGTCCGATCGCTTCGACGAATCAACTATTGCCGGGGTTTTTCTGTGCCAGTTGAAATTAACGCACTCCGCATGTTCAACTTGTCTTATGTTTTCACTTTGGTACTAAGTGAAGAATAAGTTCGGTTGTGTTTTTTCGCGCTGCACGACTGGTTGTATTCCCGCCGAGCGTGCTGAATACTGAGGCGACTTTTCTTGCCTTTACGGAAAAATACTGATCTGTTAGCTCTTCGACCATCGAACCTGAGAGACCGTTCGAACATTCACCGGCTGGAAAAGTCACAATAGCTTCGGCGCCGCTCAACGCAATGCCAAGCATAAGACGATCAAACTCATCAACAACCGACGTCTTTAGGCAATAGTTTGATTGTGGTCTGTCGCTTAAAGGTGGATAGCGTCCCGTGCCGCTTACATCCGAAACACTGCCTTTTGCAATGGCTTCCAGCACATGGTAGAAGCGACTGTACTGAACCTCTGAATATGGTGGGTCGACAAATACCAAATCGCCTTCAACCAATTCCTCTGTGACGTCAAAGGCGTCCTGCACTATTGCGTTGCCTTTGATTTGCGACCTGCAATTCGCGAAAAGATCAAAAGCAGTCTTTGTTTCTTTGAAAACATCTTTCTGCCATGCATGAATCAAATGGGGCAAAGATGATTCCGTCGTGGAAAATGGCTGAGCGGTATGGCCGGGCGCTGCAGCGCAACGGCTGGCGGCAGCAATTAAAGCGGCAAGTGCAGGCACCGCATGTTTGATTGGAAGGGTTCTCCTTAGTGCATCAATTGTTAAAGCCTGTCGGGCGCTGTAATAGTAGCCTCCGTAGGCTTTTGCAATTGGGGCGTTGTCCAGCAAAGCACAGTCAGTTCTGGTTTTCATTACCCACGTCAACTGATCTGAGCGTTTGTGTGTGACCATGTCTGGCTTTGATGCCGGATCAACAGCAATAGCATTCTTTTCCAACCACTGATCAGCGCGTTCAATCCACGCCTCCCAATGTGTCTCGGTATTGAAATGCGTGGTTCTTTCAATAATTGCATTCGTGAGTGTCACGGCGTACTGCTGCAAGTCCGATGCTAGTACCGGGATGGCCGCCCTTTGCGCTACAAAAGACGAAACAGCGCCGGAGCCACAAAACAAGTCTACAAATCGATTTCGACCAATGAGGGTTTCGTCAAGTAGATGACCAAGCCCGTTTTTCAGCATGGCTCGCTTAGAGCCCATGTACTTCATGGTTGCAGGCTCCAATGTGCGATACGGTTGACCTCGCATATAGCATGCGGTTTGACGCTGGGTTCATTAAATAGTTTTGCACGGTTAACGGGTGCAGTAGCTCCATGAAATGCGGAAACCATGTCTCCCATCGCAAGTGCGCAATCGCTATAGAGCGCGCTACGATCATCTTCAATTTCTTGAAATGAATTGACGAAACCGTGTTCTACAGCGAGGTCTGCGAACCAAAAGTCCAGTTCGGTACCTTTTGTGTATCCTGAGTCCATCAATAACCTTCGTGTTACCCCCGTAGCCATCCGCAGTAAAAGAGTTGCACGCGCCAGCACGGGTTGTGGGTCTTGCGGTGCTGGATTCTTGTTCCTGGCGGCACTAAAAATAAGTGGCTCTATGGGCGTGGCTTGGGCGAAAAATGCCTGCGGAATATATCCAACGGTGGGGGCTGCCGAGCACATACGGCTATAGGCTGCATTCAGCTCTGCTATTACTTGTAGAGGTGCAGGGGTTTTGTTGTTGCCTTGTACCCGTTGAATTTTTTCATTCGCTTGAGTGATCATTGCCCGTCTAAGAAGGTATTTATCAAGGTCAAGAAAACTCGCCCCAGGTGTCGGTTGTAGTGATTGCCAAAAATCCTCCATAAACACAACTACCTGACCAATTGGAGCTACATGTGGGGTTAGATGGTGTGGGCCATAACTGCAACGATTGCGAAATTGTTTATCTTCGATACCAGTGCCAATGTCGAAAGTCCAATCTGAAATCCAGCGCGCTGCGGTCTGAGTGGCTGTTTGTCCCGGAAATGCGTATGTCAATAAATCAGCAAGAGAATGACCAAAAACTTCAGTGGCGCCCGAAAGTGATGCCAATCCACCGCTACTAAATTGCAGTACATCTCGTAGTGCCAGCCACACCATGCTGTGGGTTGGAAGCACACGCCCTCGATCTACTAGTTGGATGTCGCCATTTGTATCAATTATTGCGTTCCATGTATTGAACACGCCACATCCTGACGCCGAGAGAATAGACTGCGCAGCCCTCAATTCGGCGTAATACGCAAAGTGCCAAGCAGAATGAGGATCGCCCAATAAGTATGCGTTTAAACCTCTGGACAGATAGCTCCAACCGTCCATGCAGTGATTCGGTCCGGCTAAGGCCAAGTAGGCTGCCAAATCAGCAGCATTTAAGGCGTTTGATCCAAGCGGTTTGTGCTTTCTTTCTATGCCGTCCTTTGCAGGATGCGATGGGCTTAGCCAGCCCCCCGCATTAGTACTAATAATCTGTGCCAATGCGTTCACCACCAACTGCCGGTCGGCTGTGGAGAGCACCATTTTTTCGTGTGTATTGAGCGTCTGTGTAGCCATCGCTCAGCTTTCTTCCGTCTGCAGTATGTTGCCTGCTGCGACCCCCAGTTCTGAATTTTGTTTTGCAATAACTTCTAGAAGTTCAGCGCGTATTCGGTTATAGCCGCCAGTCCCGCGATATCCGGCTTTGAGCTGTGCTTCTTCTTTTGTAAGCGATTTGACGTCATAGGAACGCCAATCAAATTCAGCAAGGCATGCAACGGCTTCACGAATTGGTGCTGCAAAGTCTTCGTGTTCTATGCTTTGGAGGCACGCGTCAATATCTTCGTCTTTTGTATCGCCACCATCCACATCACCGGCGCTCCATTTTTCTAGTCCAAGTTGAGTTGCTTGGGTCCAAAGAAGGTCATTTAGCGCTAGAGAAAATCCCCGTACACCTTGCTCTTGGTTCAGCAGTGTTTTTGGTCCTGCGAAGGCCAGATCATGATTGTCTTGGAAGTCCATTTGCGGGCCATTGTCTTCGCGCAATGAAAGTGGCCACTCGTTCGTTGTTTGCAGGACTGCATCTTGAATGCATTTCCATAAAAATATTAAAAAAGCAGCTTGCTGTGGACGACTCCAATTCAATGGGCCGATCGTTTGATTGAGGTTCGACGCAAACAATCCTTTGCGACCTCTATTGGTGGTTCCCAATTTTAGGAAGGATTGGAATATGGATTGCACCCATCCAGCCTGCGAAACCCATCCTGTGCTGCGCTCCCCAAGCATGTTGATCCGGTTTTTCCAGGGACTTTTAGGGTGGCGAAATAAGAGTTCTGTTAACTCCTGTGCGCGAGCTTCTCGGTAAACGTGTGCTGCTGGGGTTGCCTCAAGCCAATCCTGGGTCCGCAAGAGTGGGAAAAGGTCATATGCATGACTTGGATTGATTTTTTTAGGGGATACGTTGATTGACCAGAAAAGGTACGCTTGCCATCCCATGCCTAAGCCATGAAATGCCACAACAGGAAGCTCAAAGTCATCAGGTAGTCCGTCATCAAAAGCGAATAGCCTGTGTTGACCATCAATAACTTCAATAGGTGAGAATCCTTCTGGCACCCATTCTGAGGCATCTACATCCATGGGCAGTTCAATTTCCAAGGCTGAACTCTGTCCTTGTCGTGTGACTTGGATCAGGTCTTTGTTGGCAACTTGTTTGTCCCGACGTTTGTCCCCCGACTTCAATATGTTCACCACAATGGCAGTGGGTAGCCAACCGGGCTTCTTCAAGTGTTCATTTGAAGCGTCGGATTGTTGTTTCCTTGTCAGATCCCCAAATGGATAGCCAGCGCGAACAAACTGGCTTATTTTGTTTGATCTGTCCTTTTCATGAGTTCTTTGAATGCCGGTTGCCACGCCGTTCTTGCGTTGTCTCACATATACGCCAGCAAGCTTTCTCAAGAGACGAGCTGACATCGAGAAAACGATTAATTCCTCCGGCGGTCTTGGGCGTTCGCTGTCTTCAGGGAACTCATATTTGTTCCAATCAACTAACCATTGCCGGCACGAGATGGCTGGTATTATTTTCTTTGCTTCCATAACATTCCCCCTGTTGATCTTCTTTGTTGTTACATCACTAGCAGCGCGAAACTGCACAGGATGTTTAGTGGTGAGTATGCCTTTACTTCCCCCAACTATCCTTCAACCCCACCGCCANNCCATGCCGTTCAAACTGAAACTTCTGGTCCGCGCGCGCGCAGGCCAGAGATGGCTCCACAAACGCCGACACCACTCTCAAGCTGTTCGGGTTCAGCGCTTCGATGAAGTCTTTGCCGCCCGCGTCGGGCTGGGCCTCCAGAAACAGGCGGTCGTACAGGCGCAC
>DQHS01000250.1 GCA_003524365.1 Cellvibrio sp. | reverse complement strand
GTTGAAATCGGAAGCGCGAATAAAAGTTAGTTGATTTTTATTCGCGCTTCCGATTTCAACAAGCCCACACTTATAAAGCTGAGCGAGTTCAGTGTTGCTGAATGGTGGATAAGACAATTTGATATTCCACGTGAACATTCTGCTCCAGAATTCTCAAATGTTGTTTCAATTGGTTTTGATTTCGTCGATAACGGCCAACAGGAACTAGAAATACAAAAAGTTGAGTTAGTGGGTGCATGGTTTTCTAAAGAAACATTATATCTAACGGTCCTGCTGCTGTGGTTGTGCCTCATTATTGGTGAGGGAGTAATCAGATTTGCGTGGTTTTATATCGATTCAAAGCGCGCCAATCAAAAAATAGATGAGATGGCAGAAAGCTATCGAAAATTAGAAGTCGAAAAACAGGAGTTCGAAGTTCTTTCTACCACAGACAAGCTGACCGGAATAATAAATCGAAATGGCATTGATAAGTTTGTAAAAAAAGTATTCCAGAGCAACTACGAAAAGAGCCAGTTAGGAGTTATTCTTTTTGATATCGATCATTTTAAGAAAATAAATGATACCTATGGGCATGATGTGGGCGACCGGGTGTTGCAAGGTTTGGCAAAACTTATTTCTGCCAATATACGTGAAGTAGATGCGTTTGGCCGGTGGGGTGGGGAAGAGTTTATTATTATCGCACCGCAAGCGAAACAGGAAAATCTTAAATATTTGGCAGAAAAACTTCGTTCTTGCGTTCAGCTACATACATTTGAACCCGATTTACCACTACAAGTCACGATCAGTTTGGGTATCTCTATGGTCCAAGCGGGCGATTCATTTGACAGCACTCTCAAAAAGGCGGATATGGCATTGTACGTTGCCAAAAACAGAGGCCGAAATTGCGTGGCGAGCAACTTGGATTATTAATGTTGCTGTAATTCGAAAGGCGCCATTAAAACAATGACTAATATAAAAGGTTGAAATGGATGAATCTAGATCCGCTACATTGGATTCAAAAAGGAACCGAAATCGCAGGTGCTGGGATAGCACCGATACTATCTAAATCATTGGCGATTGGAGATGTCTCGGCTGGAATTCTTGCACAGTTAGGTGTTGTTGTAGTCGCTGAAGTGACGGATTATATGCAACGACAGCAATCTGATCGCGAACACCAACGTAGTGCAGCAGCACTGATAATAGCTTTCCATAAAATTCAACAGCGTCTCGATGCTGGTGAAGAATTGCGAAGCGATGACTTTTTTAGAGTTAGAACCGCTCAACCTATATCCGCACAAACTGTCCTTGATGGCGTTCTCACTAAAGCCAGACTTCAATATGAAGAGCGTAAAGTGCTATTGATGGGCAACTTACTAGCAAATGCATCATTCGAGGAGACGCTTTCAGCAGACGATATATCTTGGATGCTGTCCCTTATTGATTCGTTGACCTACAGGCACTTCCTTATTCTTGCATATTTCTATGTGAGTCCTAAAAGTGGCTGGCATAGTAATAATATTGACCAGATCCGGACACGTAGTCCAATCGTCGCAGCTCAGATTGAAGAGTTACGAAATGCTGGATTACTTGGTGGACCAGCAACTTGGGAAGTGCCAATAGATATTCTTCCTACTGGTCAACTCCTGGTAAAATATGCGGACATACTTGAAGAGTTGGAGTGGTATGGAGAAGATATAAGAAAAATTATTGCTACACCGCTCAAAACAATAGCTGAAATATGAGGAAGAGTTTAGCCCCTCGTGAACATTAACGGTTGTTCAATTATTATTTGGCGCCGGTGGACAAATTGGCTGCGTTTCCTTTATGACTGATTCAGTGAGGCCAAGTTTAAAGGTGCATGTTAAATCTTCAGTCCTAGCATAGCGCAAGGTCTTAAATATCTCACTTGCGCGGGGCGAGCTAATTCGACGAAATAATTCTTCAACGTCTATATTAGCGGAAGCCATAGAAATCACTGCGCTAACATAATCTCTCCGCTGCAAGCCTTGTGTGGCCAGCGTTTCAGCGATAAGTGATATCTATTTCTGGAAGGTAGCAGACCCGAATTGTGATTAAAAGGTACGCCCAAAACAAAAATTCCCTCCGAGGAAAACGTAAAAAAATATGCTCATCAAGCAGCGATCTGATGCACCAAAAGATGATCCAGACAGTACAAAGATTGTGAATGAAAAAGCTTAAGCGAAAACCGTCAAAGCCAAACCTAGCTTTTATTTTTATCATCGTTTTTCTATTGGTGCTTGTCGGCGCGGATATTTATTTTGCTGCATCCACAACATAACCAACTTGTTCTAATAAGATAAAACGCTCACCGGTAAACACAATCCAACGATTCTATGCCTCGACCTCAATTGGTTATCTTTGATCTCTACGGAACCCTTATACAATTCGGGGTGAAGCGCCATCCGTTTCGAAACATATTACAATGGGCTCGGCAGGAAGGTCGTTCCCCCAAGGCGGACGATGTCCGGACATTAATGACGTTGACTGGTACTCCCGCCGAGGTCTTCTCCATTATGGGAATTTTTCCGCCCAAGCCGATGTTGACTCAGCTTGAATCTGATATTGAGCAGGAGTTAGTCAGCCTGACCTTATTTGAGGATGTGCTGATAACCTTGAACCAGTTAGTCGATCAGCAAATTCCCATTGCGGTGTGCTCTAACCTGGCACAACCGTACGGTGCAGTGATCAATCGATTGTTGCCCAAAGTTCCGCTTTTACAATGCCTGAGTTATGAGGTGGGCTACATCAAACCTGAACGGGAAATCTACCAATGGATCATCGAGAAAGCGCAAGTACAACCTGAACAGTGTTTGTTCGTGGGTGATACGTTCCTAGCGGATTATGAAGGGCCGAAGCACTTTGGCTTCCAGGCGAGGCATTTAACCAGAAGCCAAGCGACTGGTGAGGATACTCTTGGCACGTTGACGGAATTGCTGGATATCTGTAAATAAACAACGACGGAGCACTATAAAGTTAGGACAGGGGTCAAAATGAAGTTCGCCAGCTGATGGCTAACGCGCATTCGCGCAGTGATACCTCATTGATCCCTCTGATGAAAAGGATATTGCCCAAGCGTAGAAGACGACATTCATCCAGATTGACTGCATCTACAGACTGTCCATATGATAATTCGCTCAGCGGGGCGACTGACCGGATGAGATTGAGCGCCCCCCAGCGGGGAAACCCGTAATCGCGCAAGGCGGTTCGAGGCGAAAGCCGAAGTGATTCTGGATACGCAATACGAAAAAGGCACCTTTTGGGTGCCTCAGACTGCTGACAAACCCCTAGCCAAAAGCAGGGGTTTTTTATTTAATAGCAAAAAAATAGTCAGTGATCTTTTACCATGCTCAAAAACCCCTCGCCCCGCCAACACACACTGGAAATGGTGATCCTCGAAGATCTCGTTCCAACAGATCACCTACTGCGTAAAATCGATAAATACATCGATTTTGAATTTATCCGCGATCAAGTACGTCATCTCTACTGCGATAATAACGGCCGTCCCGCTGTCGATCCGGTGCTCTTGTTTAAGATGCTGTTCATCGGCTATTTGTTTGGCGTGCGCAGCGAGCGCCAGTTGGTGCGCGAAGTACAAGTCAATGTGGCTTACCGCTGGTTTTTAGGCCTAAGCCTGACTGACAACATCATCGATGCCTCCACCTTCAGCCAACAGCGCCGCCGCCGTTTTTTGGCAACCGATATTGAACAGCAGATTTTTGATGAAATTGTTCGCCAAGCTATTCAACACGGTTTGGTCGGTGGCGATGTGCTCTACACCGACAGCACCCACATGAAAGCCAATGCCAATAAAAAGAAATTTGAAATCCACACCGTCACCCAAACGCCCACCGACTATTTAACGGCGCTGGAGGTGGCGATTGATGAAGATCGTATCGCCCATGGCAAAGCGCCGTTAAAAACCAAAGTGGAAGATATCGAACCAAAAGAACGCGAGATCAAAGTCAGCACAACCGATCCCGACAGCGGTTACTTAACCCGCGAGGGAAAACCGCAAGGCTTTTATTATCTTGATCATCGCACCGTCGATGGCAAATACAACATCATCACCGACACGCACGTGACACCGGGTAATGTACATGACAGCAAACCCTATCTGGCGCGGTTGGATCGACAATTAACGGCTTTCAATATTTATCCGGAATGCGTGGGGTTGGATGCGGGTTGTAAAACTGCCGGTATTTGCAAAGGACTGGAAGAGCGTGGAATTGAAGGGGTGATTGGCTATCGTCGACCCAACAAAAAAGAAGGTTACTTTTGCCAAACGACTCTTTGTGTTCGACGCCGACAACAATCAATACATTTGCCCGGCAGGCCAGTTAATTCCATACAACACCACCAATCGATTGGGCTATCGCGAATACCATTCAGATTCACAACAATGCCGCGAGTGTCCGTTTCTGGATCAATGCACACGCAGCCGCAACCGGACAAAAGTGATTACACGGCACGTGTGGCAAGACAGTGTAGAGCGCACAGACGCGCGACGATTAACGGCAAAAGGTAAACGGATTTATCAGCGCCGCAAGGAAACAGTGGAGCGCAGTTTTGCCGATGCGAAACAATTACACGGCCATCGCTACGCGCGTTATCGCGGGTTGCGCCGTGTGGGCGGGCAATGCCTGCTGGCGGCTGCGTGTCAGAATATGAAGAAGATCGCGCTGTTGCTGGCGCGTTTTTTTAATTCATTGTGGATATTAGGGCTTATTCAGGCGCTGTGGATGTTGATGGGTTCTTTTATCGAGAAAAATGGAATGATTGCAAATCGAGGCTTGATAACAGGCCGGATGATGAGCATGAGCTAAAAATACAAAACCCCACTCTTTTAGGGTGGGGTTTGTCAGCGATCTGAGGCACCTTTTGGGTGCCTTTTTTTATGGGCGTCATAAAATACAAAATGACAGAACTGCCAATTCACTAACCTGCAGCTCTTTTACTGGATTTACTACCTGTATTGCCAGAATTCCACCTATAGGTAGGAAACCCTTATTCCTAGCTGCTTTCGGAGGCAGGTAGATATGTTATGCATAAGTGGCGGGCTAGCTCACGCTTAATGAGAATCATTTGCTATGGACAAAATCGTGGTTTTGTTTAAAGTTAACCGCTTTATTTTTAGTGATGAGTTTTATTTCATTTTTAACATCCAATAATCCTTTTTAGGCACTCAGGCACTCAGGCACTCAGGCACTCAGGCACTCAGGTATTCCGTCAGGAATGTAAAAAATTGCGGCCACAAGTGCTTGCTTATGTAAGCATACTTTGGCCAAAGCGGCCAACTTATGGTTTCAATAACA
>DQHS01000350.1 GCA_003524365.1 Cellvibrio sp. | reverse complement strand
ATCATAGAGTTTTTTACCCACAGCGACTTTTTCCGCACTGAGTGCACCAGCAATCTCTACCGGCCATTGCGGTGCTATAAGTTGATAAAAATCCCGTTGGATATCACCCAAATTGCTGATGCGAATCGAGGATTGATAAGTCAGTTTATCTTTCGCCACGGACACAGTGCCGTAGACAGCAAGCGCGGTGATCGCATTTTGAAATAGTGGCCCGGGTTCTTTATTAGGCGCTGATCCATTCCACTGCACCACATTCAAATGTGATGCATCCCATACGACCGGGTAGCTGGTGGGTGCATTGGGCGAGCGGGTATTTTCTGGCATCGCCAATGCTTCCGCCGCAATTGCATTAAAAATTTGCCCAAAGGCATCGAGCCGTCCGCGCCCGTAGGGAACACTGGTAGCATTAACAGCGTAATGTTGTTCCAACTCCACAATACGCGTTTGCAATTGGGTTTTTAATAGTTCTGGCGTAAGCCTTGTCGTTGATGCAGCTGCAATTACTGCTTGGGAAAAACGTGAAAATTTTTCGTCGTTAGTAAGCGTCGCTTTTAATGCAGCTAATGTGGCTTGCTCAAACTGAGTGTAATCAATTAGCGCCTGGCCACCATCGATACGAATGCGCTTGCCGTGAATCTTGACTTGACCTGTGTGGCAAAACGCACAGGTCATACCTAAATAGTCACCGCGCTTTTTGTCGCTGTCGCGCACTAGCCCAACAGGCAAACCATCGGGATTATATTGATCTGCAACTGTGGTGATAAAACCCATCGCCGCCATGTAATTATTATTGCGAAAAGCGATAGTGTTATCGGGCTGCTCCAGTGCGATAAACCAATCGTAGGGAATAAACCGGGAACCAAAGGAAGTGAATGATAAAGTTTGGCGAGTATGATGATCCCAGCCTTGGGGTAGATAAATCGTATCATCAACACCTTGCTCTGCCTCTGCAGCAACGCTAATAGTGTCGAAGACAAGAAGGCCTAATAATAATTTTTGTAGCAGAAACAAGGAGAGTTGCGTTTTTTGTCCAGCGCCTGTCTTTTTCTTCATGCTGCATCCTCAACATTTTATGACTGCACTCAATCATCCATTGATAAGTGCAATCATTTTTTATATGACGAATGCTTTCTTCTCCTTGCTATTTTACGTTTGTTACCCCAAGTTAGCGGTTAAATAAACCAAGCGAATTCTGTTCCACTTCACTATAGCTGATGAATCGGACAAAAACATTACGCGAGCTAACGCCGCCCACCCAAAAGTGAACCGAGAATACCGCGCACAATTTGCCGACCAAGGTTGCTGCCAATTGCCCGCGCTGCACTTTTTGCAAAAGCATCGACAGCAGAATCGCGCTTGGTATTGGTGCGCGTCGCCTGTTGCTGCGCGCGCGCTTGTTCCTTTTGTTGTTGAACCTGCTCTTTTTGTTGCTGTTTAAAAATACGTTCCTGTTCGACGCGCAGCTGTTCCTGAATTTTTTGTTGCTGCTCCGTTTGTGTTTGTTGAGCAACCCGACCTTTCAAAATTTCATAAGCCGATTCGCGATCAATAATTTGGTTATAAATCGCTTTATAGGGTGAACGTGCCATTACCTCGGTGCGCTCCTCATCGGTCAATGGACCAATGCGTGATGCAGGTGGTGAAACCATGACTCGCTCTACCGGTGTAGGCGAGCCCTTCTCATCCAATACCGACACCAATGCCTCGCCTATACCCAATTCGGTAATCGCGGCTTCGGTTGAAAATGCCGGATTGGCCCGAAAAGTTTGCGCGGCAATTTTTACGGCTTGTTGGTCTTTAGGTGTGTAAGCGCGTAGCGCATGCTGCACACGATTCCCCAATTGACCAAGCACGGTATCGGGAATATCTGCAGGGCTTTGTGAGATAAAATAAATACCTACCCCTTTAGAGCGAATCAAACGCACGACTTGCTCAATTTTATCGATCAGTAATTTCGGCGCATCGTTAAACAATAAGTGAGCCTCATCGAAAAAGAACACCATTTTGGGTTTGTCGGAATCACCCTGCTCCGGTAGATTTTCAAATAATTCGGAAATTAACCAGAGCAAAAATATTGCGTAAAGTTTGGGTTGGTTGACGAGCGTAGTCGCATCAAGAATATTGATTACACCAGTACCCTCTAAAGTGACTTGCATCAAGTGATTTAAATCCAACGCAGGCTCGCCAAAAAAATCATCGGCACCTTCTTGCTCCAGCATCATCAAGCGCCGCTGGATGGCGGCGATGCTGGCCTCACTGATTCCACCGTATTCATCTTCAAGAGTTTTACGCTCGTCTTTCATCCAGTTGAGCATGGCTTGCAGATCTTTTAAATCCAGCATCAGCATGCCCTGGTCATCGGCAATTTTAAACGCGGCGTAGAGCACACCAGTTTGGGTTTCGTTGAGATCAAAAAAATTAGCTAACAACAATGGACCAAAATCTGAAATAGTGGCGCGCACCGGATGACCTTTTTTCGCGTACAAATCCCAAAACACGCAGGGAAATAATCGCTGCTGGTAATCAGCGATATTCATTAATTTCACCCGCTCATCCACTTTAGGATGCGGCTTGCCCGCTTTAGCGAGGCCGGATAAATCGCCTTTAATATCCGCCATAAATACCGGCACACCCGCTTTGGCAAAACCCTCGGCGAGCACTTGCAGGCTCACGGTTTTACCGGTGCCGGTAGCACCAGCGATCAACCCGTGGCGATTGGCCATGCGTAAGCTCAAATGCACCGATTGGGTGCCATTGCCGCCGATAAGAAAATGGTTGGTCATAACAACTCCTGAAGTGGATAGTTTTATTATTGCTGTTGAAATTCCGCAAAAACTTCAATCGCAACTGCATCACCTATTGCCGGAATTAAATAATCGATACCAAAGGTCGAACGATTAAAAGTACTACTCGCGGAGAAGCCCAACGTATAGAAACCTGTGAGCATATTGTTAGCACCACCATTAAATGTGACCGTTAAATTGATCGGCGCAGTCACACCATGCAAGGTTAACTCCCCGGAAAATATCGCCGAGTTTTGGTCAAGCACACTGACGCTGGTAGTTTTAAAAAATGCTTGCGGGTGTTTTTCGGCATCGAGCCAACTGCTACCGCGCAAGGTATCTTCAAGATCGCGGTTATTCGCATCGAGACTGGCAACATCGATTATTGCCGACAGCTTGGCAGCAGCAATGTTGTTGGGATCAAACTCCAATGTTGCATCGACTTTATTAAAGCGACCAACAAAAGTAGATAGCCCCATATGATTGATTTTAAACAATACCGCGACATGCGTCTGATCAAGTTTGTAAGAACCTTTTTCCAATTGCACTATGCCGGTTTTGACATTGGGCTTAATGAGTGTGCCGCAACTGCCCAAAAGCAGGCCGATAACAATAGCTAGCAATATTTTGATGGGACCATGTTGCATTACAGGTCGACTCCTTTAAATCCGCACCTAAAGAATTTCTGAAAAATGTCATTTTCTTAATGCCCGCGAACGCGGGCATCTATGAACATCTATTGTCTGGATACCTGCGTTCGCAGGTATGACGAATAATTCAGGATCACCATATCAATCACATTACGGGTGATTTCACTTTGTGTTTTGAATAAAACTGACGCAACTGATGTTTGGGAGTTTTGGTGAGTGCATGCATAAACCCAAACGATAGCTGATCAAGCTCGTGCTGCTCACGCAATTCCGCTAGCAGACTCAACCATAAATGCGCTGTCACTTCAGCGTCGGCTAACGCACGGTGATAAATACCATCGCTGGGTAAGTTTTTATACTGCGCCAAGGTTGCCAATTGATGGTTAGGTGCCTGCTGAAAAATACGGCGCGCCGCCAATAAACTGCAGGCAATACCCGATGAGCAATATTTTTTGATGCGGCGAAATTCCGCGCGCAGGAAGCGCTCATCAAAACTGGCATTGTGGGCGACCAAATTACGCCCGGCAATAAAATCGTAAAAATCACTCATCACCTCGGCATTGTGGCGCGACTCTTTTACCATTGCGTTGGTAATCCCAGTGAGATTTTCAATAAACAAGGGAATGCGCACGCCGGGATTCATGAGCTGCTGAAAGCGTTCAGTAATCCTTCCGTTTTCAATTAACACGGCGCCAATTTCAATCGAGCGGTCCCCCATATCCGGTGAAAGCCCCGTGGTTTCAAAATCGAATACCACTAATTGGTCAGCCGGTAATGCGTGAAAATCAGCACTCATAAACCAATCTCATAATTCATACCCACAAATCATTCCTATAAATTGTTCTCATAAATTCTTCTCATAAATAAAGAGGGCCAATGGATAACAAAAAATAGTACACGCAATAAAAAAGGGATGCACCGGATTCGGCACATCCCTTTTCTTACTCGCTGCGTAAATCATGCAGCACGATGAGTTAATCCGGCAGGGTAATGTTCAACTCCAACACCGAACAGTTGTCGGAATTGTCGAGGTTGACGGTAACCTGATCGGATTCGATATTAATATACTTACGAATCACAGCGATAATTTCCTGCTGCATTTGCGGTAGGAAATCCGGTTGGCTTAAATTGCGTTTGTTGCGCTCGTGCGCAACGATAATTTGCAAACGCTCCTTGGCGACCGAGGCCGACGAGGGCGTGCGCTTCTTGCGCAGGTAGTCAAAAATACTCACGGCTTATACCCCCAGCAAACGCTTAAGGAAACTTTTCTTTTCCGCTTCCAGGAAACGGTGCGGTATTTCTTTACCGAGCAGACGATCAACCGCATCGCTGTAAGCCTGACCAGCCGGTGTGGCCTCATCCAAAATCACCGGAGTGCCTTGGTTGGATGCTTTTAATACGGCTTCCGATTCCGGAATAACGCCGAGCAATGGAATCGCCAGAATTTCTTCAACGTCGTTAACGCTGAGCATCTCACCGGCTTCAACGCGCAGTGGGTTGTAGCGAGTCAGCAACAAATGCTCTTTAATCGGTTCCAGATTTTGTTCTGCGCGGCGCGATTTGCTTTGCAGAATACCCAGGATACGATCTGAGTCGCGCACCGAAGATACTTCCGGGTTGGTGACTACAATTGCGATGTCGGCAAAATACAATGCCATCAATGCGCCCTGCTCAATACCGGCAGGAGAATCGCACACGATATATTCAAAATCTTTGGCGAGTTCGTTGATAATCGTTTCAACACCTTCGCGTGTCAGTGCGTCTTTATCGCGAGTTTGCGATGCGGGCAGAATGTACAGACCTTCGGTGCGTTTATCTTTAATTAACGCTTGATTTAGAGTGGATTCACCTTTGATCACATTCACAAAGTCGTACACCACGCGGCGTTCGCAGCCCATGATCAAATCCAGATTACGCAAACCTACGTCAAAATCGATAACCACAGTTTTGTGGCCGCGCATAGCCAAACCGGTGCTGATTGCTGCGCTGGATGTAGTTTTACCTACACCGCCTTTACCTGATGTAACAACGATAATCTTGGCCAAGGGAAGGCTCCTGTAAATATCAAAAGTCTAAAAAGAAATAGGAAAGCTCTGAATTATTCGTCATTCCTGCGAACGCAGGAGCCGCCAGACCAGCGCAGCTAATCCAAGTTATTTATTGTTTGGATACCCGCGTTCGCGGGTATGACGAAAAGTGTATTCTTCAAAGTTTCCGTAAATGAAAAAATACTGTTAATTACTAACAAGGGCTTCTACGACAACTTTTTCGCCCTTGAGAGAAATTTGCACCGGCTTTTTTAACAATTCTTTAGGCAGAGAATCCTGCAGTACAAAGTTACCAGCGACCGACACTAATTCGGCTTCCATTTGCTGGCAAAAAATGCGCGCGGTTTCATCACCTTTTACACCGGCCAATGCGCGACCACGCAGAGTGCCGTAAATATGGATATGGCCATCGGCCAACACTTCTGCGCCCTCACTCACTTGCGCCAGCACAATCAAATCCGCACCTTCGGCGTAAATTTGCTGGCCGGAGCGCACTGGGCGGGTGACGACTTTACTCTGCCGCTGCACCAGTCGCTCTTCGATAACGGTTTCGACCACTGTCTCCACGACCCGCTCGATCACCGTCTCTACCGCTTGCGGTGCTGCTTCTTGTTTGGGGAGTTTGAGCGCGCGTTCACTCGGAGTAGGCAGCACTGCCAGACCGGTCTTATTAACTGCCGCTAACAATACCTCAGGTACGCCGCTAAAACCTAGTGGTTGTAAATCCAGTTCACGACATATTGACAGCAAATCGCCGATTTTTTTCAGATCTTCGGGGTTTTCCAAACGGTCGAGATTGACCAATACCGGGGAGTTATTAAAAAACTGTGGAGCCTGGACAACTTTTTCTTTCAGCTCAGCCAACAAACTCTTGGGTTCGTAGCGGATAATCGCCAGTACCACCACGGTAATAGCACTGCCTTTTAACTGAAAATTCACATCGATCATGCGCTGCTCTCTATTACCCGAGGTCAATGCGATGGATATCGCAAAAGTGCGCCATTATCGGGGCACCACTTGATTAGTCAAGCGAGAGCCTGCAAGCAGTTCAGCTCGGGTTAAGCGCCAGGCTCCTATAAAGGATCTATTGCAAGAAATAGCGAAAGAAACTCCAGCACCACTCCGCCCTCCTAGAGGGTAACAATCAGTATCCGAGCGAGAACCATCATGACTAGCCAGCTTCTGCAACGCCCAGGAAAATTTGCGTTAACGATCAGTCTGCTGCTGCCATTACTTGTGGGCTGCACGACCACTCAAGCGGTCGACCAAACCAGCTACAGCACAACGGCGGCGCAAGCCAGCTTTAGTGAGGCGCAGCTGGATTCTCTGCTGGCACCCATCGCGCTCTACC
>DQHS01000320.1 GCA_003524365.1 Cellvibrio sp. | reverse complement strand
ATTTCAGCAAGTTATTGACCAATGCGATGAGCTGTTCAGCAAATTAGCATTGGTCAATAACTTGCTGAAATACCGGTTCGCGCGCATAAAGTTCGCGGCCCATCGCCCACCATTGCGGACCCATCCCGGTAAATACAAAGGCGAGGCGACGATTGCCCGACACATCAATGGCAGCTTGTACACTACCTTCAGGGTGATCGCCCTGTATCAGGCTGCGCAGTTTTTCCTCAAGATCCGTTTTGTTTTTAATGACCAGGCTCAAGCGCTCTTCAAGGCCAGATTGGCGATAGGCCAAGCTGTAATTCAAATCGTTCAACGAAACGTTTTGCCCTTTAGGGCTTTGCAAATAATCGAGTAACTTGCTGCAGCGTGCGTTCAGTGCTTTGCGGTTTTTTGCACTCAATGGCAGCAAATAATGTCCTGCCTGATCGAGCGTCTGCTGAGCAGAAATGGGTGATTTGAATTCCTCCAGGATAGCGTGGCCATTGGTTCCGCCATAACCGAAGGAGTTAACCGAAGCCAGGCGGGTGCGTTCGCCTTCATTCCAGGTGTGTTGGCTGGTGGGTACTGCAATACGTCCACCGGCAAAATCAATATTGGGATTAGGATTATTGAAATGCAGGTTGGGCAGTATCTCCCCGTGTTTAATTGAGAGTGATGCTTTGATGATCCCGGCTACACCAGCGGCTGATTCAGTGTGTCCGAAATTGGATTTTACCGAGCCGACGAAGCAGGGGGTCTCCACCGGGCGACCTGGTGTAAATACAGCGGCGAGCGACGAAATTTCAATGGGGTCTCCCGCCTGGGTTCCGGTGCCATGGGCTTCGATATACCCAACATCCAGCGGATTAATCGCCGCCTCGCGGTACAATTTTTCGATCAGGCGTTGCTGTGCTTCTGCGCTTGGGAAAGAAATGCCGTTTTGGGTGTGGCCATCCTGGTTTACGCCCGTGTTACGAATCACAGCATAAATTTCGTCCTTGTCGGCAATCGCTTGCTCCAGTGTTTTGATAATGATGATGCCAGCACCTTCGCCGCGCACATAACCGGCCGCGTCTTTATCAAAGGATTTACAGCGGCCATGGGCAGAAAGAAAACCGCCCTTGCTCATTGAAACCATATATTCAGGGCGGGAAATAACATTGACTCCACCCGCGATGGCGATAGAGCAATCACCATTGATAATGCTTTGACACGCGTAATGCATTGCCACCATGGAGGAAGAGCAGGCGGTATCCATAGTGACACTCGGGCCTGTTAAATCGAATGTGTAAGACAGTCGATTGGATAGCATGGTCATGGTTACACTGGCCGCCGTGGAAGCGCTGATGGTTTCCACGTTGTCGCGGCCCAATTGAAGCAATAAGTTATCCAGGTTAAATGCACCGATAAACACACCGGTATCAGAGCCACGTAAACGCTCTTCGGTGATACCGGCATCTTCGAATGCTTCCCAAGTCACTTCCAGCAGCAGGCGCTGCTGTGGATCTGTATAAGCGGCCTCGCGGGGTGAGATTCCAAAAAATAACGGATCAAATTGATCCAGAGATTGCTGTAAATATCCGCCTTGTTTAACGCGCGATTTACCGGGACGTTTATCATTGGCATCAAAAAATTTGCGGTAGTCCCAGCGATTGGATGGGACATCAACGATTGCATCTGTCCCCTTGCTGATGACGTCCCAGAATGTATCTGCTGAACTAATGCCGCCTGGATAGCGACAACCAATTCCGACAATGGCGAGTGATGAACTATTTTTGTGCGTCATTATTACTTCTCCTATTAAGGCGCAGTCATTTCCCGATGAGGATGTTTATTCAGTAAGCTGAATGCCGATTGCAATGCTGGCAAAAATATCTACCAACTTTTTAAGTTCTTCCCATGTGATGTCCTCGTATAGATTCAGATGAATTACCGACATGTCCGGTGGTAACAGTGGTTGGCCAATAGCCGCCACCGCGACACCAAGTTGCAGTAGTTTTTTCTGAACTGCTAGCGTGATCATAAAATCCGTAAAAATAAGATTGATGATCGGGCTCTGATAAAGTGCAGCATTAAATCCTTGCTCAATTAATTTTCCGGTAAGGAATTCGGTTTTAGCAAATAATTCAGAGTCAGTCGTTAATCGATTTGCGGCTAAATCCAATGCGGTGGATAGCATCGCAAGTTGTGCAGCGGATAAACTGCCTGCAAACAACAAGCTGGTAGCCTGGTGACGAATGTGTTCAATCACTTTGGTTGGTGCAGCAACAAAACCCGCATCGATACCCAACCCGGATAAAGTAGACGCAACAATCACATCAATCTGATCGCTAATACCCTGCTGTGCGCTTAGCCCTAATCGATAGTGTGTGTTGGTTACATTTTTTCCACATAACCCAAGGGTGAGTGATTCATCGACGTAAAGTCGCGTATCGTATTGCTGTTTTAGTTGTACCAACGCTGCTATATCGGTTTGATCGCCAAACAATGGAAATGCAGTTTCAGCAATGATCAGGATTTTTCGGCCAGTATTTTCGATAATAATTGCTTCCAAATCCGCCAGATCTTGATGTGCGAAAGTTTTTATTTCACAACCAGCAGGTCCAACAGCTTCCCAGATGCCGGGGCTGGTTTGTTCATCCAGCAATACCAGACAAGATGAATCGAGTAGGGGAGTGAGTGCGGTCTGGTGAATTAAATTCCCATTTGGCAGTAATTGCGCAGCTTCTTGTTGCACCATCTGGGAAAGTTTAAATTGCAGGGCTCGTGTCGCGTCAGATTCACCGCTAAAAAAAGGTGCGCCGTTATGAGTTGCTTTGGTGTTATCCCAAGCTTTGTTAGCCGCATTGATAATTTCAGGGTGATGATTGTAGTTAACAAAAATTCCACTGCTCAAGGGAAGGTTTAAGGTTTCAATATCGGGATAAAAACCATATAGACCGCCCAGTTTCAAAATATCTATATCGTAATTGGCATCTACTCTGGAGAGTGCATCATTGGTGGTGTAGTCAACCAGTTTTTGTGTAAATATTGATTTATATTCATCGGCAGTCATAGTATCTAACGGCCAGCTACCGGCAGCGTAATAATTTAATTCGGGGGGCTGCTCGATGGCATCGGTAATCATGCGATTGACAATAGTAGTAAAGGCCGAATTTTTTTGATGTTTGATGAAGTACACTAATGGTTGCATTTGTGCGCCCAACAATTTTTTAGGCGTGTAATTGGTCATGCCTAATTGCATGCGCTGTTTGCCCAGCGCAATTGCACGTTTTAGTGAAATCATTGATGCGGCGCGATAGAAATTAGCCTCCCGGTATTGCGGGTAATCGTAATCCACACCCCAGTCTGCCATATGGTAGTCTTCAGTCCCAATCAGGCTCCACATAAAAGCAACGAGTTTTTCTTTGGCGTAGAACAATATCACTTCGCTATTGTTTTGCAGGCGTGCACCAGCTTCGTAAAAGAATGCTTCATCTAACTGCTCACGGTTGTAATCATCGGACGAGGCATTTACATTGCGCCATAGGTCGGCCATTTGTTTGGCCAGGTGTTTGTAGTCAGATGTTATTTCAACGCGTATGCCAAAATCCTCTTCTATCTTGAGGGCGGTTTTGAGTTTGTATCTATCCTTGCTGTTTAAACTTTCAAGGTAGTGCTCAATCGAATTCCAGCGAATATCGATCACTGCATTAGTGAATCCCGCTGAAGGTGTATACCCTAGAGGTGTTAGAATTTTTTCGTAAATACTGTACTGTTCCAGTGGTACATCGCGAAATACCAATAAATCCAGATTCTTCTCGGTGGCAATATTTTGCAATTCGTTGTGAATTAACGGAATAACTTGCGTGAGGTGATGCGGATCTTTTACGACGACTCCATCGCCATTCATGGCAAATAAACCGCACTCGGCCATGGATAAGTTCAGGTAGTCGGGGAACCAAATTTTTATCAATCGGCGGGCATGAGGCGATAAATTTTTGTCCAGGGAAGCAAAATCCATAGAGGTTTCGTAAATATTTGCTTTTCCTATCCAGTGGTTTCCTTGTTCGAATGCCAAGTAGTGGCAGATTAAATTATTAACTCGTGACAGCTCGAGCGTTTGTAGAACGTTATGCTTCAAGCCAGTGGCACGTGGAATTATCGCATCCCATTGGCTTTCAGAAACATCGAGAATACTATCAAAACGTTTGCTGATGGTTTTGGTGGTAGCTGAATCAATAGTTTCCATTATCACTCCCCAGTGAGGTAAAAAAATCCTATTTTGGTAGGTGTTTTTAAAATTTAATGATTAATACTCTAAAGTTACTGTTTTGGTTGGATCAAGTTCGGTTTTGGATAATGGCGACGTAAAAAGAAAAACCATGAAAGCCAAAGAACAAGAGAAATTCCTATCGCTGTGAAAATGGCTGGTGTTGGATTGGTTAGTGAACTCTTTGATCCAGCATAAGCAGCGATAAATGCGTAGGGAATAGTCGATATGCTGTAATACGCAATAAAACGAGAAAATGGCATTTTATTCGCGCCTGCCATGCATGAGACTACTTCCGGCAAAATTGGCATTGCTCGACACATAAGTATTACGCTGGTGCTGTGCTCAGAAAAAATATTCTGCATTTCTGCAAGTTTTTTTGGGTCTTTGTATATTCTCATTAAGAGTTTTGGGCCAATCGTCCAACAAATCCAATAACCTACTACCCCTGCCAGCATCATTCCGACAGTCGAAGCAAGTCCACCTGTTGACCATCCCAAAAAATATCCGGACAAAATGCAAATTGTTAAAGTGGGGACTGCAATAAAAAGATCAGCAAAAAGTAAAATTATTACTGTCAACGCGACATATATCGGGTTAATTTCTGACGCTATAGTTAGCCAATTTTTTATATCTTCAATAGTTAGTATCCCTGTGGTTTTTATCACAATAAAAGTGGAAGCAAATGCTGTTGCCAAAATGAGCGCAATTGTTAAAAGTTGTTTCATAAGTGACCTCGTTAACCTGCTTTCAGGATGGCAGCCATTAGGCTGGGACTAATGCGTGATACCAATGGAATTAGTTTTGCCTTACCTACGAAAATTTCTTCATCATCATTTTCAATGCCTTTGATGATGGCGCTAGCTGCGCTGTCGGGTGATATTTTTCCTTTTCCTCGCCCATGTGTCATGGGTGTGTTAACCAATGGCATTATTGCTTCAAATACTTTGATGGGCGTGTCTTCCAGTTGATAGCGAAAGCTTTGGGTGAAGTTGCGCAAGCCTGCTTTGGTTGCACAGTAGACCGCTGAGTTCTTTTTAGGATAAAAGGCTAATCCGGAGGTGATGTTAACTATAGCGGCCGGTGCTTTCAGATTAAGCAAGGGCCCTAACATAAGTGCACAAATCCTGATAGGCGCAATAAGGTTTACGCTGATTTCATTTTCAATGCTGTCAAAACTAAAATCCTTGTCAAGAAAGGTGGGTGTTGCTTGAATACCAGCATTGTTAATAACAACCGAAATGTCAGGGTGGTTATTGATAACTTCACTAAATGTTTTTTCCAGATCTATTTTGTTGGCAAGAGCGCATTTGTAGGTGTGCACATTGGTGAATTCACTCTTTATTTTTTCCAGGTGTATTGGATTGCGAGCAATAACAATAATGCTTTTGCTGGACGCTGATAATTTCTTTACCAGCGCATATCCGATACCTGAGGTGCCACCCGTTATAAGTAATGTTTTGTCCTGTAAATTCATAGTCCATGCGATCCTGTATAAAAGCGAATGAGTGGCGCATTGTATGGCGACAAAAAATTATTATTCATTAACTGTGGTTAAGTTAATTGTTAGAAACAGCGCCAATTAACTAATTTAAAATTGTCGTCTCAGATTTTGACAAGAATTCAAATGCCAATTACTGTGGCGGCTCTTTAATAAGAGAGGCTTGATGTAAAGTCCGTATATTTATCGGGAGTTATTTTGTGAACGAACTATTAAAAAAGTTGGGTAGCGTTCGCCATTGTCCCAAAGGAACATTTTTGTTCCGGCAAGGGGAGAGGGGGGGGAATTTATTTTTTATCCAAAGCGGGTTGGTAAAAGCTTATTATGAAACGCTAGATGGGAAGGAATTTATCAAGTCGTTCGTTACGGAAGGTGAATTTATTGCAAGCATGCAGTCAACTGTTGCTGGGAATCCAAATTCGTTCACGGTGTTGAGCCTTGAGGATTCAGTGGTGATTGATGTGCCTAAACAAGCGGTATTGAATCTGGTTACTAATAATCCAGGGTTGACCGATGTTTTAAATACTATGTTATTAAAGCTGGCAATGAAAAAGGAGCGGCGGGAGTACGAGCTTCTATGCATGTCGCCAGAGGAGCGCTATTTATTATTTTGTGAGCGTGAAGCTCGGTTACTGGAGCGTTTGTCGCAAAATGATATAGCGCGATATTTGGGTATTACCCCAGTGGCATTGAGCCGTATTCGTAGGCGCGTGGGATTCTTGAAAGACCGTCCGCATGCGTAGTCTGCCGCCGTTGTAAAAAGAGCTTATTTGGAGTCTTGGTCGCAAAAAACCTCTCGGGCAAGGCGTAAATCCAGTACAATGCGCGCCTTTCTTTTTGTCATTACCCCATGCCGAGGCTCTTCCCACTATGTTAATCCTGCGTGGCGCTCCCGCTCTTTCCAGTTTCCGTACGCAAAAACTCCTGGCTAACCTGCAACAGCGCGTTCCCGCTGTGACCGGTGTCAGTTCCGAGTTTGTGCATTTCGCCAATGTCGCCGCTCCGCTGAGCGACGACCAACAGCAGGTGCTACAACAGCTGCTGACTTACGGCCCTAAAGTCGAAGGTCTGGTGAGTCATGAGGGTGAACTCTTTCTGGTGGTGCCGCGCCTTGGGACTATTTCTCCCTGGGCATCCAAAGCAACCGATATCGCCAAAAACACCGGCCTTGAGCCGGTGCGCCGCATCGAGCGTGGTGTTGCCTATTATGTGACGGGTACGATTTCAGCGGCAGATCGCGCAGCCATTACCGCGCTGTTGCATGACCGCATGGTAGAAACTGTATTTGATCGCCTTGAAGCCGCAGAGCAATTGTTTATATCCCAAGCACCTGCTGCACAAACCTCGGTAGACATCCTCGGTGGTGGTCGCGATGCACTGGTTGCCGCAAATAAATCCCTCGGTTTGGCCCTGGCTGATGATGAGATCGACTATCTTGTCGATGCGTTTAAAACACTCGGTCGCAATCCCATCGATGTTGAATTGATGATGTTTGCGCAGGCCAACTCCGAACACTGTCGCCATAAAATCTTCAATGCTTCCTGGACTATCGACGGCGTTGAGCAAGAGCGCAGCCTGTTCAAGATGATCAAAAACACCAACGAAGTTGGCGGCGAAGATGTACTTTCCGCCTATGCGGATAACGCCGCAGTTGTTGTTGGTCACGAAGCAGGGCGCTTCTATCCCAACCCGGATACCAAAGCCTACGAATACACCCAGCAACCGATTCATCTGTTAATGAAGGTTGAGACGCACAACCATCCAACAGCTATTTCTCCGTTCTCGGGTGCCGGTACCGGTGCTGGTGGCGAGATTCGCGATGAAGGTGCAGTGGGTCGCGGTTCCAAACCCAAAGTGGGTTTGAACGGTTTTACCGTATCCAACCTGCAGATCCCCGATTTCATCCAGCCGTGGGAACAGAACTACGGCAAGCCGGGTCGTATTGTGACCGCGCTCGACATCATGCTCGACGGCCCTATCGGCGGTGCAGCATTCAACAACGAATTCGGTCGCCCGAATATTTGCGGCTACTTCCGCACCTTTGAAGAAAACTTTGACGGCGAGCGTCGCGGTTATCACAAGCCGATTATGCTGGCCGGTGGCTACGGCAATATCAAAGCCGAACACATTGAAAAGCCGCCCTTTGCGGCCGGTTCTAAATTAGTCGTTCTCGGCGGCCCAGCCATGTTGATTGGTCTGGGCGGCGGTGCGGCATCATCTATGGCTTCCGGCTCCTCTTCAGAAGATCTGGATTTCGCCTCAGTTCAACGCCAAAACCCGGAAATGGAGCGCCGCTGTCAGGAAGTGATCGA